>RKRQ01000029.1 GCA_007571325.1 Candidatus Dadabacteria bacterium
TTTTGCGATCTCGATCATATCATCCGTAACAGCCATTTCCATGTTCAATTTTGTTTGAACAGTTTGCTTTATTAGAAAAAGGTCTCTTTCCTGAATGTGACGGCGGTCTTCCCGCAGGTGGACCACTATTCCATTTGCCCCGGCGAATTCGGCCTGCGAAGCAGCGGCTACGGGATCCGGTTCGCTTCCCATCCTAGCCTGTCTCAGGGTTGCTATGTGATCAACATTTACGTTCAATCTGGTTTTCATCTCTACAACTCTCTTGTCCCTATGTTTTTATTTATTACAGAAGATATGCGGGAAGCAATTTCGTTTATAAGGCTTTCATTTTCTCCTTCTACCATTACTCGTGCGAGCAGTTCGGTTCCGGAATATCTGATATTTATTCTCCCTTTTTTTCCAAGAATTTCTTCTGATTCTCTTGTGAGTTCAGCAAGCCCAGGAATTTGTTCAAATGGTTTTTTCTCCTTTACCTCAAAACTATTAAGAACTTGTGGGAACATGTCTATTATCCCGGCGAGTTCAGAAAGCGATTTTTCTCTTCTTTTCATTATGCTTAGAATCTGAAGCGAGGCGAGTAGACCGTCCCCCGTGGTTGAGTGATCAAGAAACAGTAAATGACCCGATTTTTCACCACCTAGATTCGCCCCGATTTTTCTCATGGCTTCTACAACATATCTGTCGCCTACACGGGTTCTTTCAAGCTTAAGCCCGTGTCCGTTTAAGTAATTTTCAAGGGCCATGTTGCTCATCTGCGTAGCCACCACGGTGTCTGTTGACAGGGTCTCAGTCTCTATCATTTCGGATGAACAGATTGCGAGAACATGATCACCGTCAACTTCATTTCCGTTTTCGTCAGAGAAAACAACTCTATCCGCGTCTCCATCAAGCGCTATTCCTATATCGGAACCACTTCGCACCACTTCTTCAAAAAGTATCTCAGGTCGCAGGCTTCCACAATCAACATTTATATTTGTTCCGTTCGGCTCGGTGCCTATTGTGGTTACCTTAGCTCCCAGTTCCTCAAAAATTATCGGTGCGACCTTGTAAGCTGCTCCATTGGCACAATCGACCACAATATTGAGCCCTTCAAGTGTTAGGTTTTTTGGGAAAGTATTTTTCAGAAATACTATGTATCGTCCTACCGCATCCTCAATTCTTTTTGCTTTTCCAGTAAGCGAAGGGGAGGGCATGCATTCGTCTCCGAGAACCATCTTCTCTATTTCGATCTCGGTCCCGTCTGAGAGCTTAAAGCCTGTGGAATCAAATATTTTTATTCCGTTATCGGTATATGGATTATGAGATGCGGAGATAACAACTCCTGCTGTAGCTCTCATATTTGAAGTTAGAAAGGCTATGGCCGGAGTCGGTAGGGGTCCCACTAGCAATACATCGCCCCCCATAGAGGTTATGCCGGAAGCTATTGCCTGTTCAAAGACGTAGCCCGAAAGACGAGTGTCTTTGCCTACGAGTATTTTTACGTGGCCAGATGTTCTCTCAGACAGATATTTTGTTAAGACTTTCCCAAGAGCAAGTGATATCTCAGGAGTCATAGGATAGGTGTTTGTAACTCCTCTTATGCCATCGGTTCCAAAAATTTTTCTCTCGGAGAATTCGGATAAAGAACTCATAGTTTATATCTAGGGAGATTTTTCAACAGCAGATTTTTTGACTTTAACCATTATTCTTTTTGGAGTAATACTAGAGAGTTTCAGCAAGTTTGCGTTTGGGTAATCTACCTTCACCTTAAGCCTTTTCTTGCTACTTTTGCTCAAGTCGTTGCCGTCTATGTAAACATTAATTCCATTGCTTGTAAGGTTGTTGATGGTTTTATAGGGACCGTTAAATATCAAATTAGCCTTAAGCTCAGAAGTAGTGCTATAGTCAAGTCCTTCGAAATTGCGGGGAACTATATCAATATCTCGAAACTCTTTTGTCAGCAATATCTCTTTTATATAGACCGTTATATTTACATGGTCACCCTCAAGAACTTCCATGTATTGCGAAGGCAACTGCAACTGTACGGGTGCAGTGAATTCGGCTTTTTCTCCTTCAAGTTTTATTTTTGCCGTTTCTATGGTTTCTAGTTTCGCAAGCTGCGAAACGGGTCCTTTCACCGTCACAAATTCAGGCACCACATGTATGTCCTGTGATATCTCATAGCCGGAATCAAGTTCTCCCAGAACGGGGGTTACCTTGAATTTTTTCGTTGTAAGGTTGTCTATATTAAGTGAGAGCTTTGGAGGTCTCGCCTCAACTATGTCGATTCTCCCTGGAACTATTTGTGATGCCGCTTGCTTCAAGTCTATTTTGAGAAAGCCCTGTTCTACCTTCTGCAGATTTATAGGAACTGATTTGTTCAAATAGGCGAAGGAAGACAGAAGACTTCTTGATCCCCTTATAGAAAGGTCAACGCTGACCGGTGGTTTGTTTACTATAATTAGGTTCTCGGGCAGGCCGAAGAAGTGTAGCGGAATACTTATATCCCTTTCCACGCCGAGCTCAAAATTGGTAAAAGCCCAAAGGCCTACTGCCAGCATAAGTGCTATCGTCTTTTTTCCAATACCTTGAAAAAAAGGATTTTTCTTCATCAGGCTTTTCCCGTTTAGTTTATCTTTACGGCTTTTGGCTTCTCAACACTCAGTTCGGAAACCAAACTTGGCTTAAGTAACTTCTCGTTGGCGATTCTTCTGAGTTTCCCCCCTGCGGCAACCGAGATCTTTCCCGTCTCTTCAGAGACAACCACTACAACAGCATCGGTCTCGTTTGACAATGCTATCGCTGCCCTATGTCTTGTTCCCAGCTCTGTTCCCAGTTCGAGATTCGTGAGGATGGGAAAAAATGACCCGGCCGAAACAATAGTTTCGTCTTTTATTATCAATCCTCCGTCGTGAAGAGGAGAAGCTGGATTGAAAATACTTATAATCATTTCACTTGATAGGCTGGCATTAATAGGTCTTCCTGGAAACGTTCTTAAGCTTTCCTGCCTCTCGATAGCTATGAGAGCGCCTATTTTCCGTGGAGAAAGAAAAGAGCAGGCATTTACGATTTCTTCTATAACAACTTCATTTGCCTTGTGTTTATTGAAACTGAAGAAAAGGGGGTTTTTACCTATGTTTGCAAGTCCCCTTCTTATGTCATCTTGAAATAGGATTATTACTATAAGTATTACAAAACTGAGAAAGTGAGTTAAGACCCAGTTAAGCGTGAAAAAGCCCCATTGTTTTGAAGTCAAGTAGAGAATTAGCATTGCCCCGAGTCCAATGAGGACTTGAGAACTTCTGGTTCCCTGCAGGGCCTTTAGTATGTAGAAAAATATTATAGCGACGATCAGGATATCCAGACTGTCTGAAAAAACTCGAAAATTCTGTATAGTAAAGTCTGTCACTTACCCGTATATGTTTCGAACCGTCCGAATTGCCTGAGATGTCTCAAGTACATCGTGAACTCTTACGATAGAAATACCTTTTAGCATTGATATTATTACTGAGCAAACAGACCCTATCAATCTTTGTTCTGCAGAGTAGGTATTAAGAATTTCCCCTATAAAGGATTTTCGCGAGGTTCCAATACACACCGGGAACCCGAGTTTGCAGAATTCTTCTAGTTTTCTTATGATTTCCAAGTTTTGCCCGGTGGTTTTTCCAAATCCTATGCCCGGGTCAATTATTATATTATCTTCGGGTATTCCAGACTCTATGGCCATCTGGGTTGAACTCAGAAGACTGTTGGTTATATCTGATATGAGTGAGCTGTAATAGGTTTTTTTCTGCATATCAACCGGTCGCGAACTTGTATGGGTGAGTATAATGGCGCCTTTGTTCTTCGATACTTTTTGTGCGACCTGTGGTTCAAAACTCAGTCCACTAATATCATTTACTATCGAAGCTCCTCGCTCAAGAGCTTCCTCTGCAACAGTGGCTTTTGTCGTATCTACAGATATTACAATGTCAAATTCCGCTGAAGTTGCTTCTATTATGGGTATGACTCTGTCAAGTTCCTCTTGGGCACTCACGCCAAGAGAACCTGGTCTTGTAGATTCTCCTCCTATATCGATAATATCAGCTCCATCTTCAATAAGGGAGGAAATTCTCTTAAGAGCCTTTTGGGTATCGTTGTACCGTCCTCCATCATAAAAAGAGTCCGGCGTCATGTTGACGATTCCCATGACAATGGGTTTTTTACTCAGATCTAGATTTTTTGAACCGAGTTTTATCAAAGCGGGTCACGGTGGAATGTCTGGTTGTTTTGTGGGCGGTGTTCATAAAAAGAACATAGTGCATAGATGGAAAAAACCACATGAATTAGACCCGGCTGGTTATATCGAAGGGCTTTTTCACTTCTGATCTTAATTTTTGTGTTTTTAACACCAGTTCATCAAGCTCTGCTGAGTCTATTACTTCTTTTTCAAGAAGCAATGAAGAGAGTTCATGCAGAGTATCCAGATTGTCTCTAAGAAGCTTTAATACATCATTGTAACTTTCGTTTATGATCTTTTTTGTTTCCTGGTCTATTTGTACTGCGGTGCTTTCACTGTAATCACTTTTTCTTGAAATTTCTCTACCCAGAAAAGGTTGTTGTTCCTCTTTGGCAAAAGTCACAGGTCCGACAACTTCACTCATTCCCCATTCGCATACCATTTTTTTTGCTATGCCAGTAACTCTCTCAAGATCATTAGCCGCACCGCTGGTTCTTTCAGAAAACACCAACTCTTCAGCGGCTCTGCCTCCTAGAAGCACTTTTATTGTAGAGATCAGATAGCTTCTCGATAAAGTATATTTATCTTCAATGGGAAGTTGCTGGGTAACTCCAAGAGCCATTCCCCTAGGTATGATAGTTACTTTGTGTATGGGGTCAGCTTCCGGGGTAAGTTTGGCCACAAGCGCATGTCCGGCTTCATGGTAAGCAGTGATTTTCTTTTCTTTTTCGCTTATCAGCATACTTTTTCTCTCAACTCCCATGGTTACTTTGTCTTTTGCATATTCAAAGTCCTCTATGGAAATTTTTTCTTTGTTGTTACGAGCCGCGTGAAGAACTGATTCGTTAACGAGATTTTCGAGGTCTGCTCCGGAAAAACCTGGGGTAGACCTTGCAATTAGAGAAAGGTCCACATCTTCAGCTATAGGAGTATCTTTTGAATGAACAACCAAAATAGCTTCCCTTCCCCTGACATCAGGTCTTGGAACAACAACCTGACGGTCAAATCTTCCAGGTCTTAGAAGCGCAGGGTCAAGCACATCCGGACGGTTCGTCGCGGCCATCACTATGATACCTTCGTTTCCTTCAAAACCGTCCATTTCAACCAGAAGCTGATTAAGGGTCTGCTCCCTTTCGTCGTGACCCCCTCCGAGCCCCGCTCCTCTATGTCTTCCTACAGCATCAAGTTCGTCAACAAATATTATGCAAGGGGCATTCTTCTTGGCCTGTATGAAAAGGTCTCTTACCCTTGAAGCTCCGACTCCGACGAACATTTCCACAAAGTCGCTTCCGCTTATTATGAAAAAAGGCACTCCCGCCTCTCCTGCGATGGCTTTTGCAAGGAGAGTTTTTCCGGTTCCCGGTGGACCCACCAGCAATACCCCCTTTGGTATCCTTCCTCCAAGGCGCGTGAATTTCTCCGGATTTTTGAGAAAATCCACTATTTCGCTTACTTCCTCTTTCGCCTCTTCAACCCCGGCCACGTCCTTGAAAGTGATCTTGTTCTGTCCTTCTGACAGCATTCGGGCACGGTTTTTTCCAAAGCTCATTGCCTTTGTGCCTCCGGCCTGAACCTGTCTCATAAAAAAGACCATTAAGGCCACCAGTATAAAAAGCGGTCCCCAGTTTATGAGTATCTGGGTGAGGGAACTTTGTTTCCTTCGGGAAAAACTAAAGTTCACGCCGCTTTCTTCGAGCTTGGCAATAAGCATTTCTCCCACAGGACCTGTGGTTGTGAATCCGCGTTCTTCCGAATCGGCGTTTTTAAACTCTCCCTTTATTATATTCTCGCCGAACTCCAACTTCGCTATTCTCTGGTTTTCTAGATGTTCCAGGAATTTGCTGTAGGATATCTCCGAGTAAACTTTTGCTGAGGTGTTCATGAACTGATATACGGCGAACACTCCGACAAATATTGCTGCCCAAAGCACTAGATTTTTAAAAATATTTGCTGACATATGTTGTTCCTAAGTCTCCGGTGATTTTTCTCTAGACAAAAACATCCAAATAATAAAATAACACAGTTAAATTTTCATTTCAAACCGATTTTCTAACTGTATAGGTCAGTGCCTAGATACATTTCTCCACTATCACAAAAGTTCACGAGCACTTGGTTTCCCTTGCCGAGTTTTTCTGAAAGCTCAAGAGCTGCACACAGTGATGCTCCCGAGGATATTCCCACCAGTATGCCTTCTTTTGAAGCAAGAAATCTAGTATATTCACATGCTCTTTGTGTCGAAACCTTATAGATTTTGTCGATTATTCCTGTATCGAGTTTTTCAGGGAAAAACCCGGGTGATATGCCACAAATCCCGTGAGGACCTTTTTTCCCCTCAGAAAGGGTAGGGCATTCAGCAGGTTCAACCACCACCACTTTGAGCTCCGGATAGATTTTTTTAAGCTGAGAGCCTACTCCCATTACAGTTCCCCCGCTTCCAACTCCGCACACGAATGCATCAAGACGGTCAGGTATCTGATTTTTTATCTCATTTGCTGTTCTTTCGCGGTGAGCAGTTATATCCGCAGTGTTTCTGAACTGATCAAGAAAGTAAGAATCTTGAGTTTTGTTTTTTATTTCAAGAGCTTTTTCTATTGATCCTTCAAGTCCCCGGTTGACATCGGTGAGTACTACCTGTCCTTTGAATGCTTTTATCAGTTGAATTTTTTCTTTCGCTGTGTCCTCAGGCATGACAACGATAAGGTCATACCCAATCGCCCGACAGCAGAGTGAAAGTCCTATCGCTGTGTTACCGCTTGAAACCTCTATTATGGTTGTTTTTCCGGGCTCTATTAAATTTTCACGTTCGGCTTGTCTTAACATGGCAATACATGCCCTGTCTTTTATGCTTCCCGCAGGATTTAGGTTCTCAAGCTTGGCCCATATTGTCGAACAGCTGTTTTTCGCAACACTTTTGAGCTTTATTACTGGCGTATTGCCAATGCAATCAATCAGATTTGTCATTTGTCTATTTTTCGCGAGGATTATTTCTGTTCGGTTAATCCAGAAGAAAGGGAATTATATCTTTCAGCACCGTGCCGTTTTTGTTTTTGATCTCAACTAGTATCTCTCTTATTTGTGCCCACATTACGTCTTCTTTTTTGGTTTCGTTTTTGAGTTTAAGAAGAAGCACTTTTATTTCCTGGTTCCTTACGTTCTTTATATATGAGCTAAGGTCTTCCATCTGTTTCCCCATTGCGCATAGTGTGCAGGTGATCTAACTATCGATTAAGATAACCCAAAAAGATTTTTTAAGGTAATCTTTTTTTTAAGTTGTTTTCCATAGCAAGGATTATATATTTTCAATGAAAATGAGTTTAAGCAGAGGGATCAATTTATCAGGCAACAAGCCAAGCAGATCTTACCGTTCCTATTTTTTAATATCCTCAGCATTTCTGCTTGCTTGTGTGGTCGGGATTCTTGCAGTCTATATCTACTTTTCAAAAGACCTGCCTGACCTGCGAAATCTTAATACATATCAGCCTGTTATCCTGAATGAATTCTATTCATCTGAAGGGGAACTGATAGCTCAATCTGGTATTGAAAGAAGAGCGCTTATAAATCTTGAGGATATACCTCCTTACATTATAAACGCTTTTATAGCGGTGGAAGACAGAAGGTTCTACCAGCATCAAGGTATAGATACAAAAAGTGTTCTGAGGGCCGTTTTTCAAAACTTGCTTACGGGAAGAATTGTCTCTGGTGGAAGTACGATTACGCAGCAGGTAACAAAAAATCTTATTCTGGGTCCCGAAAGATCCTATAGCAGAAAAATAAAGGAAGCTATTCTTTCATACAGAATAGAGAAGAATCTGTCCAAAGACGAAATACTGTATCTGTACTTAAACCACATATATCTTGCCGATGGAGTCTATGGAGTTGAGATGGCAAGCCGTAACTACTTTGGAAAATCAGCAAAAGATATAAACATAGCCGAGGCGTGCCTACTGGCGGGAATTCCAAGAAGACCGGAATTATACTCGCCGAGAACCAATCCCTCAAATGCCCTTGATAGGCAGAAGACAGTAATAAGCATAATGACAGAGCAGAAATTCTTAACAGAAAGCCAGAGCCGAGAGGCACTTGCATATAAAATAAAAATCGTTCCTAAACAGGAACCTAGAGGAGAGTATATAGCCCCACACTTTATTGAATACGCAAGGGAATATCTTGAGAAAAAAGTGGGCATGAAGGCTTATCAAAAAGGTGGCTACAAAGTCTATACGACCCTTGATATGGATATGAGCCTTGCTGCCTATAGAGCTGTACGAAGAGGTGTGCGCAATGTTGAAAAAAGGCAAGGTAGAACCAGATTCACTCTTGCTAGGCTAAGAACTGCCGAGAAAGTAAAAGAATTTACGGAACAACAGAAACAGCTTGTTTTTCAGGATGGCAAAACATACAGGGCAGTCGTCACTAAAATAGGAAACATAGACAGAAAAACTTCTTTTGCAACTTTTGAAGTCGGGGGCGAGAAACGAAAAATTAATTATATAGTTGATTCAGAGCGATATGCTCCACCTCCAAAAGGCAAGTATCTTCTTCCTGAAAAGCTAAGGGTGGGGGACGTCATAAAGGTCAAAGCGTCTGTAGAGGGTAATAATTTAATCGATATAGTTCCCTTGTTTCGTATGCAGACCCAAGGGGCTCTGCTTTCCATGGATTTAAGGGGCAATATTATATCAATGGTAGGTGGATACGATTTCAGCCTCTCTAAGTTTAACAGGTCAACTCAGGCGAAAAGGCAGGCAGGTTCAGCGTTTAAACCTTTTCTCTATTCAGCGGCCATAGACAAGGGGTATACACAGACGAGCAAGCTTCTTGATGTGCCAATCATTATAGATGACTGGGCTCCTGAGAATTATGATAACGAATATATGGGATCAATTTTCTTCAGGGAATCTCTTGTCAACTCTAGAAATCTTTCTTCCGTAAGACTTATCATGGATATAGATCCAAAATATGTTGCGAGTTATTCCAGGTACTTTGGTTTTGACTCCAGAATTAATTCTTACCCATCTCTTGCTCTGGGAAGTTCGGAAGTAACTTTACTGGAAATGACAAGTGCTTATTCTGTTTTTGCAAATCTTGGGGTATACAGAAAGCCGAATTTCATACTCAGGATTTATGACAGAAACGGAAGCCTTATTGAAGACAACACGGGAGAGGTTTACCTTCGGTATGAAAAGAGCCTAAAACAGAGGAATATACAAGAAGAAGGCGATGCTAATATGTGGCGTTACAATGAGCGAGTCTCACTTAAACACCAAGACAGCAGATCTCAGCTTTTCAGCCTTTTGCCCGAAAAACAAAGTGACTTTCTTACTTCTGAGGAATTCCGGCGACTCATCAAAAAAGTTCCTATTCACTATTTCGGTGACACGGGAGACCTTAACAGGATTATAAGTCCCGAGACAGCTTATATAATGACGGACATAATGAGAGCGGTTATCTCTGAAGGGACGGGAATATATTCCAACTCGCTTAATTCTAAGGCAAGCATCGCGGGCAAGACGGGAACCACAAATGATTATACGGATGCATGGTTCTTAGGATATAGTCCCATGGTTATTACCGGAGTCTGGGTAGGGAAAGACGATAACACCCCTCTGGGGGACAAAGAGTCAGGGTCTAGAGTTGCCGTTCCTATATGGAAGGAATTCATGGATAAGGCACTTGAAAAATACAATGATCTTAAGGAATTTGAGATTCCTTCGGATATAGAAATTAAGGATACTGCTCTGGGGGAAATTTCTTATAAGATTAAACCAACTGTTTCTAAGGATGAGGTGATTACTACAGGACTGAGAATGATGATTGTAGTAAAACCTAATCAAAAAACAAAAAAGGAAGAGAAATTAGAGCAGATTTACAATTATAAGATAGATTCTCTTTTAAAAAAAGAATTAGGAGAGTGATCAGCAGTAAGACCGGAGCAGGGGAGGGGTTTGAATTAAAAGAGACCTCGTAAAAGGCCTCCATCAACTTGGATTGTAGTTCCGGTTATATAGCTTGCTTTGTCTGAGGCGAGGAAACATGCTAGGGCAGCCAGTTCTTCAGGAGTTCCTATCCTTCCTAGAGGAATGTCTTTTTCCATTTCTTCTATTGCTTTTTCATATTTAATTCCTAATTGTACAGCTCTTTTTTCCGCAAGCGTTTTGATTCTGTCTGTATAAATCCTTCCAGGACAGATATTGTTTACCAGGATATTATATTCCCCAAGCTCGTTAGAAAGAGTTTTTGAAAAACCTATAAGGCCAGCACGGGAAGTATTTGAGAGTATCAGTCCGTCTATCGGCTGTTTAACAGCTACTGAAGTTATATTTATAATTCTTCCCCAGTTCTGTTTCTTCATCAGTGGGACTATTTTTCTGGACAGATAAATTCCACTTAAAAGATTGAGTTGCAGAGCATTTTGCCAGTCATGTGACTCAAAGTCTTCAAAAAAGCCGAAAGGGGGACCTCCGGCATTATTTATTAAAATATCGATTCCCTTAAACTTTTCTACGGTAGCTTCTATTACTTCATCAATTTGTTCTTTATCTGTTACGTCAGCTACAGAAGGCAGAATGTCTACCTGAAAACCACCCCTTCTTATTTCCGACGCAGTGAGTTCTATTGAATCTTTTGAACGGGAAAATATAGATAGATTCACCCCTTCACCCGCAAGGGCAAAAGCTATTGCTTTCCCAAGCCCCTTGCTCGACGCGGCCACAAGGGCGACTTTCCCCTTTATTCCTAAGTCCATAGTAAACTCCTCTGTTTTTACTTTTTTGTTTTTTGTTTTGCTTTTTTGGTATCGGATTTTATTGAATCATATACATTGCTTGACTCTGCAGTAGTACTTTGTTCCGATGAAGAAGCAGAAAAAGAACTATCAGAAGAGGCAGCAGAGGAAGGTGGTTCTTCTCCAGCATCATGATCTTTTAGTTGTTTTGGCTCAGTTATTTTTTTCTTGCCATAATCGGTTTCATACCAACCCGATCCTTTTAAATGAAAAGCGGAAAGAGAAATGAGTCTTTTTAACTTTCCTCCACATTCCTCACATTTGTTGGCAGGTTTCTCATTAAAGCCCTGAAGTATTTCGAAAATGCCTTCACATTTCTGGCATTGATATTCGTAAATAGGCATGGCTTATGAATCTCCCATATTTTTGGAAAATCATCCGGATATCCCAAAAGAAATCAAGACCATAAGTAAAATAGGGTGCATATAGCGGGATCCCTTTGAGTTTGTTTACTGATTTCTATGAGTTTACATAATATACATTATCGGACGTTGAGTATGTTTTGATGACAGATAAAAAAATGAATCATTTAAGTTAAATTTAGCAGTAATTAGAAGTAGTTATGAATGAAAATATATAAATTTTATCAAATAATTATAACTATAACTCTTCCTGGACCATGGACTCCTAAAGTAAGATTAAGTTCTATATCTGCTGTTCTACTTGGTCCGGTTATAAAGGAAATGCATGAGCAGAGTTTATTATAGTTTTGATAAAATTTTCCTAGTTTAACGAATAAGGCGTGAATATTAGGAACTATCGTTTCTTTTTTAAGCACTGCTATGTGTATAGGAGGCAAAAGAGAAGTAAGTCTTGGCTGATTTGTGTTAGATAGTATCACCAGTGTTCCTGTATCAGCAATAGCGAAGTCAACTCCAGTTATTCCTATATCTGCGCTTGCGGGGTCAGTATCAGAGGTAATTTCAAGTGATTCCAAGGGTCCGGTCCTCCAGAAGGAAACCGCTTGAGTATCGAGTTCTTGGAGAAATTCGTTTATCTTTGCAGTAAGGGATTTTTTTTTCTCGAGAATATGAACTTCGCCGGATACTGCTTTAAAATTTTCTATAAAATCATTCTGCAACCCATCTTGATTAATAGATAATTTAGAACTAAAGAATCGACTTTCTATGCTTTTCTTTACACTTTTTTCCTCTCTTACCGTAGAACGTAAGTTTTGTAGTATAAGTACTTTGGATTCTTTAAAAATCATCTTGGAGCTTTGCCTTTTACTTGGTATTTCTTTTTCCATCTTTCTCTGAAAGGATTCTTTGAGAAAGCTGGAAAGTTTTTGTCTCTAGTCCACTTTGAAAAAGGATATGGAAGTCGTTGTAATTCATTATCTTTTCGATAAAAACACTGAAGAAAGAACATTATCTTTCCCATAAAGTTATAATAAAATGGCTTGCTGAAAACAGTCCCCCATATCCAAAAGGCAATTTTCTCCATAAATTCTCTGGGATTAGGTTTTTCTCTAGCTTGTTCTATTATTTTTTGCCTGAGAGAAAGAAAAACATGAGGAAAATCGATTTTTACCGGACATACATCTCTGCAGGCTCCACACAGCGAAGACACGAAAGGCAAATCCGCAGTTTTATTTAAATCGTTTAACTGAGGAGTTATTACTGCTCCTATTGGCCCCGAATAGACCCATCCATAACTGTGTCCTCCAACTTGTCTGTAAATCGGGCATATATTAATGCAAGCTCCACACCTTATACAATAAAGCGATTCTTTTGTTTCTTCTGATTTTGCGATCTGGCTTCTTCCGTTGTCAAGAAAAACTAAATGAAACTGTCTAGGGCCATCTCTCTCCCCTTCCCTTCTAGGACCTGTTATTAGAGAAACATACGTGGAAGATTTCTGGCCCGTGGCACTTCTTGCCAGCAGACTGAGGAAGATGGAGAGTTGTTCAAACTTGGGGACGATTTTTTCTATTCCCATGATAGCTACATGTATATCTGGATAAGTTGTTGCCAGTCTGGCATTGCCCTCATTTTCCACTATTGCTATGGTTCCCGTTTCGGCCACAGCGAAATTAACTCCGGAAATACCCATATCGGCCGAAAGGAATTTCTCTCTTAGTTCTTTTCTTGCTATATTTGCGAGTTTCTGTGGTTCTTCATACTCGGGCACTCCAAATTTCTCTGAGAAAAGCTTGGATATATCTTCTTTTGTCTTGTGGATAGCGGGAGTGATTATGTGAAAGGGGTGATCATTGCAGAGCTGAACTATATACTCTCCGAGATCTGTTTCCACAGTGTTTATTCCTCGTGATATAAGGTACTTATTGAGTTCTATTTCTTCTGTAGCCATTGATTTGCTTTTCACAACGTTTCTTACATTGTTTTCTTTGGCTATTGTTGCCACTATCTTGGAGGCCTCTTCGGCGTCTTTTGCCCAGTGCACTTTACCCCCTACCCTGGTAATGCTTTCTTCAAGTTCCAAAAGATAGCTGTCTAAATCTTTGATTACCTGTTCTTTTATACGTCTGGCTTCAAGCCTGAGATCTTCCCATTCAGAAATCTCGCTTACAGCTTTCTTCCTAGAAGCTCTTGATCTGTCGGTGAAATTTACAAGGGCTTTCTTAAGCTTAGGGTTTGCTAGAGCTTGAACGGAGTTTTTCTTGAAATCTATACGTTTTGTGATCATTTGGGATATTCAAAAGCAATAAGTTCTGCCAGATGAAACACTTTTACGGGTAGTTTTTTTCTAGATACAAGCCCTTTTATGTTCATAAGACACCCCATGTCGGTTGAAACAACAGCATCTGCACCTGAATTTATTATTGAATCCGTTTTTTCCTGAAGCATGGATTTTGATACTTCTGGATACTTAATGGAAAAAGTTCCTCCAAAACCGCAGCAGGCATCGGCCATATCCATCTCAACGAGTTCAATTCCTCTTAGAGACTTGATGAGTTCCCGGGGTTGGGAACTTATCCCGAGTTCTCGAAGCGCATGACAAGAGTCGTGGAATGTAACCTTGCCCCTATATGCAGAGTTAAGGTTGAGACTTTCTTTTTTCTGGAAAACAAATTCGGAAAATTCGTAAATGTTGGATGAGATTTTTTCCACACGTGATAGTTTTTCAGGGTCATTGCGGAAAAGCTCTGCGTAATAGTTTTTTACCATTGATACGCATGAACCTGAGGGACAGACAATTGCTCCGTTCTTTTTATCGAAAACATCAAGAAAGTGACAGGCGACTTTATAAGCTTCTTTCCTGTGACCAGAGTTAAACGCGGGTTGTCCACAGCATGTCTGGTCCTTTGGAAATTCAATCTCTAGCCCTATATTAGAGAAAACTCTCAGGATAGCTTCTCCAACTTCGGGAAAGAAATTATCTACAAGACAGCTTATGAAAAGATGAATTCTCTCTCCTTTTTCAAGTGAGCCCATGACCATATAAGATAACTCTAACTCATGGGATTTCTACAGACTATCTGTTAAAGATCATAGCAGTAAATTTTTGACATTACTGTGGAGTTAATGGACAATCAAAAATATGAGCACCATCTTCACACAAATAATAAACCGTGAAATTCCAGCCAATATAGTATATGAAGACCAGTTCTGTTTAGCTTTTAAAGACATAAACCCCCAGGCTCCCGTTCATGTCCTTTTGATACCGAAAAAAGAAATAATTTCAATGGCAACCGTTGAGACTGAAGATCAGGCAGTCTTGGGACATCTTATGGTTAAAGCTTCAGAAATAGCATCGACCCTTGGTCTCAGCGAGAATGGATACAGGCTTGTTGTAAACACTAACAAGGATGCGGGACAAAGCGTCTATCATTTGCACATACACATTCTTGGGGGAAGAAAACTCACTTGGCCTCCCGGATAAGTTCATACCATTGAGGCTGTTACGAATTTGTTGTAGAGTTGAGCTAAAGCCCTAAAGCTAAAGCATCTCTTTCGCTCAGGAACCTTCCGTTTGAGCGTTTTTCCACGGTTTTTCCTCTTTTCCAAGACCGCTCACATCTTGGCTCTTCCGAAAGGTCCACTAATTTTATATCGAGAATGTCTTCGGCTTCAAACTCAACGCCTCTTGGCTCTTTTTCCTTTAATACATCAAATCTGCTTACTCCACAAAGATCTTCAAGTTCCGGCTCAAATTTCTTTATTTCGCCGTAAAGATTCTCTGTGACAGTTGCTATAAGTGCCACATCGAGAGGATTATTCATACCATTCTCCCCTCGTGCATCCTCAAGATCTTTGAGGCACCTCTTTCTTATCTTCATAATATCATCCCAGATTTCATCAGGCTCAATCTTCTCAACGCATGGGAATGTCTCAAGGTGTACGTTGACATCTTTATCTTTTTTCAGGGATTTATAGGCTTCAAATGAAGTATGAACTAAAATCGGAGCCAGAAACTTTATAATTCCATCAGCTATTTGGTACATGACGGTCTGAGAACGTCTTCTTTTTCTGCTGTCTCTTTTGTCGCAATAAAGCCTGTCTTTTATACATGAGAGATAAATGGCACTCATCTCGTCACAGCAAAAAGAGAAAATAAGATCGCTTGCCTGCTTATAGGAGAAATCTGAGTAGGCCTCTGAAGTTTTATTTGTAAACTTAGTGAATTCACAATAGGCCCAATAATCAATTGAGTCTTTATCATCCTCATTGAATTCAATACCGTGTTGAATTAGGTCAAAATCACTTAAATTTCCAAGCAGGAACCGTATTGTATTCCTTATTTTTCTGTATTCATCAGCTGCAACATCGAAAAATTCCCAGTCGACTTTTATATCATTTGAGTAACTAAGCGAACTTACCCACCATCTGCATATATCTGCCCCGTATTTGCTCAGTATATCCTCGACTTCAATTGCATTGCCGCCAGATTTACTCATTTTTTTACCTTTGGCATCCACCATAAATCCATGAGTAAAAAGTGCACGGAAAGGAGGCGCTCCCGTTGCTCCTAAAGCTACAAGAAGAGAAGACTGAAACCATCCTCTGTGCTGGTCTG
This sequence comes from Candidatus Dadabacteria bacterium, assembly GCA_007571325.1. Classification (GTDB taxonomy): domain Bacteria; phylum Desulfobacterota_D; class UBA1144; order Nemesobacterales; family Nemesobacteraceae; genus Nemesobacter. The sequence continues at coordinate 15,963 of RKRQ01000029.1, forward strand.
AACCTTCAAGGTACATATCTGCCGGGTATCCAAGGTTCCTTGCGTTAAGAACGGAGTTCCAAGAAGAACCCGACTCAAACCATACGTCGAAAACATCACCGCCTTTTAAAAGGTTGCTAATATCATGTTTCGATTTGAGCCAAGAAGGGGCTTGAGGGTCGTCTTGCGGGTTATATTTATCAAGAAGTTCATGCGGTTCCGAGAAAAACCATACATCAGAGCCTTTTTCTCTTATTTTCTCGGTGATGGCACTGACCATCTTTACTGTCATGACTGCCCTACCCTCTGTGTCTGTGAAATAAGGGAGGGGAAGTCCCCATGATCTCTGTCTGGATATACACCAGTCCGGTCTTGATTCAAGCATTCCACCGAGGCGGTTTCTGCCCCAGTCGGGATAGAAATCAACGCTTTTCATTACTGAATTAATTGCAACTTCTCTCAGGGTTTTTCCGGTTTCGGTAAATGGTTTATCCATGTGTATGAACCACTGATTAGTTGCTCTGAATATGGTGGGAGTTTTACTTCGCCAGTCATGTGGATAACTATGTACATAGGATTCTGAATGGAAAAGATTTCCTGTCTCTCTTAGTCTCTGAGTTATTATTTCATTGCTTTCCCAGACCCCCTTTCCTCTTATCCACTCTGGTACCGTATCGTCAAAAGTACCGTCTTCTCTAACGGGACAGTAAATATCGAGTCCTTCCTTGAGCCCGGTTCTGTAGTCTTCATCGCCATGACCAGGTGCCGTATGAACACATCCGGTACCTGTTGAGAAAGTTACGTAATCGGCTGTAACCACAACTGATTTTCTGTTAATAAACGGGTGTATGCATGATACTCCCATTTCTGAGAACTCTTTTCCTAAGCAGGAACCGACCTGGAAGTAGTTTGCTTTTTGGGATTTTTCGAAAACTTGTTCGTAAAGGGCTTCACCTATAATAAGATTTTCACCGTCTGGGGATCTATAGAGACCATATTTTCCTTTCGGCGCAACGGCAATAGCTAAATTGGCTGGAAGAGTCCAAGGGGTTGTAGTCCATATTATAATATATGTTCTCTCTCTTTTTTTCGTGTTAAGGGATGGAGGGAGAATTAAAGGGTTGTCGACTTCAAACAGTACATAAATGCTTCTATCTTCTCTCTCGTGATACTCAAGTTCTGCTTCCGCAAGAGCAGTTTGGTTTTCTATTGACCAGTGGACAGGTTTTAGATCTCTGTAGACAAGTCCTTTCTCAAGTAGCTGTGAAAATGCTTCCAGTACTCCAGCTTCGTAACCAGAAGTCATTGTCAAATAGGGTTTTTTGTAATCCGCTAGAGTGCCAAGACGGACCATCTGCTTTGACTGCATTTTCACATATTTTGCCGCGTATTTACCGCAGCTGCGCCTTATTGAGAGTGCGGTCATGGAAGCCGCATTTTTTCCAAGCTCTTTTAAAACTTTGTGTTCTATTGGAAGACCGTGGCAATCCCAGCCGGGAACAAACTCCACGTTAAATCCTTCCATTATCTTTGATCTTACTACCAAGTCTTTTAGAACTTTATTAAGCAGATGTCCTAAGTGAATGGGACCATTTGCGTAAGGGGGACCATCGTGAAAAAGGAATTTTTTGCTGTGGCGCTTTCTCTCAGAGATTTTCAGGAAGAGATTTTCCTTTTCCCAAGATTTCTGAATGATAGGTTCGTTTTGCTGTAGATTGGCCTTCATTGGGAAATCTGTTTTTGGAAGGTTAAGGGTATTTTTGTAGTTTATTTTCCGCTGCATTTTATTTAATTAGAACTTTTTATGTTTATGGTAAGGTTGAGGAATTCGGGGTTTCTATAGGCTTACCTTGTATTGATCATCAGACGCTATCGAAAAAAGATTCAAATTCTTCAAGCAGGGAATTTGAAAACTCCACCCACTCTTCCCATTCATTCATGTAGTCTCTTGATTCATCGACTTTTTTTTTAACGATTATTCCGTTGTTAAAATTTTCCACAAGAAAATACCCAACTTTCTGGAGTTTTTTTTCAAGTATTGAGGAATACTTGTGAAGGATTAGTATGTTTTCTTCTTTAGCCTCCCTAAATTCTGCGATGAAATAACCGTTATTCTGGGGTGAAGGCATATCCATTGTTACATGTTTGAACATAGTTGGATTTATGTTCTCAGCCTTCATTGATATATAGAGTTCCATTTCTATCTCCACACAAGAGGAAATTCTACAATATTTTTCGAATAATTTCTTTGGATTTGCTTTTGCACATATTTTTATTTGCTTAATTCAAAATTATGGAAATCCCAAAGATAATGTTGAGAACAAGGATACAATGAACAGTGTTTTTTATAAGTTGTTTTCATATCCTAGAAGAAAAACATGGGAAATAAAAGTACTGCAAGATATAAAAATTTTTCAGATCTGAAAGTTGATGATACAATCGAGTTTTGAATTGGTTTGTACTTCTTACTTTGCGATTCCTATACGACTAAAGACTCTCTTGTTCAGAAACTGGCTTAATCTTCTGAATAGGTCTAGTTCCGATATTTAGAGTTCATTCTGTTTAAATCTGATCTGCCATATAAAAATAGATCATAGCCCAGAGCTAGCAGGATCAGTCCAAATTCCAGCGGCCGTACCCATACCATCTGCTGGTATGGTTGCATTGTGTATTCGTTCAAATTAAGCCCGGTTACATAACTTATTAAGACCGCAAGTGAAGCTGTCCATGCCCAAGCGCTAGGGAAAATAGCGGCAAAAGGAAGGAGCCAAAGCAGATACCACGGATTAATTACCGGAGATGCGATGAGCAGAGCTCCATAGACCCAGTCGCCCCGTGGGATGGTCTCCTTGTCGCTTTTATAGTAGTGCACACTATAAAATATCCAGAAGACCACAAACGCTAAACCGAGTATCAACTTAGTTTCAAATACTCCCAGAATGTTTGCTAAAAGACCGAACAGCGCTGAATTGAACTCCCACTCTCGCGCAAAGACTTGAAGCGATTCCATATCTGTACCACCACTTAGTACAAATGGTGCGTAGAGCAAAAGAACTGTAGCTCCGGTAAGTATCCAGTACTTAATTTGTATTCGAAGAAAAAAAAGTGGTATCAGCACCAGTGCAAATAGTTTTGTCCCGGCGGCCATTCCTAAGCATATAGCGGTACTTCTCCATTTGCGATTTCTGGCTAGTACGACTCCCGCCAGCAGAAAGAAAACCCCAACTCCGTCCGGATGTGCGGTGAAAGCGATTTCTTTTATTACCAACGGGCACCATGCATAGAGCATGACATTTTTTGCAGGTGCAAGACGTAGAAGCAGTCCTATGGTGGCAAGATCAATCACAATCAGAATTAATTGTAGTGCTGCGATACTCCCCGGATAAAGCCAGTAGCTGAATAAAAAGGTCAGTTGTGTAATTGGAGCATAGATTGTTGGTAATTCAGGATTGTTTATTTGATTCAATATTCCTTGAAACACTGCCGGGACTTTTGGATCGAGGAAAAAAGCCTCGGGCGAGACCCCATAAGGTGTGCCGGTTGTAGCAAATCGGTAACCATCCCATAGATACCTGTAGAAATCGTCTTCAAAGAAAGGTCCCCCTATTAGTCCGCAGACTCTAAATACAGCCGCCCAGAAAAGCATGCGTCCCAGAGGAAATTGCTCCTTGCATTTGGACATATATAGATAGAGACCGAATACAGGAAGGCCGGTACATGCGATGAAAAGAAAGAATACAGCTAGCAACGGTTCTCCAGGTTGTCTGGCCAGAAAAGCTAAAACACCATAGGCTATCGCGCACCAGCATCCAACTATGTCGACCCACCGATTTACCGCCATAGT
>RKRQ01000015.1 GCA_007571325.1 Candidatus Dadabacteria bacterium
TGGATGACAACGGAAGGCTCATGGTAACATCCACTGCAAACCAGGACAATCCGGTCTTCGAGGGACTGAAACCGATTCTGGGTCTTGATGTATGGGAACATGCGTATTATCTGAACTACCAGAACAGAAGGCCCGACTACATAAAGGCGTGGTGGAACGTAGTTAACTGGGAACAGGTTTCAGAAAACTTCGCCGGGGCAAGATGATCCCCCGTCAAATTATACTCGGAAAAAAAGCTTACAATTTGGCACGAAAAATCTTATAATTGCCTTTAGAAAAAGAAGGTGCCTGTTTCCGTTGCCCATGGGGTTTTAAAAGCCTTTTTGGTACCCGCATATTCTGTTTTCAATCAGGACATTGGTGAGAAAATAAAATGGACATAAAATACAAAGATTTTCAAGATGACAGCGAACACGATACTGATTTCGACTCCTACGATGTTGACGATGATATCGAGGAAGATGAAATTGAAAAGGATTTCGACCAACAAAACGAACAGAACATAAAACACAGAGGGAAGGTCAAGGAGAAAGACAAATGGATTCCCGATGAACAGCTTCGCCTTCTCTATGTCTACTTCAAGGACATGGCTGTTGAGCCCCTTTTCGCCGCAAAGCAGGAAGTCGAAATATCCGCAAGGATCAAAATGTGCGAACTCAGAATGGCCAAAGTGCCTAAGAGTATTGAACTTTTTGAGAAAATCCGCGTGAGAAAAAACTCGCCTAGAGCGCGGGCCGTAGAACAAAAGATAGCTACCCTGCGCGCTATGGAGAAAATTTATACTGACTGGACGCTCAAGCTCAAACAGAAATTCGTAAAAGCCAACCTGAGACTTGTAATAACAATCTCTAGAAGATACATGAGCAGGGGGTTGCCCCTTCCGGACCTCATTCAGGAAGGAAACCTCGGTCTCATGCGCGCGGTTGAAAGATTTGATTATACCAAGGGTTACAAGTTCTCCACCTATGCTTCTTGGTGGATACATCAGGCAATATTAAGAGCGCTTCAGGGACAGACAAGAACCATAAAAGTTCCTGTTTACCTGCTGGAACAAGCAAACAGAGTTTACAAGACAAGTGCGAAACTGAGCAAGGAAATGGGAAGAAAACCCACACCGAAGGAAATAGCCGAAGCCTCGGGAATTTCGGCTGAGGTTATAAACAGAATTCTTAACTCTACAAACGATGCCATAAGTCTCGACACGCCCGTTCTGGATGGGGAAAAAACCACGCTTCTTGATTCAGTTGCCGACAAGGAAGCAAAAATCCCGGATACGATAATAGCGAAAATGTCTCTAGCGGAAAAACTCCGGGAAGCTCTTACCCTCCTGAACTCAAGGGAAGAAGAAATTATCAGACTTCGCTTCGGTATAGGACGCCAGAGCACCTACACGCTTGATGAGATCGGCAAGAAATTCAATCTGACTAGAGAAAGGATAAGGCAGATAGAGAAAGCCGCCCTTGGAAAACTCGCGAGTTCGGGCGCGAGGAAAGATTTAGAAAGCTTCCTTAAGCAGTAGATTCACGGTTTGCTCACCCAAAACCGTAATAATCAATCCCTAGGTGGCTTATAAGTTCTTCGCCTTTGATATAGCGCAGCGTGTTCTGAAGCTTGTCAAACTGAACGAAAAGATCGTGTTCCGGATATAGCTTTTTATCAACCATGGGGCTTTTAAAGTAGAAAGAAAGCCACTCTTGGACTCCGTAGATACCGGCACGGTGAGCGAGGTCGAGGAAAAGCACCAGATCTAAAACCACCGGGGCAGCCAATATGCTATCGCGGCAGAGGAAATTAACCTTTATCTGCATGGGATAATCAAGCCACCCAAAAACATCTATATTGTCCCACGCCTCTTTCTCGTCTCCACGCGGCGGATAGTAGTTTATCCTCACCTTGTGGTAGTAATCCGAGTAAAGTTCGGGATTTATCTGAGGCTGGAATATGTACTCAAGCGCTCCCAGCTTGCTTTCTTCCTTAGTTTTGAAAGAACCTGGGTCGTCAAGCACCTCTCCGTCCCGGTTGCCCAGTATATTGGTTGAAAACCATCCGTTGAGCCCAAGCATTCTGCTTTTAAGCCCAGGAGCCAAAATGGTCTTCATCAGAGTTTGACCGGTTTTGAAATCCTTGCCGGCTATAGGAATCTCTTTTTTAACTGCAAGCTCCTGAAGAGCGGGGATATCCACAGATAGATTTGGCGCGCCGTTTGCGTAAGCAGCGCCACATTTTATGGCCGCGTAGGTATAGATCATACTCGGGGAAATATCCTCGTGATTTTCCCTCAGTCCCTTCTCAAAACTCTCCACCGTTTCATGAATTTCCGACGGTTCAAGATATACCTCGGTACTTCCGCACCAGAGCATTACCAACCTTTCGATGTCGTTTTGTTTCCGGAATCGCTCTATGTCCCTTATAAGCGCCTCGGCAAGATGCATCTTGGTCTTACCTTTCTTTACATGCGGACCTTTTAGATTGCGGACATATTTATTGTCGAAAACGGCGCGCATCGGAGACTCTTTTTCAAGATTCCGTTTTATTTTCCTAAGAAGTTCAGGGTTCAGTACGCCCGCGCGAAGTGCAGAAGCATAGCAATCCTCATCGTATATGTCCCACCCTCCGAACACCATGTCCTGTATTTCCGCCAGCGGAACAAAATCCTTTATTAAGGGGAAATTTTTCTCAGTTCTCTTGCCAATTCTGATTTTCCCCATTTGCGTAAGGGAACCGATAGGCCTCCCCACGCCCTTCATAACTGCCTTTACGCCCGCTATAAAAGTTGTGCTTACCGCTCCGCTCATACCGGGAATAAGAACACCCAGTTTCCCTTTTGCGGGACTTATTTCGAATTTTCTCTGAAATTTCTGGTTTGGATCGACCAAGTATGAATTACCTCTTGGAGAACTGCTGTCCTCTTCTCGCTTTGCGTTTCCCATATTTTTTGGTTTCAACCATTCTGGGGTCGCGTTTCAGCAGTCCAGAAACCTTGAGTTTCTTGCGAAGTGATTCGTTAGCTTTTAGAAGAGCTCTTGCAACTCCATGGCTCATGGCTCCCGCCTGACCGGTAAGGCCTCCCCCTTTCACCCTGACCATCACGTCGTACTCCATTAAAGTATCAGTAACACTCAAAGGCTCGCGGGACTTTATCTGCCATACTTCTCTTGGAAAGTACTCTTCCACAGGTTTTTCGTTAACGGTAATGGAGCCTGTGCCTCTTTTAAGCCAGACTCTGGCTATTGACGTTTTTCTTCTCCCCGTACCGTTGTAAATAAGAGTTTCAGGCATGATGAATCAAACCTCCAGAACTTCAGGATTTTGAGCCGCGTGCGGATGCTTCTCTCCGACATAGATTTTCACCCGCTGTATAAGTTTCTTCTGCAATCTGTTTTTAGGAAGCATTCCCCAGACGGCCTTGTGTATCATCTCACCCGGTTTCTCCTCAGCGAGCCTTTCCGCCGTCACGGATTTAAGTCCTCCCGGATAATGGGAATGTCTGTAATAGGTTTTCTGTTCCATCTTCCTGCCTGTAAGACTAGCTTTGTCGGCATTGACTATCACAACGAAATCTCCGATATCCGAATGGGGGGCAAACTGCGGTTTGCCCTTGCCCCTGAGAATTGAGGCAACCTTGCTCGCAAGTCTTCCGACGGGCTTTCCCTGTGCGTCAATCAGGTACCACTTCTTTTCAAAATCGCTGTTTCTAGGCATGTATGACTTCATAATACTCTCTCTCGGATAAATTAAGGGTTTCAATTCTACTGAATGCAACTTTAAAGTCAAAGAACTTTGCTCGGACAAGAAAAAAGTCAGAAATCGTAAATGGCGATAACGAATATCTTTGAGAGAATAAAGTCGAAAAGTATTATAAGAAAAAGCGAGATCACTACCGTTTTTGTAGTGGCATTCCCAACTCCACGCGTTCCTCCTTTGGCTTTCATCCCTACGTAGCAACCGGTAATCGCAACTATGATTCCGAAAAACAGGGTTTTGGAAATACCGGTAACCAGGTCGTCAATGGCAACCCAGCTCTTTATGCTTTCGATGAAAAGAGTGGGTTTCACGTTAAGTTCCATCTGTGAGATGATCATAGCTCCTCCTATGCCGGCGAGATTCGATATGACGGCAAGCAATGGAAAGGATATTATGCACGCCATAAGCCTAGGAGAAACAAGTTTCTTAATCGGGTCGGCTCCGAGGGTTTTTATCGCATCTATCTGCTCGGTCACTTTCATCGAACTTATCTCGGCTGTAATTCCGGAACCAACCCTGCCTCCCACAAGAAGAGAGGTTATTATCGGTCCGAGTTCCCTCACAAACGAAAGCGTGACCACGGGACCCACAAGCCCTTTCGCCCCGAACCAAGCAAACGCCCATGCCATCTGAACTACCATCACCATTCCAATTGCCATGGCGGAGACTACAACTATGGAGATGGAGCGAAAACCTATTTCATGTATCTGGGTCGTCAGAAGATCGTAATCGTAAGGAGGGGTGACGGTGGCAACAACTGAATTCCAGAAAAAAAAGCAGACCTCTCCTACACCAAAAATAAAATTAAGGCTATTGTCAGCCACTTCGGATAAAAACCTTCTCATTTGGCCCACAACTCCTGAAAACCTGAAAGAAAATCGAAAAAATCCCCGAGGTTCACTTCAAAGTCGGCCGGGGACGCAGAATAGCTGAAGTCATAATCACACTTGCTGGACTTGTAAACAACCGTTGCAAGAAAGAATATCTTATTGTCAAGCGACGCTTCATATTCTGTGTAAAGCCCTCTGATGCCTTCAATTTCAATATCCTTTCGCAGTTTCATACGTTTCTTGCTCAAACCGGTCGCAAGAGAATTTGACAGCGTCTCAAGACTGTAATCCCGATTCGCGCAAACCGAACTTACCGTCATGATCAGATCGTTCACCGAGTTGTAAAAAGCCATATCCCCACCTTCTACAGGCACTTCCTTCCAGCTTTGCGAAAGTGGTGCGACACGGTAGCTGTTTCGCTCCGTAGTGTAGACCCAGTCCTCAATCTTTCCCGGGTTTCTGTCGCCTTCCGAGGCGTATTTGAGCAAAAACTTCGTGGCGGAACAGGAACTCACAAAGAAAACAAGAGAAAGCGCAACGAATAAAAAGGCCTTTTTCCGCATATTATATGATAACTGTCTAGCAATCTTGGGACGCGTAAAGCCTTAAAATACTTGAATACATACTAAAAACCAAGCATCATAGGACTTAAAAAAAGAACCGAGGTGCAATATTGAGTTCGGTAACTATATATACAAGTATGCACTGCACTTACTGCAGAAGAGCAAAAAGGCTTCTCGAAACGAAAAAGGTGGATTATGAAGAAATCAGGCTTGATGAAGATACAGAAAAAAGAAAGGAGCTCGTTGAGAAACTAAACTGGAGGACCGTACCCATTATCTTCGTAAACGAGCAATTCATAGGGGGTTATGACGAGCTTGCGGCTCTTGAACGTTCAGGGGAACTTGACCACATGCTCGGTCCTTCAAAAGTTAATTCCTGATTACGGACTACTTCGATCAGCGGTATTTGACACCACATCAACCTAAGTATACATTTAGATTCAGATACAGGCCAAGGGAATCAGGTGAGAAACCTGAACTGTTCCCGCAGCCGTGATAAGGGTTTTTTCCGTGCTCCCGCGAAGCGCACCCGTGCTTCGGGTCACTGGCTTTGATTACTGTAGCCGGGAAGGCCGCATCAGGAAAAGTCGCTCTGTTTCAATACGGACGGCCCTTTAAGTCGGAAGACCTTCCTGCGTCAATCTAAATAGCTTTGCCTCGGGAGTTAGGCTTATGGCCCTTATAAACACATCTTTAATTTTCCGCGCGGTCGCGCGGTCCTTGTTTTTTCGCCGTACAAGCTTATTTGAGCAATTGCCTCCCAGGGAAAGCTATGCGCCAGCACCCGGAGGAATTAAGAATGAACTGCCTTAAGATAGTTTTTGCCTTTATTTTAACCTTGACTCTGTTCCCGAACATAGGTTTTTCCGAACAGAGAGAAGTAGAAAAAATTATAGTTACCGGGACAAAAACCTGGATGGACGCCGAGCGTCTTGGATCTTCCGTCACTGTTATCACCAGAGAAGAAATTGAAAAAAGCGGGGAAAAGGATATAGCGTCCATACTTTCCAAGGTCCCCGGATTCAACTTAGTCAGATCGGGAAGTCGTGGAGGTATCGCTTCCATTTTCGTAAGGGGAGGTCAGTCTGATTACAACCTTGTGATGATAAACGGCGTACAGGTAAATCAGTCTGGAGGTGGATTCAATATCTCTTCTGTTACTACTGATAATGTGGAAAGAATAGAGATAATAAAAGGCGCGCATTCTTCCCTGTATGGTTCCGACGCAGCTTCTTCCGTTATCAATATAATAACAAAGAGCGGAAGCGGAAAAATCAGAAAAAGCAATTCTTTTGCCCTGGGATTCCGCGCTGAGGACGCGATAATCCTAGAGCATTCCTCAAGCATATCAGGCAGTTTGGAAAATCTGAGTTATTTCCTTGTCTACGATACAATCACTGACGAAGGCATTCTGGAAACTAACAACGAATACAAAAACAATGCCTTCACAGCAAATTTAAATCTGGAAGCAACCGACAATCTAAACTTCTCTTTGTTCTCCATTTACAAAAATTCAAAGTTTGAATTTCCGACCGGAGGCGCAGGAGACAGGTTTGATACATTCTCAGACCCGGACCAAGGAACTAAGGAGAAATCACTTGTTACGGGGGCCAGCATCGTTTTTTCTCCAACTCAGTGGTGGGAGAACTCATTTAAGTTCGGTTACACAAGACTCGATGCGGAGAACTATGATGGACCTGAACCACTTGAATTGGATAATCCATTCCCCTTTGACTCTCTGGACAAAAGAATATCGCTTGAATATGGGTCTAGCTTTTTTATCGACTCTGATCAGATATCAAGCGTAACCTCCGCGGGATTTGAATATGAAAAAGAAAGTTTCAAAACAGACTCTTTAAATGAGTCAAGAAAAAACTACGCTTTATACTTTCAGAACAACTTCGGGCTGCTTGATATGTTCTTCGTAACGGCAGGAATAAGATATGACGACAATGAAGCATTCGGAAATGAGTGGAGTCCGAGCATCTTCGCCAAGTGGAAGATAAAAGAATCGGGAACCAAAATAAGGGGAGGTGTCAGCAGAGGAATAAAAGAGGCGACTTTTTTTGAAAATTTCAGCGCATCTTTTACGATTCCCAATCCGAACCTAAAACCCGAAGAAACCCTGACTGCAGAAATAGGCGTCAACCAGCCGTTGTTTGACGATGCAATTGAATTTGATCTAAGCCTTTTTCAGAATAAATTCAAAAACATTATCGCATACAGCTACATACCGTTTGACAATGGAACCAACTACGAAAATATAAGTCGGGCGAAATCCAAGGGAATTGAAGCCACAATCCGCGTTTACCCAATTGACTCCCTGACTCTAAGCACATCCTACACATATCTTAAAACCGAAGTAACCGATGATGGCGGCTTGGGGTCCGCATCTTTTTCCAAAGGGGAAAATCTCTTGCGGATACCCGAACATTCGTTCTCGTTTAACGCAACATATTCAAGAAACGCTTTCAGTCTTAACCTTTCGGGTAGCTATATAGGCACCAGGGATGACGTGAACTGGAGTGAGTTTGTAAGAATCAAAAACGATTCTTACTTCCTCGTCGACGCCGCGGCTTCCTATGAAATCGGAGTAAAAAGACTTGTTGAGAAAATCAGGCTGTTTTCAAGAATCAACAATATGTTTAACAAAGACTATGAAGACGTTTTCGGTTTTTCATCCCCGGGGTTCAGCATTGTTTCAGGAATTTCAGTGGTTCGTTAGAAAAGCAGGTTCAAAAAGCTGTCTCGACAGATAGGAATCAGTCCGGGTAATTCTTCGGTTATAGCTGTATGAACTTGTCTCTAGACAATTGCCTGTCTAAGGTCTGAATTCGGGAATCACCTCCTCTCCAAAAAGCTCAATTGAACGAGCTATAACTTCGGCGGGGGCCTGAGGAAATACCATTCTGCACATTATTTTGCCTATTCCCGTCTTCTCTGAATATTTTTTCACCTCTTTGATGCAGTGTTCAGGGGTGCCGATCATGAAACGGTCTTCTGCCATATATTCAAAGAAAGGGTCGTCGGGATCAGTTATGTTCTTTCCCCGTATAACTATTTTTACCCCGAGACTAAGGTAGAACCTGTACATATTTATTATGTACTCGATTCCTCCGGCAACGGCTTGTTCCGTGCTTTCATCCACATAAGTCTCCCGAAGCAGTATGTGTTCCACCTCAGACGGGTTGCGACCAGCTTTTTGAGCCTCGTTGTCATACCACTCGAGGGTATCAATAATCATGGGAACAGTTCTCCCGGGACCAATTAGAAGTGGGTATCCGAGCCGTGCGGCCCTTCTCACCGCAGGTTCCTCAAAAGCTCCTATATATATAGGTATAGGCCTCTGCACGGGTTTGGGAGTGACGTTGATATTTGAAAAACCGAATCTCTTGCCATCATAGGAAAAAGGTCCGTCTTCCCAGCATTTTTCTATTATCTCTATGCCTTCTTCAATCCTTGAAGGCCTTTGTTTCATAGTAACGCCAAATCCTTCGAACTCCTCTTTTCTGTATCCTATGGCGACTCCGAGATTGAATCTCCCATTAGAAATCAAGTCTACCGTAGCGGCGTCTTCGGCGATTCTGACGGGGTTATGAAGAGTAAGTATCAAAGCTCCCGTACCAATCCTCACTCTTTCGGTCACAGACGCCATTGCCGCCGCCATTGTAAGTGGCGAAGAGCAGTATCCATCTTCAAGAAAATGGTGCTCAGATAGCCACACGGAATCAAAGTTTACAGCTTCAGCAAGTTTAACGTGCTCGAGGGAGTTTCTGTAAAGGTCCACGTGCCCATAATCTAGGTCCTTGTGAGTCTGCATGCTGAAAAGTCCTACTCCAAATTTCATTTCATACCTCCGGGATATGGCTAAATTATTTGCGTTTGAACAACAAATTCACCATAATTTTACTGTGATCACTATCTACTTACAAAATTATCCAAGAGGTGCCGTAAAATGGGAAAAGAGATAAAATTTGGACTCTCGGCTCCAATGCCGGGAGCTGATGTTGATGGACTAGTAAATTTTTCGGTAAAAGCCGACCAGCTTGGTTTTGACACCATATGGTACCCTGACCATCTGCTTTTCGTAGCGCCGGGAGCTATAGCCCCCGAGGCATGGACAGTGGCGTCCGCGGCGGCAATGAAAACGGAAAACATAGCTTTGGGAACCGTTTCTGATCCTCACAGAATGCATCCCGCGGTTTTTGCGCAAAGACTCGCGACAGTCGATCAACTTTCAAAAGGAAGAGTAGTGCTATGCCTAGGGGTTGGCGAATCCATGAACCTTGACGCATTTGGAATTGAGTGGGGAAAGCCTCTTTCAAAACTAAGAGAATCAATGGAAGTCATGGAACTTCTGTGGAAAACCGATGAACCCACGGACTTTAACGGACAATTCTATAATCTTGAGAGTGCATTTTTGCAGATAAAACCCTACGAAAGAAACAAAATACCTTTTTACATTGCCACACATACACCTAAAGGACTTCAGTTGACAGGAGAAAAAGGTGACGGCTGGTTGCCTATAGACTTAAATCCAGATCTCTACTCCCTCTACCTTGGGGAAATAAAGGTTGCGGCAGATAACGTGGGAAGATCTCTTGACGACGGTTTCGACCCAGCCTTATGGGTATTTACCTCACTCGGAGAAAGCATAGACGCCGCGTACGAAACGCTTGAGCCTTTCAAGTATGTACTAGTTATGCAGGATCAGCTCTTAAAGGCCGGATATGACGTGGAGATACCGGAAGAGTATCATGGACTTAACTACTTTAACATAGTACCAACCGATGAAGAGGGAAGGCAGAGGTTCAGGCAGCTTGGGCAGCTTTTCCCCAGAGAAGCCATACTTGATTTCACCATCACGGGATCAAAAAAGGACTGCATAGAGAAAATTGAGAAATTCATAGATGCGGGTGTAAGGAATTTCGTTTTGTTCTACAGATTCAGCCCCGATCCCGATCTGGCGCTTGAGACATACTCAAAAGAAATAATTCCTTACTTCAAGTAGCTTAAAAAATCCGGAGAAAAACAACCATGAAAAAAATTGCTGCCATTATAGTCTGCGGGATAATAATATTTGCTTGGGGTATTACATCATGGATGGCTCTTCCCTGGCACCAGATGGCGGTCAATAAATTCACAAACGAATCTGAAGTCACAGAAACAATAAAAGCAAACGCCCCGAAAGCCGGGATTTATTACCTTCCTTTCGCGCACGAAGACCACAAGGCGGGTGAAACAGCGGCATTTGTAAACGCGCTTCCAAAAGGCTACAGCCCTGGCATGACACGGCAGTTTGTCACCCAGTTAATCGGGGACATTATAGGAGTCTCAATTATTGTCTATCTACTTTCCCAGACAAGCGGATTAGATTACTGGGGACGGGTGAGGTTTGTCACTCTGACCGGAGTAGTTATAGGTTTTGCAAGCCATTTTGCTTACTGGAACTGGTTCGGATTCCCAGCCCCTTATATAGCACTCATCATTGTGGACAGTTTGATCGCCTGTTTCCTGGCGGGACTTGCAATGGCAAAACTTGTAGCAGTAAATACAGAAAAGGCAACAACGACATAGTTGGTCACCAATCCTACCAATCACATACCCGCGCTTTTCTTTTATTCTGTACCCTCGTCAGTTAGTTGACCCGGAAGGATTTGCGAATTCAATTTCGCTGAAGTAAAGAAAGTTGAGGCGGTCGGGCTCAAGCCCCTTCACATATGGCTTAATCATATTTTGCTGAACAGAGTTTAGATAAGGAACTATCGGAACGCCCGTTTCCGTAAGAATCCTCTGAGCATCATCGTAGAGGTCTTTTCTTTGCCCGCGGTCCAGAATCTCGGCGGCCTTTTGTACCAGCCGGTCGTACTCCGGGTCGCACCAGTTGGTGCGGTTATTGCCACTTCCGCATTCAAAGAGGTTCATGAAATTGTGAGGGTCTGGGAAATCCGCTTGCCATCCGGCTCTGAACAAGGCTGGAGGAGCAGTTCTGAGCGTGCTAAGGTAAACGGCCCATTCCTGGTTCACGAGTTTGACTTCAATGCCTAGGTGTTCCTTCCACATTCCCTGAAACGCCTCGGCGACAATTCTGTTGTTTCCGGTATCGGGATAAAGAAAAGTAGTCTGCGGAAAATTTTTTCCGTTCGGATAACCAGCCATCTCAAGAAATTTTCTGGCTTTTTGCACGTCAAACGGAAGACCGATTCGGGGACTGTGGGCGAGCATATCGATCGGTATCCACGAAGTTATCGGCTCTCCTGCCCCCTGGAGAAGCCCCGCCAAGCTTTTTCTGTCTATTGAACTTGCGAAAGCCTTTCTCACTAGAAGGTTGTCAAACGGGGCTTTTGCGGTATTAAATCCTATGTAGTTGTTTCTGAAAACCACGCTTTGTCTAAAATCCTGAAGTTTTATAAGTCTTGGAACTTCAAGCAAAGGAACTCCTTTACTGTCAAGAAAATCAAGTTCTCCACTTTCATAAAGCGCAAGAGTGGATACGGGATTTTCGTTCATTATCATTTTTACCTTCTTAGCGCTCTTAGGCTTCTCCCCCCAGTAGTTTTTGTATTCCTCAATAAGAACTTCCTCATGATGACTCCATTTTTTCAACCTGTAGGAACCCAATGTCACTATGTTTGACGCCTCCGTCCATTTAGTTCCGTATTTCTCCACAATATCTTTTCTCAACGGAAAAGTGGACATGAAAGTGACCAGATTCAAAAAGTAAGCCCTCGGTTTCGTGAGAGTAACAACAAGGGTATGGTCATCCAAGGCCTTCACTCCGACTTTGTCAAAATTGTCTATCTTCCCAGAATTAAACTCCTTTGCGTTTTCTATATCAAAAAGAAAATACGCATAACTTCCTGCGGTTTCGGGCTTAAGTATCCTTTCCCATGAATAAAGAAAGTCTCCGGCTTTAAGAGGTTTTCCGTCTGTCCAGAAAACTTTTTCCCTTATTTTGAAAGTATATGTTCTTCCATCCTCGCTTATTCGCCAGCTTTGCGCGAGAGAGGGTACGGGTTCATATTCTTTATTAAACGCCGCAAGACCATCCATTATGTTATTTATGATGGTAAAAGACGTAACGTCGGTAGCAAGCGACCAATCAAGCGTGGGGGGTTCGGTTCCTATATTTATGTTAAGCGTATCTTTGTGGGAAATATCAATCGCGGTTGGAGGTCTGTTCCCGCAACCACAGGAAACAAAAAGCAGAACGCAGAAAGCCAGAAGAGAATTTTTCAATTTGTTCATAAAAACAGAGTTCACGGCCCCATCACTTGCGATTTGCTTCACAAAAAACCGATGCAGTAGGTAAAAATCAAGTTAGAAGTTAACTTAACTACTGTCCGATAATCTCGAAGCTGTGCGACCTGCACCCTACCAACAATGGGTTGGATTCACTGAATCCTCAACGATGAATCTGATTTTCGCAAGGTCATGGCCGGATCCATGACTGCTAAGAAAAATTAAAATGAGACTATTTTTTTCATGCCGGAATAATTTCTTCCGATAATCAATCACTATCAGATAGAGCAACAAGAATAGAGTCCTTTTCGACCGCATCTCCTTCCTTGACTCTTATTTCCTTTATCGTGCCCGAAGCGGAGGCTTTAAGCTCACTTTCCATCTTCATTGCCTCAACCACTACAACGCTTTCACCCGCTTCGACCCTCTCACCCTGTTTCTTCAAAATCTTTACCACCCTACTGTGCATGGGAGCAGTTACGTTAAGACTTTGCGTACCTTCTGCCTGGGAAGCATCCCTTCCGGAAACAGACTCTATCTCATACAAGTCTCCTTCATAGAAAACCTGTAATTTCTTTCCTTCTTTAAATATTCCTACGGTGATGCTCTCATTGTTAACCAGAATTGAATAGATGTTCTCTTCTATTCGCAGAAACTCTATCTCTTTCTGCTCACCGTCCATACTGAAAAGACTCAGTCCTTCTTTCTCTTCAAAACCTACCTTATAGGTTTTGTTTCCCAGTTTTAAAGTGTAAGTCATAAAAGCGGATTCCCCGTTACACCAATTTTTCTGGCAAAAAGCTTCCAGCCTGAAGAAACAGCTTTTGTTCCCTGCACAGCCTGGTTTGAACCCCCACTCATTGCAACGGCAGCAGCCATAAGTATGAGTTCGGGGTCGAATTCTTCAGGCGCCAGAAGTTCAGGATGTCTTTCTATAAAACCTGTGTCAATCTGCGCCTTGCGGAATTCTGAGTCCCGCATCATCCTGATCAAAAATCCCAGGTTGGTTCTCACTCCCAGAACCACGTATTCCCTCAGAGCGGAGAGCATTCTATTTACCGCATCCTCCCTGCAATCTCCCCAGACGACAAGCTTTGAAAGCATCGGATCGTAAAAAGACGTTATCTCACAGCCACTGTAAACGGACGAGTCGTCTCTCACTCCTGGACCACCGGGAGCGCGCACATACTGTAAAGTCCCCGGAGAAGGAAGAAAATTGGTGGCGGGGTCCTCTGCGTAAACTCTGCATTCAAGCGCGTGTCCTTTCATCTTTATTGCAGATTGTTTAAAGGGTAGTTTTTCTCCCGAAGCTATCCTTATCATCCACTTGACGATATCAATTCCGGTGATCATTTCTGTAACCGGGTGCTCAACCTGCACTCTGGTGTTCATCTCCAGAAAATAGAAATTTTCTTCCTGGTCCATTATAAACTCAACTGTGCCGGCCCCGAAATAGTCAACCGCTTTTGCTATGCGAAGGGCGACTTCGCACATGTTTTTCCTTGTCTCAGCACTTATAAATCCCGAAGGAGCTTCTTCTATCACTTTCTGGTGACGTCTCTGTATTGAGCATTCCCGTTCGAACAGATGCAGTAGGTTTCCATTTTTGTCTCCGAGAACCTGGATCTCCACATGCCTTGGTTTCTGAATGAATTTTTCTATGAATACGGAATCATCCCCGAAAGAAGAAAACGCTTCGCTTCTGGCCATCCGAAGGGACGACTTGAATTCTTCTTTTGAATTAACAAGCCTCATACCCTTTCCACCCCCGCCGGCAGAAGCTTTTATCATAACGGGGTAGCCGATTTTCTTGGCCACTCTCGAGGCTTCAACATCGGATACCGCTCCCTCAGATCCCGGAACAAGCGGCACGTTCGCTTCTCTCGCTATTTTCCTTGCGGTGACCTTGTCTCCCATAAGCCTTATCGACTCAGGGGAAGGTCCTATAAAAACCACGCCTTCTTTCTGGCACAGCTCGGCGAAGGAATCATTTTCGGAGAGAAATCCAAATCCGGGATGTATGGCTTGAGCTCCCGATTTCTTGGCGGCGGCAATTACATTTTCCCCGACCAAATAGCTTTCAGAAGGCTTTGACGACCCTATATGGTAGGCTTCATCCGCAAGCATTACGTGAAGGGCGTTTCTGTCAGCATCCGAATAAACAGCCACAGTGGCGATTCCAAGTTCCCGGCACGCCCTTATGATTCTTACCGCTATTTCTCCCCTATTTGCTATCAATATTTTTTTGAACATTTTTTTACACGACTGCTTAGAGGGGAATATTCCCGTGCTTTTTCGGTGGAAGCGTCTGTCTTTTTCCGCCAAGCATCTCAAGCGCCGCTATTACCCTAGGTCTTGTTTCTTCGGGCTTTATAACTTCATCCACGTAACCCAGGCTCGCAGCACGATAGGGATTCGCAAAATTCTTTTTGTATTCCTCAATCAGTCTTATTCTTTCGGTGTCCGGGTCGTCCGCAGCGGCTATTTCCCCACGGGAAATTATGTTCACGGCCCCGTCAGGACCCATAACCGCGATTTCCGCCGTGGGGTAAGCAAGGTTTATGTCTCCTCTTATATGTTTTGAGGACATTACATCGTAAGCCCCTCCGTAAGCCTTTCTGGTTATAACTGTAATTCTCGGAACCGTAGCCTCACAATATGCGTAGAGCAGTTTAGCGCCGTGTCTTATTATTCCTCCCCATTCCTGCGAGGTTCCGGGAAGAAAACCCGGCACATCGACAAAAGTAACGAGGGGAATATTAAAAGCGTCGCAGAATCTCACAAACCTAGCCGCCTTAACCGAAGCATCTATGTCAAGACATCCCGCCAGCACCTTAGGCTGATTCCCTACGATACCGACCGGTTGTCCGTTCATCCTCGCAAACCCTATCACTATGTTCTTCGCATAGTGCTCCTGTACCTCAAAGAAATATGAATTATCAACTACGGATCTCACCACATCCAGCATGTCATAGGGTTTGTTGGGATTATCCGGTATAAGTTCCCAAAGACTCATATCCTTTCTGTCCACGGGATCATCGCAGGGAACAACCGGCGGGTCTTCCATATTGTTTGAAGGGAGAAAACTTATAAGTTCCTTTATGATTTCTATCGAGTCGCCGTCATCCTCCGAGGCGAAATGCGCAACTCCGCTTACGGAGTTATGAACCATTGCGCCTCCGAGCTCTTCGGAAGTCACTTCTTCATGCGTAACGGTCTTGATCACATCGGGACCGGTAACGAACATGTAACCCGTACTTTTCGACATGATCGTAAAATCGTTCATCACAGGAGAGTAAACCGCTCCTCCGGCACACGGACCCATAATCGCCGATATTTGGGGTATGACTCCCGAGGAAGTCACGTTTCGAAGGAATATCTCCCCGTAGGCACCAAGACTTTTGACTCCCTCCTGAATTCTCGCTCCGCCAGAATCGTTAAGTCCTATGATCGGCGCTCCCGTCAAAAGAGCAAGGTCCATTATCTTGCATATCTTTTTTCCCTGCTCAAGTCCCAGAGAACCTCCGAAAACCGTGAAGTCTTGAGCGTAGACAAATACCTGCCGTCCGTCAATCTTTCCGTAACCCGTAACCACGCCGTCACCGAGGATTTTCTTTTTTTCCATGCCAAAATCGGTGCAGTTGTGCAAGACAAACTTATCAAGTTCGACGAAAGTATCCCTGTCAAAAAGCTCTGTTACGCGTTCGCGAGCCGTGTACTTGCCTGAATCATGCTGTTTTTTGATCCTGTCTTGGCCGCCGCCTAATCCTGCCTCTTTTTCCTTATCTTCTAAAATCCTAACTTTTTCTTTCATTGAGATACTCCAAGCCCACTCCCGCCTAAAAATGGATTAGTGAATCATAACACGCAGAAATACTGTTTCAAGATTCCGTGGCGCACAGAGCCTCAAACATAACGTACACTTGGGCGCGCAGGTTTTCCGTTGTAGAGGAATTTTCTATCAGGAAATCAGCCTGAGATACTTTCTCCGCTTCGGACACCTGGGAGTTCATGCGACGGCGGATTTCCTCAGATGACATATCGTCGCGGGTCAACACCCTGGACTCCCTCAGCTCCCTGGGACACGTAACTACTACCAGTCTGTCGATCAGGTCGTTAATACCTCCGCTTTTACGGTCTATAAGCGATGCTTCGACAAATACTCTCGGTTCGTCGCTTCGGACAGATATTTTCTCCCTTATCTTTTCAAGAATCCTTGGGTGGGTTATCTGGTTAAGGCGTTTGAGCTCACTCTCGCTCGCAAAAACTATCTGCGCGAGAGCCCCGCGGTCAAGAGTTCCATTTTCGGAGAGAATCTCCTCACCGAAGCAAGATACAATTTCTGTAAGCGCGGGCTCCCCGGGCTGTACGATTTCCCTAGCCACCTCGTCGGCATCCACAGTGAATGCCCCTAGCTCGCGCAGCATCTGCGCAACCGTCGACTTGCCAGAACCAATATTTCCTGTAAGGCCGTATACTCTCATCTTCTAAGCGTTGCGGGATTTTATAAATTGAATTGCCCTGGTAAGGCGACTCGCCACTGAGTCTCTGCCCAGTATTTCGACGACGTCAAAGATTCCAGGACTCTTGGTGGAACCGGTAAGCGCAACCCTTGCAGGCTGAGCTATTCTCCCGAGTCCAAGACCTGTGCGCTTCATAACGCGTTGAAAACCCCCGTGAACATCATTGTAGGAAAAATCTTCCAAACAGGATAATTCCTCCAGCAGAAACTCAAAGATTTGGCTGTTTTTTTCCACCAGAAATTTCTCCGCCGCTTTCTCCTCGTACTCAAAATCATCGGTAAAAAAGTAAAGAGACTGATCGACAATTCCGTTGAGGGTCTCTGAACGCTCCCGCATCTGCTCAATTATTTTGCGAAGCTTCTCTCTGGGCTGCTCGGGAAACTCTTTTTTCTTTACAAGAGAAACTATCTCTTCGAACATACGCTCTTCAGACATATCTCTTAAGTATTTTCCGTTAAGCCAGAGGAATTTCTGAGGGTCGAACACCGAGGGGGATTTCCCGATACCTTTCAGACTAAATATTTTAACAAGCTCTTGTTTTGCGAAAATCTCCTGATCTCCGAAAGACCATCCCAGTCTCACAAGGTAGTTCAGTACCGCCTCGGGAAGATACCCACGCGACCGGTACTCCGTAACGGATTCAGCGCCGTGGCGCTTCGAAAGTTTTTTCCCGTCCGCGCCGAGTATCATTGGAACATGAGAAAGTTTTGGTTTCCCAAAACCCAGCGCCTCGGCTACAAGTATCTGCCTCGGAGCATTTATTATATGGTCATCTCCCCTTATGACGTGAGAGATATCCATCTGCGCATCGTCAACCGCCGCGGCGAAATTATAGGTTGGAAATCCGTCGGCTTTTAGTATCACAAAATCTTCTATCTCTGAAGAGTCAAAAACTATCTCGCCGCGTACCAGGTCCTTAACAAAGATATTCTCACCCGGTAATACCGAGAGTCTCACAGCGTAAGATTTTCCGGGGGCCGCACCAAGTTGCGACCACTCTCTTTTATATCGAAAAACTTCTCCTTTTTCTCTAGCCTCTTCTCTTCTGCGCCCAAGCTCATCAGCTGTAACGTAGCATCTGTACGCTTTTCCCTCGTCAACAAGCCGCCCGGCAAGCTTTCCGTAAGTGTCAAGCCTGTCAGACTGGCGGACAATTTCCCCCTGCCAATCAATTCCGAGCCATCTAAGAGATTCTATGATCTGACGTTCAAATCTTTCCTCGGAACGCGCACGGTCCGTATCCTCAATTCTGAGCAGAAAATCTCCGGCAAGGTTTGCGGAAAAAAGCCAGTTAAAAATAGCTGTACGGGCTGCTCCTACATGAAGAGCGCCAGTGGGACTGGGAGCAAATCTCGTTACGACCTTCACGGAGGTTATTTTACACGCCGAAGCGGCAAAAAAAGAGATGTCAGACATATAATCTAGGGATTTTCTTCGCGGATTGTATAATAAACATCATGAGGATATGCTCGCTTCTTCCAAGCTCGACCGAGATAATATTCGCTCTAGGACTTGAGGAAAACCTGGTCGGAGTAACCCATGAATGCAATTATCCTCCTCAGGCGCGTGACAAGCCCGTAGTCGTAAACAGCATTCTTAAAAACAAAGGGAAACTTTCAAGCGCGCGAATAGACGAACTTGTGACCCGTAGCCGCTCGGAAGGAAAGAGCGTCTACCTAATTGACTCCGAACTGCTACGCGAGATAAGACCGGAGCTTATCATAACGCAAGGACTTTGCGACGTCTGTGCCGTGTCTGAGAACGAGGTGATGGAAGTCTGCGAAGTTCTTGAAAACGGTCCTGAAATAGTGTCCATGGAACCAAACTCCATCAAAGATATAATGGATTCCATACTGCTTGTAGGAGAAGTCACTGGGACCGAGCGGAGAGCTTCTGAAATCGTAGAAGGACTTATGAAAAGAATTGAAACGGTCGAGAAAAAGCTTTCGGGCGAGAGACACCGTCCGCACATCTTCTGCCTTGAGTGGCTTGATCCTCCCTATGCCGCCGGGCACTGGGTACCGGAAATGGTAAAAATAGCTGGAGGAGAACCGCTGCTCTCGAAAGTGCAGGAACCCTCATTTAAGACAACATGGGATGAGATACTCGAGTCGTCCCCAGATTATCTAATTATAATGCCCTGCGGATTCGACATAGAAAAAACGCTTGACAGCATAGAAGAAGTTACGGGCAAAGTAAGACAGTGGCATGCGCTTCGGGCCGTAAAAAAAGGTCACTGTTACATAGTGGACGCCAATTCCTATTTCAGCAGACCGTCACCCAGGGTCGTCAGCGGAATTGAACTCCTTGCGGGAATTATCCACCCTGAAATATTCACACAACGACCAAAAGATAACTCGGTTCTAAACCTGAAAAACCATTTCTATCTACAGACTTTTCTAGGTTAGGACTTCGGGGCCTGAAAGGGGTCCTGAGTAGCATCGGAACTTGAAGAAGCCTGCGATGGCGTCTCTTGGGCGGACCGAAAAGGATCCGTTTCGCCTTGGGCCTCTTCCTGAGGTTCAGGCGGAGCTGGCGGCTCGGCAGCCTGCTGCTCTCCTCCCCCTCCTTCGTTTAGCATAAGGAATATCCCCATGATAAGAATTACTATAGCTAACAGCAATAACTCATTACCTTGTATAGTCATGAAATTTATCTATCCTCCTGATACTCTTGTACTGCTATACTAGGACCATAAAATAAAGTCCGTAAGAACCTAGTTCATTCTAATCATACTAATTGACTGAATAATATGTCAAGGATATTTTCCACATCTGGGACAATATACAAACTGCTTGAGCAGGATATGGAACTGCAGATAGCGCTTTCACAAATCAGCTCTGGATGCGTGCCACATGCAACTGATGACGAATGCTTGATGATTTTCAAGGAAGAACCGGACAGAATAACCTCTGTCGTCGATACAAAAAAAATATCAACTCGTTTTTTTGCAGTGGAAAAAGAGGAATTTCCCTCAGTTGCCATGGAAATAAGGATAACGACGAGTGGAGGTCTTGGGTTAAAATACGAGTATTTTTTTCTCACGGAATCTTCAGAGGAAACTTTTTTTCTTGCCACTCTAGAGAAACTGGGAGTCTACTCCATTATTTTCCTCTGTGATGACACCAGGCACGCGGTTACGGTGGCTATGACCAGAACGGAGATGGACTCGCTTAAAGCTTTAGTTTGTGGAACCGACACTGATTGACAAACCTAGGGCTTTAAACTATTATTGCGCTAACGCTTCGGAGATAAATTCCAAATTGAAGTACGCAAAAATCATAGGAACCGGTTCTTCGGTTCCCAAGACTGTGCTTTCCAATTCCGACTTGGAAAAAATGGTTGATACTTCCGATGAATGGATCACTTCCAGAACTGGAATAAAGGAGCGCAGAATCGCCGATGAAAATACCGCCGCTTCGGATGTAGCTTATAAAGCCGCCGAAAAAGCCCTGAAGGTCGCCTGTGTAAGTCCTCAGAATCTTGACGCGATCATAGTCGGAACCGTGACTCCGGATTTTGTTTTCCCATCAACCGCCTGTGTCTTACAAAGCCTTCTTGGAGCAAAAAAGGCCTATGCTTTCGACCTTATGGCCGGTTGCTCCGGGTTTCTATACACACTTCACGTCGCCGAGGGAATAATAAAGTCTGGCGGGGCAGAAAAAATCCTCGTAATAGGAGTGGACATACTTTCGAAAATCACCGACTTTGAAGACCGCTCAACCTGCATACTTTTTGGCGATGGGGCAGGGGCCGCCGTGCTTACCGCCTCCGACAAACCGGGAATTCTCTCATCCATTCTCAGTTCGGACGGAGACGATTGGGACCTTCTCTATGTTCCAGCAGGAGGCTCAAGAACGCCAATAGGCGAAGAGGTGCTTAAAAGCAGGGACCAATACATAAAAATGAAGGGAAACGACGTGTTTAAAGTTGCGGTCAAGAGTATGGAGTCCGCAACCATAAACGCCTTGAATAAAGCCAATGTTTCCCCCGAAGACATAGATCTTTTCGTTCCGCATCAAGCGAACTACAGAATTCTCGAAGCCGTGAGAAAAAGGCTCAATTTCCCAGAGGAAAAAGTATTCGCGAACCTAGATAAATACGGAAACACCTCCGCGGCATCCGTTCCACTTGCCCTTGACGAAGCAGTTAACAAGGGAAGGATAAAAGAAGGAAATCTGGTACTGTTTGCGGCTTTCGGAGCCGGTTTCACTTGGGGTGCATCAGTTGTAAAGCTCTGAAGGCTTCGCACGGAGCCGTGCCGGGTTTACCGAAAACACTCCTTCTTTTTTCACGAAAAAAAAGATGATATGACTCTTTCCTCAATCCCGCAGCTTGCAAATATTGTCCTGCCGGCATTTCTGGTAATCGCCGCGGGTTTTCTTTTCAGCAAAACTAAAAGAATAGATATTTCTTCAATAAACGACCTTGTGGTTTACGTAACAACGCCGTGTCTCATAATCTCTTCTCTCTCCAATTTCACAATGAATCCTTCTGTAACGGCGAAGCTGTTTATTTCGATATCGGCGGTCATTTTTTCCACCATTATAATCGGCGGATTGCTAACCAGGGCACTGCGCCTTGACTCGAGGATATATATTCCTCCCATGGTTTTCGCAAACACTGGAAACCTGGGTCTTCCACTTTGTCTTTTCGCATTTGGACAGTATGGGTTTAATATTGCAATACTCTGCGTTGTTTCTACCATGCTGCTGCATTATACGGTGGGAATTTTTATTCTAGGTTCCGGAAACCTCCGCGAAATTTTCAAGCTTCCTCTTATATATGCCACGGTAGCAGGAATAATCATCAATTCAGTCAGTTTTGATATTCCTGTCATTATTGACAGGCCTGTAGCTCTTCTAGGGCAAATCACTATACCTGCCATGCTTTTTTCTCTTGGGTACAAACTCTCCGAAATGAAGCTCTCGAAGCTCTGGCTCTCCTTTTTCTTCGGCTCCGCCCGGATATTTCTCGGTTTTATCTTGGGGGTGTTGGTCGTAAATATATTTGGCTTGAAGGGAGTTGAGGCGAAGGTAGTCATTCTCGAGTGCTCAATGCCGCCCGCAGTGTTTAACTTCGTACTTGCGGAAAAATACCTAACGGACTCCGAAACGGTTGCTTCAATAATAGTGGCGGGAACGGTAGTTTCACTTGCGGTGCTACCTTTCGTAATTTCGTATCTAGTAAATTAGTAAGGGATGAATTGATTAGCGTGTTATATCCCTAAGGGTAAGACCCTCTTCCCTCAGGTAGGGAAGAAGACCTTTTTTGGTGATTGTTCTGAGCGCACGGGTGGAAACTCTTATTTTCACATATCTGTCCATTTCCGGAATATATATTCTTTTCCAGTGCAGATTCGGATTCTGGCGCCTTTTAACGTGATTGTTCGCATGAGAGACGTTGTTTCCGAAAAGGGGTTTTTTCCCCGTTATAGCGCAGCGACGGGCCATTATATCCTCTTAACTACTTGGTCTCCTTAAAAACAACGTGTTTTCTTATTACCGGGTCATACTTTTTCAGTTCAAGACGGTCGGGGGTATTCATCTTATTTTTCTTAGTGTAATAAATGTAGGGACTCTCCGTACTCTTCATCTTGACAAGCACTCTGTTTAATGATTTTCCCATTGAATCCCCTCCAAAAAAGTGAATGGTTATTATCCATTAAAAAAAAATGTTTTCAAGAAAAATTTTTTAGTTTCTCAGGAATCAGTGCTCGCAGCCATCTTTTCTGCAGAGTCTGAAATTGCGCAGGTGGCCAGAAACCATGGTGAAAGCCCCTATGAGAGTAAGGACAGATTCCCAATAGCCTTCAGAGGCAAAAGCTCCGACCAGAAGAAAACAAAGTCCCAACGCCCCCAGCATGATCACATTGAAATCCTTATGACGTCTACAGCCAAGAAATATGGCAATGACACTTGCGGGAATAACGAGCAGAAGCATCAGCTCGTGAAAAATTTCTTCGGATAAAAAAGTCAAACCCAAAACCGGGAACAATATGAGAGCTACGGGCGTCAAAAAACAGTGGACGGCGCAGATACCCACAAGAGACATAGAGGTGTAATCGGCAAATTTCTGAAGTTTTATCTGGTTCATTATGCTGTTAACCCGACTCTGCTGACAAATTCCTTAACAAACAGCCTGCTCTCTGCACTTCCCGCATTGACCAAAAAGCTGTATGGAATGGTCTTCTACGTAAAAACCCTGGCTTTCGGCCGAAGTATAATCCAAGCTCTTGATAGGACATTCAGGAAAATCGAAAACTCCCCTGCAAGCAAGGCATATCATGTGATGTACGTGCTCTCCTTGGGAAAATGTATAACCATAACCACCGTCGGGAAAATGAAGACGTTTCACAATTCCCAGATCCTCAAACATCTCAAGAGTTCTGTAGATAGTAGCAAGCCCCGTGGTACCAAGTATCTTCTTTACCCCATCGTGTATTTCACCGACCGAAAGTGATTTTTCACTCGTATGAAGAACATGTACGACAGCAAGACGCTGCGCGGTGGATTTAAGCCCCTTTTTTCGCAGAATCTCTCTGGCATACAACTCATGTTCACATTCAAAGCCTCTTAGCATGGTAAAAAATTAAATGAGAATATTTTTCAACTAAACTCTATTCTGATCAATATATTGTAAGACGTCAAGACAATGTAGATAAGGGATAACATACAAAAAATCGCAAATACATATACACAGAAGAAAAAAGCCTCTTTATACGACAGCTTACACATTTAGAAAAATCCGTGTGGTTTCCTGATTGCATGGCATTTGCTTTAAAAAATAAGCGTTCTCGCACAAATGCTGAAATATTTACAAGAGAATTTACATCAGTTCGTCAGGGGATTGCTTTTACGTATTGCTTCACTCGACCGGACAACTTAAAAGCAACACATAGCTTTGAAAAGTATGGTTACATGTAAAATTTCCGTCGAAGTCGCTCTATATGTTAATAGATCATTAAAAATTCGTTAGATTTTTCTTAACTAGCTGATATCAAACACTTTTTTCTTGTCAACAAATTGTGAATAAATTTTTCCGATGTTCACAAAGCGTATTGTAACTCTCTTAAATTATTAGACTATTCAAAGCCCCCCCCCTGTTATATTTTACCATTTTACCGAATGTTCTGTTAAATGTTTCACGTGAAACATCTCCTTCTCCTTTACTTTCCTATACAAAACCTGGAGAAAATTCTGCCCAGAAGGTCCTCTGTAGTAACTTCCCCGGTGATTTCACCAAGTGAGTTCATGGAATTTCTCAATTCTATAGAGAGAATCTCTGGATATTCCTTTCGTTCAAGAAGTTTGAGGAAAGCACCGAGTTGACCGCGAGCTTTTTCCATGCATTTTTTATGGCGGAGGTTAGTAAGCACCAATTCTGATGCATCTACCCCAGAAGGCAAGTTCGCAAGGGTCTCAAACATGGCTTGTCTGAGCCGTTCCATACCTTTTTTTGTGAGAGCTGAGGTTTTTACCGGTTCTTTATCTCCGAGAATCTGTCGGACCTCTGATTGCTGCAGCTTTCCTTCAAGGTCCATTTTGTTGATTACGACAAGATAAATCTTCTTAGCGGCGGTTTCGAGGATTTTTCTGTCCAATGCATCCAGTTCGGTGCTTTGGTCCAAAACGACGAGTATGAATTCAGCTTCCTCCGCTTTTTTGAGAGAAAGCTCCACCCCGAGTCTCTCTACCTGGTCCTCCGTATCCCGTATACCGGCCGTATCCGTTACAACAAAGGGAATTCCATTAACGTTCAATCTTTCTTCAATAAAGTCTCTTGTAGTTCCGGCAATTGGGCTTACTATAGCCCTTTGAGTTTCAAGGAGGCAGTTAAGTACGCTTGACTTCCCTACGTTAGGTTTGCCGAGGATTACCATTCTCACACCATCTCTGAACATTCTGCCGGTTTCATAACTCTCAATTAGTCTCGAAAGTTCTTTTTCCACCAATTCAGCCGCTTCTTTAAGACGATTTTGTGCAAGAGAATCTATATCTTCTTCAGGGAAATCGAGATTCGCTTCTATTTCCGCTAGGCTGTCCAGAATTTTGTCCTTAAGCTCGTTGACTTTGGCTGAAAGGACCCCTTCGAGCTGAACTTCGGCATATCGGAGGCTTTGTTCCGTCTGAGCGGTTATTATGTCGGAAACCGCCTCAGCTTGGGCCAAGTCCATTTTTCCATTAAGAAACGCTCTTTGAGTGAATTCCCCCGGGGCGGCCAGAGCCGCTCCACAATTCATTAACATCTCAAGTATTTTTTTGGGAACAACATAGCCCCCGTGAGAGTGTATTTCGGCCATGTCTTCCCCTGTGTAGGTATAAGGGGAGGTCATAACGGCACAGAGAACTTCGTCTACTGTGTTACCAGTTTCAGGATCAATTATTTTTCCGAAACGAAGCTTTCTTTCAGAAAAAGCCGAATTTCCTACCGGAACAAATATTTTTCTTACAATTGCGTGGGATTGTCTGCCACTTATGCGTATTACCGCAACTCCTCCCTCTCCGGGAGGAGTTGAAATGGCGGTTATAGTGCTTTCGTACTTTGGCATAAGGGACGACATGAAACAGAATCTACCATATAAAGCTGAGTTGAGTCAGGGGAAAAACAAAAAACCCTGAATGTTTCACGTGAAACATTCAGGGAAAACTAGGTAGGGAAGTGCTAAAGAAACGAAACTGTCAAACTTACTTCTGAAGGCTCTTAAGCGTATCCATGGCGATGCTTGTATGTGCATAACAGGAGCCGGCAGTCATTACCATAGCGACATTTATAGCTTCAGCCATCTGCTCCGCGGTTACACCACCAGCACGCGCATCTTTCACGCATCCCCTTATACAATAGGGACATTTCGTCGCGTGCGCGCAGGCAAGTCCTATTATTCCCCTTTTCATTTTTTTACTTAAAGCTCCATCGGCAAAAACCTTCTTATGAAGCTCCATGAAAGGTGGAGATATATCGCCACTGCATTCCCTAAAACTGGCAATTTCTTTCGCTATGTCTTTTTTGAAAAAATGTCCCTCGGTAAGTGGAATGTCATTTTCCAAGGTGTCCCAAGCCTCAAAAGCTAAGCTCGAAAACGCGTAAGGCGCTCCCATGGCGAGCCTTAGTCCTACATATATCGATTCGACTATTTCCTGGTCTGTCGCTCCGTGTTTCTTGCTTGCACGAACTCTTGACCTTATGCAATAGGGACAAGCCGTAATATGCGCTACGGCTACTGCTATAAGCTGTTTTTCCTTCGCGGTAAGGGCTCCGTCGGTAAATACTGAATCGTGATAAGCCATCCACGCATCGTAAAGATCTGGGTTCTGCTCTCTAAGATAAGCTATATCCCCGCCTATATCGGCCTTCATTATAGTATCAGACATATCAGTTGCCAATTTCCTCCATTATTAATTTCTTGCCTATTAAAAAACCTGCTTGAGAAAAGCTCAAAATCCTATAACTCCCGCAATTAACTTAACCGCTTGAAACTAGAGAATCAATAGAATGGGATACCGATGGAAACAAGCTTTGCACATATCTTTTCCCGAAAAGTTAAAAACGGATTTTAAAAGTGATTAGAGAGCTATACGAAACGGTCCGTCCTCATAAAATTCCAGAAGCTCTTCGTCAGACAACCCTTTTGCCTGAAGCAGTGCTTTGAATTTAGTTCCCATGAATTCAGGCATAAAAAGGGTTTTGGCGGCAAGACGGTCTTTTTGATCTTGCGGTTTGTCGTACATTCGAAAAATCTCAAGGATTCCCCAGTCAATGAGAAACTGCCCCTGAGTCGTATACTTGACGGTAGCAAGATTTAAGGCATCTCCAATCCTTATAAGTTCGGAAAAATTAACGTCAGCAGTTATATCCTGCTCACCAACTCTTATATAGGGATTAGAACTGAGTTTGTGGCGGTAAAAACATCTCCAGGTACCTTTTCGCTTTTCGGGCGAGTAGAGTTCTGAAGCCAAGGAACCATAATCAATAGTTAAAACAAACCCTTTTTGAAGCGATTTTTCCACCTCAACAAGCCATTTTTCAGCAAGTAGGCAGGCCTCAGCTTCCCGGCCTTCCATATATTGACCCAAGTACCGTTTCGAAAATTGACATAAAGCTTCTGTCTGAAGGTCCCGCAGAACCTCTTCGATTTCACCATCTCGAAGGGAAAGAAAAATTTCCCGAATTTCTCCACCATCTGATTTCAGCCGATGAAAAGGCAAAGAATCGAGAAACTCGTTTGCTATTACCACTCCGCAGAAACCACCGTCTTCTATTTTTTTCAAGTCATTAGTCCACCAAACTTTTTCACAGTGCTCTGCGAGTTTTTCTCTCGCCGCTCGGGTAGCTACGGGGCTTATTTCACTTATTATGTACTCGGTTCTCGCGTAAAGTTCTGGGTGGTTTTCACAAAGAACCGTAAGTATGTCCAAGGCAAGTTGACCATCCGAGGCTCCAAATTCCACTACCGCAAATTTTTCGCTTTCAAGTAGAAGAGACGCCTTGACAAGCAACCGTGAGATGGTTTCCCCGAAAGAACGGTGGGCCGATGGGGCTGTGTAAAAATCACCTGTCTTTCCGATTCTTGCTTTTCCCGAGCAGTAATAACCATACTCTGGATGAAAAAGGGAAAGCTCAACAAACCTCTGGAAAGAAATCAAGCCGGATTTCTCTATCTCTTTCTTTACGATTTCTAAAATCATAAGTTTTTTCTCTGTCACAGAAAATAACAGCACCCAGATTAAATTACACAGATCCGACAGGTTTTAAAAACGGGTTAAACCCTCCCCAAATAGCCTTAAAAACAAGGGTGAAGAAACTCTTCCATGAGTATAAAAACGATATTCGCACTAAATGAACATTTCACAGAACGCGAAAAAAGTCTTCTGGTGGGTTGAAAAATTATCAAGTAATATCAGGTACTTACATCCTTAGAATTGCAACCGAGCTAAATATTAAACAATTTATCAACAGCAAAAATCGTTTAATTTCAAGTAATTACGAAACAACGAACTTTCCTGGCGGTTCACATATACGCTATAAAACCGCCATCGTCGCCGCAAACAAATGGCTGTGTTAATTATGACTGAAAATTCAAGTTGAATCGCACCAGAAAAACACTCGGTGCGCGCGCAGCCCCTAGGTCAGCCATTTGAGAATCTTTTGCCAATGCTGGCAAAAGCATTATGGCTGTGGATGCTTTCGTAGTTAAGAACTCTGAGTTCATAAGACTCAAATTTGGTATTGCCTTGGAGTTCCGAGGCTATATTTCTCACCACATCCTCGACAAAGCACGGTTTGTTATAGGCGCTCATTGTAACATGGCGCTCGTCTTCTCTTTTTAAAAGAGGGTAAAGAGGAGAGGACGCTCCTCTTTCTGCAATCTCTATAATTTCCTCAAGACAGATGTCTATCGGTTCGCTTTCCTCTTTTTTTTCGTGGGTTATGTTTACAAAAACCTTGGAACGCTGATTGTGGGCTCCGTAATCACTTATCTCCTTGCTGCAGGGACATAGAGTCTTGACCGGAACTACCACGCCTTGAGTGAGATTTATACCTTCTGGGCGCATTTCACCGTGGTATGTGCATCTATAGGGCTGGGGGGATATTTTGCCGCTTACAGGAGCATATCGATTGAAAAAGTAGTCAAATTCTATCTTAACATCGGAATCCTGCGAGTCCTGCCTTTCACAAAGAGCGGTCAGAAAAGAAGCCATTCTCCCCAAAGAAAAGGACCCGTTAAAATCAAGAGCTGTCTCAAGCAATCGGCTCATATGAATTCCCTTTTGTTCGGAACGCAGGTTAACGCTCAGATTAAGAGAAGCCTGGACATTCTGGTCTTTCCGCGGGTCAATCTCGCAACCTTTTATCTTAAGCGGAATCTTAAGGTCGCAGACTCCTACCCTGTCTATGGATATATTCCTATAATCCTTTCTCGCCTGTATGTCTTCAATCGGTTTTTCTTCCAATTTCATTTTCAAAGCATTTTTCCTCTTTCTTCAATAGAGTAGCTATTGCGTGCGAATCAAAGGCGGAT
The DNA here is from genome assembly GCA_007571325.1 of Candidatus Dadabacteria bacterium. Lineage (GTDB taxonomy): Bacteria > Desulfobacterota_D > UBA1144 > Nemesobacterales > Nemesobacteraceae > Nemesobacter. The sequence continues at coordinate 28,922 of RKRQ01000015.1, forward strand.
TCTTCTCAGAACGGGGAAGGATACCACAAGAAGACACCTTTGCAACAACAGAGTACAGAATGCAGGCTTACGTAAGAATCCAGAGCCTCAGCGAAGTTTGGGATTGTTTGCGTGCCGTTTCCCGTCCCTATGCGTTTTCTTTTCAAAGTTCTTTCTCAAAACCTCCGTAAGATCAACCCCCGTCTGGTTCGCTATGCAAGTCAAGACAAAGAAAACGTCGGCAAGCTCATCTCCAAGTTCCTGTTGACCTTCATCTCCCTTGAAGCTCTGCTCCCCGTATGTCCTGGACATTACTCTAGCGACTTCACCCACCTCCTCAACAAGCTGCGCAAGATTGGTAAGTTCAGAAAAATACCGAACTCCAACTTCCTTTATCCACTCATCAACTTCGTGTTGATATTCCCTGACCGTTATATCACTAGGCATAAAACCTCCTGAGATCCTCTGTATACGCAACCCCCGTGCTTTCTTAATTCTACCACCCGAATTCCGAAAGAAGCGACTGTCTCATAACCTCATAACTCTTAGGAGCAAACGGCATTGCATCACCGTCCACACCGCTTACGTAAACAACACCCGCAACAGCGTTTGTAAGAAAAGCGTAATCGCTTGAGAGAAGCTCATCAAGAGAAAAACTCCCACAGAACACCTCGTAACCCAGCTGTTCTACCGCGCGCAAAACGATTTCCCTCGTTACACCGGGCAAAATGGGACACTCAAAGGATGGAGTGAAAAGTTTTTTTTTCTTTACCCAGAAAACATTATGGCTCGAGGTTTCCGCCACCCTGCCATCAGTATCAAGAAAAAGAACTTCGTCAAATCCCTTTTCTCGGGCTTCCCTTTTCCCCAAAACGTTTCCGAGGTAATTAAGAGTCTTGTACGAAAAAAGACGGTTCCGAGGAGGTCTTCTCTCCCCGCATACCCAAAGAGAAGCGGTCTGCGGACTTTCGACACGGGGTCGTACAGAGACAAGAAGTGAGGACGCCCGGGGAGAGGAATAAAAAACCTCTTCGCCTTCGCTCAAAAGACACGCTTTTATATGCAGGTCGTTTCCCGGCGCTCTCTCCGCAGCTTCCTCAATCCGAAGTCTAACCTTATCTTCCGAAGGAAACGGAATGCCGAGAAAATCGGCACCGGCGCGCATTCTCTTAAGATGCATGGAAAGAAAAACCGGAGGGCCATTTTTCCACCTGAAGCTTTCAAAGACCCCTTCTCCGTAAAAAAGGGCCCGAAGGGCAGGCAGAGACTCAAGGCTTTTTCCGTTCAGAAAAAAAAGTTTCTCCATGACCGATGATTATATCATCCGTCGGAATGCAACCGACGTAAAAGCTTTTGCTTTAAGCTCTGTCTCTTTGTATTCCTCGTCGGCGTTCGAATCCCACACTATTCCGCCTCCGAACCAGAAATTCGCACCCTCAGAGGTATTAACCCCTGTGCGGATCGCGACGCTCATAGTGAAGTCTCCATCAGGGGGGAAAAGACATATAGCCCCGCAGTAAGGACCTCTTAAATGGGGCTCGAGGCTATCTATTATGCGAAGAGCTTCTCTTTTAGGGGCCCCGGTAACGGACCCCGGAGGAAATGTGCTAGCAATTATCTGCGAGAGTCCGATGCCAGGACGAAGAGATCCCTCGATTTCGGATTCCATCTGGAAAAGCGTGCTGTAGCGCCTTACGGAAAATAGTTCTCCCACCTCTACGGAACCGTACTCGCATATTCTGCCGAGATCGTTTCTCATGAGATCAACTATCATGAGATTTTCAGCACGTTCCTTGGGACTTTCCCCGAGCGCCTGAGCAAGTTTTCCGTCAAGCAGGGGATCCGGGTCCCTTCGAGTCGTTCCCTTTATGGGCCTTGTTGTAATTCTGTCTCCTCTTTTTTTGAGAAAAAGCTCCATTGAACCACTTACAAGCTGAAAGTCCGGAAAACTGACAAGGGCGGCGAAGGGAACCGGCTGGGCGCGGTAAAAATCCACAAACCATGAAAAAGGGTCGTCCAAGGGTTCAAAGTAAAATTTACGTGACAAATTTACTTGGTAAACGTCACCGGCGGCTATATGATCTTTTATTGCCGAAACTTTTTGGGCATATTCGTTCTTTTCGATATTGGAGAGCGAAGGACCCCCGGGACAGCCTTTCCATGAAGAAGCAACTGCAAGCGCCTCCTCGCAGGAAGTGGTATAAAAGCTGTTTTTTTTATAGAAGTTGAAAAACAAAAAGGGAATTTTTTCTCCCTCATCCCCATCCCCGGAGGTAACAATCCCCGGAGTCGTGTACCGAAGATAATCATAGCTTATATAGCCAAGAGCGGTATAGCCTTCCGCCGCCAGTCGTTCGACAAAACATAGCGGGTCTTCAGGGAAAACTTCCTCTCTGGAATCAGAAAACACCCTGGTTCCGTCGCCCGAGAAACAGACGGCTATATCCGGTTCGCCGAAAACTCCAGCCATTGGAGAGGACCTGGAATCAAACCACCCTCCGCCCGAATCTATCAAAAGGGATTTTGGCTTGTCAAACTTCATAAACTTCTCGTTCTAAGACTCAAAGTGTCTGTATGGGAGTTTGATTACGATGGGGGTGGAGCATCTGTCTTAACCGAGCGGTTAAGTATCTCAGCTATGTCCTGGATTCCTATATCCTCTTCTTTCCCTTTAAATCTTGCGGCGTCGTCGAACATGGTGTTGCAGAAATAGCACGCGGTAGCCAATGTGTCAGGGTTAATTTCCGCCGCTTCATCAAAGCGGTTCCAGTTAACCCTCGGGGCTTCTTCCTCCATCCAGATCTTTCCTCCCCCGGCGCCACAGCAGAAACTTTTTGTCCTGTTCCTCTTCATCTCCACAAGATCGATTCCAGGGATGCTTTTAAGTATCTCTCTGGGAGAATCGTAAACATTGTTGTAGCGTCCTATGTAGCAGGAATCATGGTAGGTTATTTTTTCCTCAATTGGGGCGTCGGGGTTGAGTCTGCCATCTTGGATAAGCTGTAAGAGAAAATCGGTATGGTGAACAACCTCATAGTGTCCTCCGAACTGCGGATACTCGTTTTTTATCGTGTTGAAGCAATGCGGGCAGTTTGCGAGAATCTTTTTCACCTTAAGCTCGTTCATCGTCTCGATATTCTGGACGGCGAGCATCTGGTAAAGAGCCTCTTCTCCCAACCTTCTAGCGGGGTCTCCCGTGCAGGTTTCCCCAGGACCCATCACGGCAAAGTTAACCCCGGCGATTTTAAGCAGGGTTACTATCGCTTTTGAGACTTCCTGTCCCCTAGGGTCATAGCCCCCGAAACATCCCGTCCAGTAAATCACGTCAAACTCGCTTGCGTTCTCGGCGGAAACACCGAGTATGGGAACTTCCATATCCGAGAGCCAAGCACCGCGGTCAGCTTCGGGAAATCCCCAGGGGTTTCCGTTGTTCTGAAGTTTCTGAAGAGTCCTCGTGGCAGTTCCACTCAGGCGACCTTCAAGCGTCAGAAATCTTCTCATGTCCATTATCTTCCCCATCTGATCAATGAAAAGCGGGCACTGCTCTACACACGCGTTGCATGTCGTACACGCCCAAAGCTCCTCGGGCGTCACCCACTCGGTGTCGGGAAGGTCGGGCTGTTCTTCCTGAGGTTTCCCCGCCAGTATCTCCTTTCCCTCGCTCGAGGCGTAATGGCGAAGTTTGACAACTATATCTCTGGGAGAAAGAACCTTCTCCGTGTTCCACGCCGGACAGTTGTCCGTGCATCTTCCACACTCGGTGCAGGTATAGGCGTCGAGTATGTCCTTCCAGCTGAAATCGGCTATCTTCGAAGAGCCAAAGTGGTCGAGATCATCGGGAATGTCTTCAAAGTCAAGTTTGGAGAGCTGTCCGCGGGGCTTTAAATTCTGAAAAAAAACGTTGAAAACCGCGGTCAGAACATGACTGTGCTTTGAGTAAGGCAGATAATTCAGAAAAGAAAGCACTATGAGAACGTGAAACCACCAGAAAAACTCCTTCCAGAAAGAAGTGCTTCCGGCGCTCATCCCGTCGTAGAGCCCGGAAAACGCCCCGGACACAGGCAGCATGGCAGGGTTTGCCTCGGCCAGCGCTATCTTCGCCCCAGTGGTTAGGAAAGCAGTGATCATGAGGCCGAAGATGAGACCCAGTATCACCACCGCATCAGGCCCGTTAACCTCCCTTCTTCTGCCTATGGTGAGCCTGTTTATTATACCCATGGCTATGGCAACCAGAACCAGGGCCTGCACTATGTCCAGAACCAGTTCATATATCTCCCCAAGAAACCCCGGGAAAATATGAAATCCAGAAATAACTCCGCTTACCAGCATCTCCACCGTCCCCACGGTTATTATCACGAAGCCCCAGAAAATCATAGCGTGCTCTATGCCTGCGAAACGGTATTTGAAAAGTCTTCTCTGCCCGAATACGTAAACGATTACCTTTCTTATCCTCTGGGGAATATCGTTCAGCCTGTCGTCTTCTTTCTTGCCCAGGGTTATGAGCCTTAAGAGAAGACGGATGTTGTAAGCGAAAAAACCGAATGAGGCTATAAGCAATAAAAGCATTATGGCAGATTTGGGATCCATCCAGTTTCTCCTAAGCAAGACATGCGGGAAAGCGGATATAAATTATATTAAATCAACGGGCTTTAATCAAGCTGAGAGCCAGGGCATCATGGAAAACCATTCAATAGTTAAAAATCCTACCCGACGCCAGATTCCATCTTTCGGAAAATCCCCGGTACTGTATGATTTAGGGAAAAGCTCATGAAAATTCTTCTCTACTACGACTACATATGCCCCTTTTGCTTTCTGGCCACAGAAAGGGTTCTCAAAGTGGCAAAAGAGTTTGACCTTGAAGTGAAGTGGCTCGGAGTGGAAATCCACCCTGAATATACGGTTGAGGGAAAAAGGCGGAGAAAAACCGAGAAAACTCTTCGTATTTCTCAAACCTTGGAAACCGTAGCGGCCGAGGACAGGATGAAAATAAAACTCCCGGGGTTTGTCACCAACTCCAGACTATGTCTTGAAGCAGCTGAGTTCGCGAAGGGAAAAAACAGATTCATGGAGTTTCACAAAGCCTCCTACACGGCATACTTCATGGAGGGGAAAAACATAGGCATTCTCGAAGTCGTTCTTGAGGCAGGCAAAAGAGCGGGGCTTTGCCCCGAGGAACTTTCCCACTCTCTTGAGAAAAGGATTTTTTCCGAAAGAATAGAGGAGAACATGGAAAGCGCGAGGAAAAACGATGTCTTCGGCGTTCCTACTTTCTATCTAGGCGGGCTAAGGATACACGGAATCCAGCCGGTCGAATCGTACAGAAAACTGATAGCGAAAGAGCTTCGGCGAGAGCATTCTCTTCACTAAACACCGCAATGGAACTTCCCCGTCACTTTCTCAGCGAGGAATTTATTTCTCTACCCGAAGACGAACTTCACGTATCATCCTCGCCGTTGAGGAAACCACAGTGAACGTCTTTCTTCCGAAGACTATGACGGTTCCTGGAGCAGGAATTGATCCATGTCTGTAAAGAAGAAATCCTCCCAGAGTCTCATAATCCTCGCCCTCGGGAATAGCGAGTCCGAGGCCGTCGTTCAGGCGGCCTATCTCGACTGTGGGATCTATGAGATACCGCCCGGCGCCAAGCTTTCTCCACGGGGTCTGACCTGTATCATATTCGTCCTCTATCTCCCCCACGACTTCTTCAATTATATCTTCGAGGGTTATAATCCCGACCGACCCACCGTACTCGTCGACTACGACGGCCATTCCAGCGCGTCCCCCCTTCATCTCATCCATAAGCTCGTTCACCAGTTTCGACTCTGGAACATAGAGAGGAGGAAGAGAGTAGCGCTCCACACTCTGTTCAAGATCCTGTTCGCCTAGAACATAAAACGAGTTCAGTATACCGGTTATGTTGTCGACCCGGTCGGAGAAAATCGGGACCCTCGAGTGGCTTTTTTCCGCTATGAGTCTGTTCAAGTCCCGAAGCGTAGATCTTCTCTCAAGCGCATCCACCTTCACCAGCGGAATCATTATCTCTCCCACCGTAGTCTCGGAGTAACCGAAGATCCTGCGAAGAACCCTCCTTTTGTAATCTACGCTCGGTTTGTTCTCGTCTTCCTCCATCACGTCCTCAAGCTCCTCGCGCGTTATGGACCTCGTCTTTTCACCAGAGCGGTACAGTATTCCACGGGTAAAGAAATTGACGAAGAAAAGCACCGGAGAGAGAACCTTGGAGAAAAACCAGAGCGGATAGATAATCCAGAGCACTATTGAATTTCTTTTGCTCTCGAAAACCGCTTTTGGAACCACTTGACCGAAAATTACAATAAGTGGAGAAAGTACAGCCACCGTGTAGATGCCGCTTCCTTGTCCCAAGGTCTCCTCAAAATAAAAGGTGAGCACCAAGGTGTTTATTATAAGCGAAAGATTAACCCCTATAAGAGTGGTACCGATAAAACTCTCAATCTTCGAGTAAGCGTCGAGAACCAGACCCGCGGAGGCCGAACCTTCCTCGGCAAGGGATCTCATTTTTATCTTATCGCAGGCAATCAGCGCTATCTCCGAACCGGCAAAAAAGGCCTGCAGAACCAAAAACAGCAAAACCAGAAGAATTACAAGTTCAATGGACATCTCCACCATCCTCTTTATCAACGTCAACTCTTATCTCTGAAATCCTTTTCCCCTCCTTGCCTTCCACAGTGAAAACCAGGCCGCCGAAATTTACTTTCTCTCCTTCCGAGGGAAGTCTGCCGAAAAGGTCGAATACGAAACCGCCCATAGTCTCATTTTCGTTTTCAAGTGGAATCAGAGCTTCCTCCATAACTTTTCCCAAGTTTTCAAGCCCCGCTCCACGCGCAACCGAGAAAAGATAATCGTCGTTAAACTCCTCTATTCTCATCCCTCCAGGAATCGTAACGGCACCCCCGCACACCACAGGAGTGGGCTTCTTGAGCATTGATCTCTCGTCTTCTATCTCTCCGAAAAGTTCCTCCAGTATGTCCTCCATGGTTATCAGACCATCAAACCTCCCGTACTCATCAACCACTATCGCTATATGTATCCTGTGCATCTGAAATTCGCGCAGAAGCGCTCCCGCAGGCTTTGACTTGGGGATAAAATAGGGCTTTCTCAAACACTCGCTTACCGTAGCAGCCGAGTTGTTATCGGCAAAGTTCCATTTAAGAAGATCCTTGCTGTAGAGAACGCCTACTATGTTGTCCCGTTCATCCTCATAAACTGGAATCCTAGAGTGACCCATCTTGCGAACCTGCCCGACAGCCTCTTTGATCTTCACATCGTGGGCAAGCGTAAAACAGTCTATAGCGGGAGTCATTATTTTGTGGGTAAGCAAATCTTCAAGCCTGAAAAAACCGTCGGCAAGATATTTCTCTACCTCATTTAATACTCCCTCGTCTCTTCCCATTCCCACCAGGATTTCAAGTTCGTCCGAGGAAATATCGTCTTCTCCGGTGCGACGACTCAGGTCCACCCCCAAAGCCCTTATGAAAAAACCTGATACAAACATGATTCCCCACCTAATCGGCGTAACTGCGACATGGAAAAAATAAAGGGGAATAGCAACTGCCTTCGAAATGGTCCTAGGGAATTTCACCCCCGCGGTTTTGGGGACGATCTCCCCGAACACGAGAAGCGTCGGAGAGGCTATGGCCAAAGAAATAAGGGCAACTGTCTGCTCGGGGGTGTCCTGAAGGTATTTTCTTGCCGTAAGACCTATTACGCTGGAATAAGCTATGTTGAAAATTTCGTCCGCAAGAAGAACCGTGGTTATAAGCTTGTGGGAATTGGACAGAAGCTTTTCTATGGCCGTCGAAATCCTGCCCTGACGTTTTGATATGTTTTCTCTCTGAGGACGACTCAGAGAGAAAAGCGCACCCTCGCTAAAGCAGAAAAATGCTGAGCAGGACAGAAGAAAAAGAATCAGAATAAAATTTTCGTCCAAAAAAACCTCACCCCCGTCAAGGAGTCAGCAGAAATGCTCAAACCCTTCTGTGTCGTAAAAAACTTCCTCCCCGCCTTCTCCAAAAAACCTTATCCTCCGCTCGCCGGTCACCGAACCGATTTTGGAGACGGCAACTCCGCAAAGGCGGGAAACCTGTTCTATTGCGGCGCGGTTTTTCCCAGAGGTAAAAAGAAGTTCGTAATCCTCCCCCCCTGAAACCGCAAGGCGGTAGGGATCCTCAGAAAACTCTCGGGAGAGAGAAACAAAACCCGAGGAGAGCGGAAGTTCCCCCAAGTTAACCTCGGCTCCCAGTCCGTGCTCCGTTGTCAACTTTCCGAGATCACAGAAAAGCCCGTCGCTTATATCTATCATGGATGAGGCGACCCCGCGCTCAGCAATCATCCGGCCCAGGGAAAGTCGCGGCGTGGGATTAATATGTCTTGAAATTAAATCCCGGTACCCGGAAATTTCGGGGACACTAGACAGTATCCTGAGACCAATAGCGGAATCTCCCAGAGTTCCGGATACATATATACCGTCTCCTTCGGATGCGCCGGAGCGGCGCACCATACGGTCAGCCGAAACTTCTCCAAGCGCCGTCATATTTATGAAAATTGTTTGAGATTCAGAAAGATTTCCTCCGACCAGAGAGACCTCAAATTCCTGACAGCCTTCTCTCACTCCCATAGAGACGCCTTCAATGAACTGCACCGCTTCGGCACTCCGACACCCAATGGAGCAGAGCAGAAACTTCGGCACGGCCCCCATAGCTCCTATGTCGCTTACGGACACGCAGACGGCCTTTTTCCCGAGTTGGCTTGGGGTTTGGTTCTCAAGATCGAAGTGAACGCCTTGAACAAGCGTATCGGTCGAAGCGACCAAGCAGGCTTTGTTTCTGAGTTCTAAAACAGCGGAATCGTCCCCTATCCCTATCAAAACTTCTTTTCTGGCAACCTTGAACCTCTCGGCTAAAAATCTCAAGGCTTTTGTTTCACCCATTTCCGAAGTAAAAGTGTATTGTAAGCTTGGTTAAGTGTCAATCACGCCTCCGTACCCGAAAAATTTCTCCAGCTTACCCCTTTGCTGCTGAAAGCCGTTCTTATTGACACTGAAGAAAAGCGTGGTTAGAATCAAATTTACTTTCCAGAGGGTGGTTGGGATTTTCTGTTAAGGGTCTGTTTTTTTGTCGCTCTTTTTGATTTTCAGGGCAGGTACCGTTGAAACAAGCTGAAAAAGGTCAGACTGGTCAAGATGTGGTATTTGACTGGAAAGCGGTTCTTGAGCGCATCAAGTCTCACTCACCCCCCGACTGGCTGTTTTCAATAGAAGTAACGAGAACAGAAGGACGGAAGATTACTCTCGGGGCCAAGTCGCAATTTCAGGCTCTCTGGGCAAAAAACCACTACCTTCCTCTGATAAACGAAACCGCAGGCAACCTCTACGGAAAGGAAATCTTTGAAATAACGATAGATACTGACGGCTCTGGCCCGAGCGGCGGAGAATCAAGAAAAAATGGTCGCGATGCCAAGCCGGAAGATAAAGAAGTCCGGGCTCCTCGGGCGGAAAGTTTTCCCAACTCGGCCAATTCGTTTGAGAATTTCATCGTAGGACCAAGCAACCAGTTCGCTCACGCCGCTTCTTACGCAATAGCGGAGAACCCCGGGAAAGCCTACAATCCGCTTTTCATACACAGCGGGGTAGGCCTCGGAAAAACCCATCTTCTTCACTCCATAGGGAACCACATACTTAAAAAAAACGGAAGCCGGATCAACATTTTCTGTATCTCCGCAGAGCATTTCACGAACGGAGTCATAAAGAGCATAAAAACCGGTTCCATGGACAACTTCAGGGATCTCTACAGATTCAACTGCGACGTTCTTCTGATAGACGACATTCAGTTCATTGCGGGAAAAAACAGCACTCAAGAAGAATTCTTCCATACCTTCAACTCTCTCTACACGGCAAAAAAACAGATAGTCATAACCAGCGACAAGCACCCAAGCTTAATAAAAAACTTCGAGGAGCGCCTCAAATCACGATTTGAGTGGGGACTCACGGCGGATATACAACCACCGGAAGTAGAGACCAAAATAGCCATCATAGAGAAAAAGGCAGAAAAAGAGCGAATTGAGGTCCCGGCCGACGTAGCGTCATTTCTGGCGCAGAACATCGTTTCAAACGTAAGAGAACTTGAAGGATCGGTAAACAAGCTAGCCGCTTATTCAAAGATGTTCAACGAGAGAATAACCCTCGAACTGGCAAAAGACCTCCTAAAAAACCTGGTAAAAAAGGAAAGCCCAAAAATAATAACGATAGAATTAATCCAAAAAGAGGTAAGCTCGTTTTTCAACCTGACCGTGAAAGAGCTAAAATCCGACCAGAAACAGAAAAAAGTCTCAGAGCCCAGGCAGATAGCAATGTTTCTTTCAAGGAGGTATACTTCTTCGTCATTCCCCGAGATCGGAAGCAAGTTTGGTGGGAAAAACCACTCCACGGTAGTCCACGCGGTAAAAAACATCGAAAAAAAGATCTACAGGGATCCTTCGGTCTCAAACGCCGTATCTGCTCTCTCCGCAAGCCTTGAGAAATTTATAACCTCCTGAATCTCTCCCCAATTAACAGGCTGTTAAAAAAGACTGTGAAAGAGTTTGCGATTTTCTGTTGATACGTAAGAACAAGCAAAAAGCGTGTAAGTATCTGTCGAAAAAATGAAGAATTACGAACATGCTTGAACGGCAGAAAAAACCCCTCCCTAAAGCGGTTCCGCCAATTTCACAGTTTTCACAACGACTATGACTACTACTGAGTAAAGATAAATTAAATATAAAAACAGTAAGAACAGACGGTACTTCACAGTAAGCTTATTGCGGAAACCGCAAAAATGGTTATTCTGTCAAGATAGAAAATGACTGAACCTACTATTCCTGCTATACAGTTCAAAATAAACGGTGGAGAATTCTCAAAGAAACTCGGCATGATACAAGGAGTCGTCGAGAAAAGGACGACCATGCCCATTCTCTCCCACGTTCTGATTTCATCTTCTGAGGAAGGACTTTCTCTCGAAGCTACGGACCTTGAAAATACGGTCGCTGTCCAATGTGACGCGAAAATAGAGGGAGAGTTTAAGCTGGCGGTTCCCGCCGGTATTCTGGCTGATCTTGCAAGAGAAACACGCGAGGAAGAAGAAATTTCAGTTGTCATTGGTGAGAACAACTGGGTTGAAGTTGTAACGAGTTCTGGTTCTTTTAAGATCGCTGGATTATCGGCCGATGATTTCCCAAGAATACCAGAGGTTTCTTCACAAGATCTTTTTTCGGTTTCTTCGGAAAGTCTTGAAGAAATGATATCCAAGACAGTTTTTTGCTCTACTGAATCCGAAAATGAAATGAGAAAAAGCCTCTCTGGGGTTTTCTTTGAGAAAAAAGGAGATCAGACACTGAGACTTGTGGCTACGGATGGTCACAGGCTCAGTTTCTTTGATCAGAAAATAGAAGGTCTGAATCTTTCAAAAGATATTCTGGTTCCTAAAAAAGCAGTTCTGGAGATAAGGAAGCTTCTTCGTCTCTCCAAAGAAGTCCGGATCGGCGACAGCGGCAACTTTTTCGTTTTTGAACTCAAAGATGAGAATCTGATTTTCACCTCAAGAATAATTGATGCCGAGTTTCCCGACTACATGCAGGTGGTTCCCGTTTCAACGAGAAACACTGTTAAAGTCGATACGACCAGACTCCTGCTCGCGTTGCGCAGGGTTTCTCTTTTTTCTCCTGAGAACCCGAAGAGCGGAGGAAGGTTCGTAGAGATGACATTTAGTGAAGGAAGTTTTCTTCTCGGGGCCTGTCTCAGCACTGGCGAGGGGGAAGAAAACATATCAGTTGAGTATAACGGGGAAAAAACTAAATTTGGCTTTAATTTCACTTACTTTCATGAAGTTTTGGATGTTATAGGGTCTCTTGAGATTATAATAGGTTTTTCCGGCGACAAGAACCCGGTTGTGCTGGTTCCCTGTGAAGATGGCGACAGGCGGGAGGGCTATGTGAACGTTATAATGCCAATGGAATCTGATACTAAAGCCGATGCTAAAGGGGCGGAGGGGCAGGCAAGGGGATAGAGCTTGTACCTTAAAATGCTGGGTGGATTCATCGGAGTTGATTTTTCCGACGGAAGAGTCAAGACCGTAACTGTGACAAGGGGGCTTAAGGGGACTGAACTTCGCAAGGCCTCTTTTGAAGGGGAGCCGGGGAGTGCGGAGGTAAAAGCCTTTATTCAAGGTCAGATTTCCCTTGGAACCCGAGTGGTTGCCGGTATTAGTTCTTCACCGCTTCTCCTCAGGGTTCTTAAGTTTCCTTTTTCAGACTCCAAGAAGCTCAGGAGAGTTTACCGCTTTGAGCTTGAAAACTCGACCGGGTTTAGCTTGGGAGAGGATGTTCTTTCCGACTACCATGAGGTTGGAAGCTCTGAAGGAGCGGAGATCATAGTTCCGGCCTTCGGGAAGGAAGCGTTTGAAAGCTACCTTGGTTTGCTACGTGGTTCCGGCGTGGAGCCGGATCAAGCAACCCTCTCCGCAGTCGCATTTTCTTCACTTGAGAGTTCCATTGAGGGGGAGAGGCCCCTTCTGCTTATAGACCTTGATCAGGAACATCTTAATTTTTCGCTTTTTGACGAGGGAGGACTTAGCAGGGTCAGGAATTGCGACGATGCGGTGGAGAGAATGAGGAATGCGCTTTCTTCAAATTCCTTGGATTTTCGCTTGATAAACGACCAGGAAGAGAGAAGAAGAGAGTTCTTTGAAAATTGCAGTATGATAGCGGAGGAAGTAAGGAATACGGCTCGCTATTTTGAGAGCGAATCGGGGAAGGAGATAAAGAGCTTGGTTATCACCGGAGAAGTGTGCAAGGTCAACGGGATATCAGAAAGCCTCGGGGAGCATCTGGGCAGGGAAGTGAAAACTGTCTTCATACCCGAGTTGGGCGAAAAAGATTCTCCCGTTTTCGCGAAAGCCTACGCCTTGGCGCTCTATGGAAACTCTTCTGGACGGGGAGGGCTCAACCTGATAAGAAACCTATACAGGCCGAGCGGGATTGCAAAGGGGTTGCTCAGGGAATTCAGGCTCCCCGTTGCGCTATTTGCGGCTCTTTTTCTAGTGGTGGCTTTCGCCCGCGTGACAGAAGGTATCTACGCCAGAAGTGAAATAAATTCATTGCGCTCTGAGATGGAAAGAGACTTAAGAGAGGAGTTTCCCCAGGCCGTTGGAACTCAGGACCCGGTGGCTTTTTACAGGGAAGAACTCCAAGTTATAAACCGAAAGCTCAAATTGCTCAAGCAGGTAAAAGGAACACACAGCCCGCTTGAAGTGCTGCGGGCCGTTTCAGCCACCATTCCAAAGGGCGTAAGTTTTTCCATTGACGAGATAAGGATAGAAGACGGAGGAAAGACCAAAATACGGGGAAAAAGCAGTTCCTATGAGGAAATAGCGTCGATAGAAAAAGCGTTTTCTGAGTCCGGAAGCTTTTCCCAAGTGAAAGTGGGACAGGAAGGCAAAGCGGTTAACGACAGCCTAAAGTTCGAGATTTCCATGGTTGCCAACTAAAAAAAGGAAGTTATGCAGAGACTAAAACTCCTGATAGCGATCGCCGGGGAAAAATTTGATCCTTTGGCACAGAAGATAGGAAGCTTCGTCGGAAGAAGAGATTTATCCGCAAGAGACATCCGAGCTCTTAAACTCGGTGGCGTCGCTCTGGCCATCTTTTCCGTCTTTATAATTTACAAAGCGGTTTTTCCAAGCGATTCGGCCACCAGAATCGAGGTCAGCCAAGCAATAGGACAGTTAAACGAGATAAGGGCCATAAAAGAGGAATATCGTTACTCAAGGGATATTCTCGCCGGGATGAGCGGACCAATGAATGAGGAGAAAGAGGCTCTGATCTCTGTGGCGGAGAAGGCGCTTTTGAGAAGCGGAATAGACAGCAGATCCTTCTCGATAAGAGGAATCAATCCGTCGGTTAGAGATAGGGTTATAGAGAGGGAGAGAGCCGTTCAGGTAAATATAAACAAGGTGCCGATTTCACTGGTGCTAAACGTTCTCTATGGATTCCAGAAAAGCAAAACCATACTCAAGGTCTCAGACCTGAAAATAAAAACCAGGTTTGACGATCCGAGTCTGACGGATGTTTCCTTCCGCCTGTCAACTTTTTCTTTTAGTAAATCGGGCTGAGAGGCGAATCGGCAAAAATGAGGATAAAAATACCGAAGAAAATTTCCACTCCCGTCTACGTTGGTCTTTTTTTTGTGTCTTTTCTCATATTCTTCTTGTTGGGTTTTCCGTGGGACTCGGTTGAAAGAAGGATAGTTTTTGAGATAAGAAGCAATTCTCCCGTTCCAGTTCTAATAGGCGATGCGGAACTTAAAGGTTTTTCCTCAATCGAGCTTAGAGATGTACGGGTGGTTCTTGAGGATGGTAAGCAGCCCGTTGTGATTGACAGAGCCAAGATAAGCGCCGGTCTTTTCTCCTTTGTTTTTTCCAAAGACGTGAGGGTTTCGTTTTCTGTTGACGCATATGGAGGAAAGATAGAAGGGAAACTTTTGCAGAACAAGAAGAAAAACAGGATCGCGAGCGTCGAGTGGGATATAAATTCCGTTGAATCTTCCGCGGTTTCCGGTCTTTTTTTAACCGACGGGAGATTTTCTGTGGGCGGGAAGGTAGATGGGACCATAAAGCTTACGGGAGACAGGGAAACCAAGGGATTTTCCAAGATGGAGTACCAGATATCCTCTCCTTCTCTTCTGATTTCCTTGGAGAAGGCGTGGGGATTGGATGTAAAGGAGGAGTATAAGAACCTGAGCATGGTACTTCGTGGTACGGCGAACCGCTTTGAGTCGCGCATCGACAGGTTTTCCCTGGTAAATCAGCAGCTGTCTCTTGAGGCTAGCGGGAAAGCCCCATCTCCTCTTCGGTTCAGAAAAGGGGCTGACATGGATATTTCAGTTACTTTCAGGCCTTCTCCCGAGGAAACAAAGCTTGTTTTCATCGGCGGTCTTCTGGGCTTTTCTGGGGATGACGGCAGCTTCTCCGGGCAGCTTCGGGGCACGTTGTCAAAACCCAAGATACTAAACTCGGACGAGGGTGGCTGAGAGTACTTTTTCACTGCTTCTCGGAGCGTTCCTGAAGTCTTATCGGCCCCCGAAAGGTATTTGACTTTGCACCACCCCCTCGCTATCATTCTCAAAATATACTCCTTAAGATTCCATAATGGCTCCCAACAAAGAACTTGCCGCCGTAAGAAGGGAAATAGACGCACTTGATTCCAGGTTGCTTGAACTTATAAACAGGCGCGCTGAGCTTGCCATAGAGGTAAGCGGGCTAAAGAAGAAGGGTTCTTTGGGAGTTTACGATCCTGGCAGGGAAAGGGAGATAGAGGGCAAGATAACGGAAAGCAACTCCGGTCCTCTTTCCAATGAGGATATCCTTTTTGTTTTCAGGGGGATAATATCGCGTTGCAGATCTCTTCAGCACGACGAGAAAGTCGTCTATCTGGGACCCGAGGGCAGTTTTTCAAACCAAGCGGCATTTCTGAAGTTCGGTTCTTCCTCAGAGTTTTTCCCCGTACCCAGCTTTGAAGATGTTTTTGAGCAGGTGCACGGAGAGAGAGCCGATTTCGGCATAGTGCCAGTAGAGAATTCCGTTGAAGGTTCGGTGGGAGATGTGCTTGACATGCTGCTTAAGTGGGATCTCAGCGTTTCGGCGGAGTGTTTCGAACGCGTTGAGCATTCCCTGCTTTCCTTAAGTGGCGATATCAAGGAAGTAAAAACCGTGGCCTCCCATCCACAGGCTCTGGGGCAATGTAGAAAATGGATCGCCGCCAACCTCTATGGGGTGGCGCTTCTCGAAACCCCTAGCACTGCGGCGGCGGCGAAAATGGCCGCTAGAGAAAGAGAAGTGGCCGCGATCGCGAGTAAATTCTCGGGGTCAATATACAATTTAAGGACTATACAGAGCAACATAGAAGACAGCCCGCGTAACACGACCCGGTTTGTTGTAGTGGGAAGGGAAAAGCCGCCCCCAAGCGGAAAAGACAAGACTTCAATCGCCTTTTCCGTTAAGGATGAGCCCGGAGCGCTTCACAAAACATTTTTCCTCCCCTTTTCCGAAGCTGGCATAAACCTCACCAAGATTGAGTCTAGGCCCTCAAGCGACGGTCAGTGGGAATATGTGTTCTTCGCTGATTTTTCCGGACATTGCGAGGAGAAAGAGATAAAGGATACTCTTGAGAAGGTGAAGGCCAACTGTGTTTTTTTGAAAGTGCTGGGATCCTATCCAGCAGGAGTGCCGGGCTGACGGCCGCTTTCTTGATAAACTTCCATGGAACCCAGAGCGAGCGTAAAGAACCTTATTCCCTATGTTCCGGGAAAGCCGATCGAAGAGCTTGAACGAGAGCTGGGAATTGGGGACGTGGCCAAGATGGCCTCGAACGAAAACCCTATTGGCCCCTCTCCACTTGCTAAAAAGGCTCTTTTAGAGCACATGGCAAGGGTCAACCTCTATCCCGACGGAAGTTGTTTTGAACTAAGGAGAAAGCTTTCTGAAAAACTCGGGGTGCCGGAAGACACCATAATAATTGGCAATGGTTCAAACGAAGTTATAGAGATCGTAGCCAGGACTTTTCTTGAGCCCGGAGACGAGGCCATATACGGCCGACATGCGTTTATCGTTTACCCGATAGTGACTCAGTCTCTTGGATGCTCACATGTCGTTTCCCGAATGCCGGGTCTCACGCACGATCTTGAAGATATGCTTTCTCTCGTCACGGACAAGACGAAAATCGTCTATATGGCGAATCCCAACAATCCCACTGGGACGATAGTAAGAAGGGATGAGTTCGAGTGGTTTTTGGAGAGGGTGCCTGAGAACGTGATAATTCTTGTGGACGAGGCCTATTTCGAGTACGTTGACGACCCGGAATATCCCGACACCTTGCGTTACCACTCGGTTCGCGAGTCGCTTGTCACGGTGAGAACTTTTTCCAAGATTTACGGACTTGCGGGACTCAGGGTGGGCTATGGAGTGGCGTCGAGCGATGCGGTTTCCTACATGAACAGGGTGCGGGAGCCTTTTAACGTGAATTCGGCGGCACAGATTGCGGCCTGCGCCGCTCTTGACGACGAGAACCATGTAGCCGAGTCAAAAAAGATTAATTGCGAGGGAAAGAAATATTTCCGCAGCAGGCTTGACGAGCTGGGGATTCGGTACACTGAGTCTCACGCGAATTTTTTTCTCATAGACATTGAAAAAGACCCGATGCCGGTTTACGATGCGCTTCTTCGCGATGGAGTGATAACCAGGCCCGTAGGTGGATACGGGTTAAAAACGCATCTAAGGGTAAGCATTGGTCTTGCTCAGGAGAATGAGAGATTTATAGAATCATTGAGGGGAATTATTAAGAGATGACTTTTGAAAAGGTGTCGGTGGTAGGTCTCGGTCTGATAGGGGGCTCTTTGGCGGCCGCTCTTCGGGAGTCCGGAGAAGTAGGAGAAGTGTTCGGGGTCGAGAGGAACGAAGAATCTCTTCGCTTCGCCCTTGAGAGTGGAATCGCAGACGCGGGATCTTGTGAAATTGGCCCTGGAATATCTGGATCTGAAATAATTGTATTAGCTACTTATGTTGACACTATGGCGCAGGTGGCCAGGGAAGTTTCCGGTTTTGTTTCCCCAGACACGATAGTTTGCGACACAGGTAGCGTCAAGGCTCCGATAGTCAGGGAAATGGAAAAGTCCTCTCTGAGTATCCGTTTTGTTGGGGCTCATCCCGTGGCGGGGAAGGAAACATCGGGAGTAAAGGAGTCTGACTCTGGTCTTTTTTCGGGAAAAAGATGTGTTGTTACGCCGGTTGAGAACACTTGTTCAGAAGCCCTCTCTGCGGTTAAAATGCTGTTTTCGCTTCTGGGGAGCGAGGTAGTCGAGATAGGTCCCGAAGCTCACGACGAGATTTTCTCACTCGTAAGTCATCTTCCTCATGCAGTTGCGTATTCGCTTGTAAATGTTGTTGCTTCTTCTGGGGAAGGAGAAAATATTTTTGATTTTTCGGGCGGAGGTCTAGCCGATTTTACCAGAATTGCCGGGAGTTCTCCTCAGATGTGGGCCGGGATTTTCATCGAGAACCGCGACGCTATGCTGAGTGCCATACGAAGTTTTTCGGGGAAGCTTGAGGAGATTGAAAAAGCCATTGACTCCGGTAACGTAGAATATTTGGAAACTCTTTTGAGCAAGGCTCGGGATTCTAAGAGGAATCTTGGGAAGAAATAAGAAAATGTCTGAGAAAATAAAGAAATCGGATGCTCAATGGAAAGAAGATCTTTCCCCCGAGCAGTTTCTGGTTACGAGAAAGAAAGGCACCGAGAGGGCTTTTTCCGGCAAGTATTGCTACCATGACGAAAAAGGCATGTATGTATGCGTTTGCTGCGGACAAGAACTTTTCCGTTTTTCCGAGAAATTCGATTCCGGCACCGGATGGCCGAGCTTCTGGGAACCTGTTTCGAGGGAAAAAATAACGGAGAACCCCGATCACTCACACGGTATGGCTAGAACCGAGGTTCTGTGCTCAAAGTGTGACGCTCACCTGGGTCATGTTTTCCCTGACGGACCTGAGCCTACAGGGCTCAGATACTGTATAAACTCTGTTTCTCTGGATTTTAAAAAGGAACAGGAAAACAACTCGTAAATGGCGACGGGTGGGATCGAACCACCGACACAGGCCTTATGAGAGCCCCGCTCTACCCCTGAGCTACGCCGCCACGAAAAAAGTGCTAGAAAATCAGCAAATTATACTGAAAGTCTGGGAGGATTCAACACGCTTGTCTTGGAACTGTACTACGAGTCTGGACGTTTGGGTGACGCCGAGCGAATGCATCCGTCAGCCGGTGGAGAGGAAGCATCTGGGTCCGCGCTGCCCATTGCCATCTTTACCAAATTGCTGACAATTGCTGGATTATGGCTCTGCCGCGTACGGACTTTGGATTTGATTGATCTGTATATTTCCGAATTCCCGCTCGACCAAGTAGCAGGCAAAGCGGATTTTCGGGTTCTCTTTTAATCAGCCGACGGCTGTTCCGCTTTTCTCCCTTATGAGTCCGAGTTCCAGGAGTTTTCTATAGGTCTTCGTGTGAGAGCCGTACAGGGAGAAAGTGTCTATATCCTCCGGCTCGTCGATATCTATGCTGATGTTGAAATTTCTGTAGATATCGCAGGGCACGTATCTTCTCTCGGCTTCTTCTCTGTGTTTTCTGAAACTGTCGTTACCGAACATTGAGGGTATGCTGTCAGGAGGCTTTCTCAGTATGGCGTTTGTGCCAAGTTCGTCTTCCGAAGGTACGAGAATTACGGACTTGCCCTTTTTTTCCTTTTCTAGGACAAAATCGATATCCTCGCCTGTTATAAGGGGAGCGTCGCCCGGTATTACAAGCACCGACTTTGCACCCATTTTCCTGCATACCTGGATTGCCAAGTCAACCGAAGAGCTCTCACCCAGCTGGCTTTCCTCCCTTATGACGTCAAATCCTTTCTGAAGAGCCATTTTTTCCGCTTTCCTGTCAACTGTCACGATGAGCTTGTTGTCAGCAAGCTTTGAGTTTCTGACCGCGGAGAACACATCTTCAAGCATCACATAGGCAAGCTCTGTCCTCTGTTTCTTGCTGAGCACAGAACCAAGTCTTTCGTTCGCTCTTGAAAGATCTTTTACCGGAATCAATATGAACTTCAAAACGTCTACCTCATAGTGGCGGGTTTCTGCCTTCGCACTATTCTATCAACAAAAAAGGAGACTTCCTATTTTTTATCTTAATCGGGTGCTAAATTTATAAGGAGATTTTATTTCCCAGAAGACAGCTGATAGTTCAGGATATTCTTGGTGGGTAATTGAATTCAGGGCTATTGGCCCAGTAGAAAGTGCAGAGAAAATAGATGTGGACAAATAGTACAAGAGGGTTCATGATGTCATTACTGGCTGTTTTGGAGATTTAACGAGTGAGGATGTACAACGTAAGAACTGGATGATTGTAGAAGAAGGAAAATGACTGTGGCTACAACGTTAAGTGACAGTCCACTCAAAACGGTGGATAGATTCACCGCGGACTCATCGTGGAATATTCTCAAGTCTGATGTTGAATTTGGAGAAGCAATTGCAGAGCGTTGGGATAATTTTGTTCTGCAAAGACTGCGTAAATTCTTCTGGAATGAAGAACAATCGGATTATGGCGCAAGCATTCCGATCTGTTTTCCAGTACCTTTCTATCCAAAGGCCTCTGGTGCGGTTTACACCTTGGATGAGTACGAATGCGTTCGCGCAAACCGGAACAAGTTCCGTAGTTACATGAAGAGAATTGAAGAGTTATGTGGATATGCAATTGAAGACGGATTTCGCTTGGGCCTTTCTTCACTGATTGATTTTTCTCGTTTTGTGGTGCTGGAGCCAAAGATAAGAAGGGGCAGCCTAGTCCTTATAGATAACGGAAATCTTTTTGCTGAATGGCAGAACTGCGAGGGAGCGAAACTAGGTTTAGAGTTTCTTGGGGACGGAATGATTCAATATGTAATCTTCAAGAACAGGAAATCGGCTTTACAAACTTCGCGAATTTACGGACTTGATACATTTGAGGAGGTTAGACACCAGATTAAGACTTTTAACCTTGGTTCTTTGCTGTACGAATGACAGAATTCGATTCGCCGGACGATTAACACATCGTCCGTTATGTCAAAAATCATGGTTAAGGAAGATGGAACTATCAGCGCTGGGGAGTTTGTGTTGCGTCCTAAATGACCTGATGAAACGGGCCTTTCAATTGACTTAACTGGCTTGAAATTTTCGGTCGGGACAAGACTTGTCAGTTATAAGGAAGTACGGCGATTGTTTCTCCTGCAGCTTAGACCGAAAGGGAGATTTGCCGAGATGAATTTGGGGGAGATTGGGCGGAAAGTGGCGGAGGAAATGGATTCGCGTCGGTGTGGTCTACAATCCTATTGAGGTGGAGGGTGAGTATAAGGCCGATCCCTCTCACGCGGAGATGAACGGATTGCCGGCCGGAGAGTCCGACCACGCGATGTTTATCGTATATCTGATTGCAGAAGATAGGTAAGGATATAGGAATTTGACCTGCCAGCACCACCTCGGATTTTGTTGACAAAAAAAGATGTCTTTATATGATTAGCGAATCATAAAGAATTGTCAGAAAGGGAGTCTAGTTTGAAAGTGACACGTAAAGCTGTTTTAGAAAGAAGAACTTCCGAAGTTAGCGCCAGTGTTGAACTTGATCTTGACGGAACCGGGAAATTCGATATTTCGACAGGGGTGCCGTTTTTCGATCACATGCTGAGTCAGTTCGCAAAGCACGGATATTTTGATCTCACGGTGAAAGCCGAGGGGGATATAGACGTTGATTTTCACCATACTGTTGAAGACGTAGGTATAACTCTCGGACAGGCTTTTTACGAGGCTCTCGGAGACAAGAAGGGGATCACAAGGTACGGACACGCTATAATTCCTTTTGACGATGCTCTTGTCGCGGTTGCTGTCGACCTGAGCGACAGACCCTGCTTCGTTTTCAAGGGAGAGATTCCCGGGGGCAAGGTCGGGGATTTTGACTCAGAGCTTGCCGAGGAGTTTTTCAAGTCTCTTACGAACTCTCTTCGTTGCAATCTTCATATTGAGTTTCGCCATGGAACCAATCTGCACCATATAATAGAAGCCATGTTCAAGGCGCTGGGAAGGTCCATGGATATTGCCTCGGCACTTGATGGTCGTCGTGACGATATCCCTTCGACCAAGGGGACGCTGTAGTGATTTCCATCATAGATTACGGGATGGGGAACTTAAGGAGCGTTGAAAAAGGTTTTACCTCCCAGGGGATACCCGTTCGCGTGATCACCGATCCGGGCGATGTGGCAAATTCAAGCGGAGTTGTGCTTCCGGGAGTTGGGGCTTTCGGCGACTGCGTCAGGAACCTGCGCGAGCGTTCCATGATCGGGCCCATAAAGAATTTTATCGAAAGCGGGCGACCTTTTCTGGGAATATGCTTGGGGTTTCAGGTGCTTTTTGAGTCAAGCGAAGAGGCTCCGGGAGAACCGGGACTGGGAGTGTTGAAGGGAAAAGTCGTGAGGTTTCGCGGTGAGGAGAAAAAAATGAAAGTGCCTCACATGGGCTGGAACAGGGTAAAAATGCCCGCGCAAAGTCCCATACTCAAAGGGATACCGCAGCGAAGCTGGTTTTATTTCGTTCACTCTTACTACGTAGTCTCGGAGAGGCGCGGGGTGAATGTTTTGCTCTCCGATTACGGAGGCGAGTTTGAGGCGGGAGTCATATCCGGAAATCTTTTCGCCTTCCAATTCCACCCTGAAAAAAGCTCCGACTACGGGCTCGTGATCTTGAGGAATTTCTCAAGGCTCTGTCTCGGGGACTGATTTTTCTCCTTTCCGTAAAACGCTTCGTAGGCCGCGTAGCTTCTCAGTATTTTTTTAACGTAGTCCCTTGACTGCTTAAACGGGATTTCTTCTATAAATTCGTCAATATCAAGCGCCCCGTTTTTCTCATTCCATATCTTGGCGTTCGTAGGTCCGCCGTTATACCCTGCTACGCTTAGGATTAGGTTTCCCTCAAAGATTTTTAGCAGCCAGCTTAGGTAGTAGCATCCAAGGTTAATGTTCACCTCTGGAGAGAAAAGTTGGGAAGTCTTGAAATTGCCAAGTTCCAACTTGGTTGCCGCTTCGAGCGCCGTTGTTGGAAGAAGTTGCATGAGTCCCCTGGCGTCAGAAACCGAAACCGCCTCTGTATCGAAATGACTTTCCTCTCTTATGACCGAATAGACCAGAAATTCATCAAGTGAGTGTTTGCGCGAGAAAAATCTTACATGCTCTTCAAATCCCTTCGGAAAAGACAAGCGAAGAGCTTCGGGAGAACGTAGACCGGCTGCCGTGTTTATGGAGCCTTTATAATTCCGGGCTTCCAGATAAAGCGAGGCGAGATGGAGTTTCTGCCCGACGGTTTTTGCCTGAGGGCGAAGCAGACCGGCTTCTCTGAGCGCAAGGTCGTATGTTCCGGCTTTACTGAAGAAAAGAAATTTCTTGAGTGCGGGGTTTTCCCCGAAAGGGTTTCCCGAATAAGCGGCAGTCGGACTTTGGGGTGGAAGAAAGGGTCTTTTCAGTTTCAGCCTCGCCAGAGACGAATAATAGCTTATATGTGGAGAATCTGCGAGTTTTCCAAGCGCGAAAAGCGTACTGGGCTTGTCTCCCATTCTCTCCGTTGTCCTTGCATACCAGTAAATGAAACGTTCCCGCTCGCTTCCTGCTGACCAAGCGCGAGAGGAGAAAATATCGAGCGCCTTTTGATATTCCTTTTTTTTATAGTGTATCCACCCGAGATTCCACGCGCTTTTCGAAGCTTCTTTTCTGCCGGGATATTTGTCGATGATAAGATTGTAGAGACTTTGCGCTTCTTTAAATTCTTCGCGCAGGGACAGAAGCCGGGCGGCTGTGACGAGCGATTTCGCGGTCCAGCGGCTTTTGGGGTTAAGCCTATAGAGAAGTTTGAATGTCTCTATTGCCTCATTTTCCCTTTCCATTCTGGAGAGAGTCAGTCCCTTCCAGTAAAAGGCCTTGGGGGAGTCTATGCCGGAGAAAGCTTTTAGGGCATCTTCAAACCTAGATAGCCTGTAGAGGCAAATACCGATTTTTGTTTTTACCGTTTTTGTCCGCGGAGACCTGGAGAGAGCCTCAAGAGCTTCCTTCCAGTTGCCGGCCTTGAACATTATCTCGCCTCTTTTTGCGAACTGCCGTGGGGAGGGATTAAAGACCTTTTTGTTTTTGCGGTAAAGTTCAAACACGTAGTCTGAAAAGCTTACTTCCGGGTGCTCTACCCATATTCTTTCGAATATTTTCGCCGCCAAGTAAAATGTCCCCTGTTTTTCCTTTATTTCACCGACGTTTTTTAGGTAAATGGCTTTTTTCCACCTGCTTTCGGTGCTGCGGGCGAGAAGGAAATACATGTCTTCCGCAGCCTCATGCCTTTTGGTTTCAATGTAGATTTCGGCAAGCTGCTCACGGCTGTCTTGGATTATTGCCGAGTTCGGATGATCTTTTAGTACTTTTAGGAAAAGCGCCTCGGCTTCTTCTGTTTGTCCCAGACCGAGCATTGCATTGGCTTCATAGTGAAGCAGGTAGTCCTCTATGTGGGCAAGTTTCCCTTTTATCTGGTCAAGCAGTTTTTTTACCTCTGAGTGCTGTTCGTTCTGGGCGTGACAATAGAGCTTCAAAAACTGCTTTTCAAGAGTTTTTGGATCGGAGAGCGGGATTTTTTCGCAATCAATTTCTTGAGCTTGAGAAGCTTGCGCCACAGCGAAAAGAAAAAGGCAAATGAAGAGAAAAGCGCTAAGAGCGACATTTTTTAACCTCATCACCTTGCACTCTCCGAGGCGAGAAGATCCCTTATTCCTTCTCCGAAAAGATTGAATGAAAGCGCCGTAACGAAAATCGCGAGGCTGGGGAACACTATAAGATGCGGAAACGTCCTTATGCCCTGCCATCCAGTGCTGGCCAACGTGCCCCAGCTCGCATCCGGCGGGGATATTCCCAGTCCAAGAAAGCTCAGGGTGGATTCGGTAAGGATAGCGTATGGAACCGAAAACGTAACGGTCACTATAAGAGGACTCAGGGTGTTTGGAAGAATATGCTTTAGTAAAATGCTCCGAGGCGAGGCTCCAAGCGCCTTTGCCGACTCTACGTACTCAAACGATTTTATCTGAAGCACGCTTCCCCTTACTATTCTTGCAACCCTCATCCAAGACATGACCCCAAGAGATATCACTATGCCCGTAACCCCGGTTCCTATGACTAGAGTCAAAAGTACGACAAGCAAAAGATCGGGAACGGCGTAGAATACATCCACCGTGCGCATTATAAGTTCGTCCGTTTTGCCTCCCGCGTATCCCGAGACCGCTCCCAGCACTGTTCCGATGACAAGAGCCATGGCTGCTGTTCCGATTGCTACGGCGATCGATATCCTTGAGCCGTAAATTATCCTGCTCAGCAGGTCGCGGCCCTCCTGGTCGGTTCCCATAAGGTGTTGGGAATCGGGAGCGCGAAGGGCGTTTGGGAAATCCGTCCGGTCGTATTCGTACGGAGAGAGCACGGGAGCGAAAATCGCTGCCAGAACTATGAGACATATTATCGTTCCGGTGATTATTATCTGGGTTTTTAAGTACATCTTGTCAAGGGACCAGAGAAGCTTAATTGTCCTTTTTGTGCGTCGCCCTAACGACCGTCTTTATTCCGCCGCGGATGTTGAAGTCCCCCGTGACTTCAACCGATCTGGGGTCGCACGCGGAAACAAAGTCGTTCAGGATCCTGTTTGTCACATGCTCGTGAAACTCCCCGGTGTTTCTGTAGGAAAACATGTAAAGCTTAAGAGATTTAAGTTCTACGCATAGGTTGTCGGGTACGTATTTTATTCTTATGGTGGCAAAGTCCGGCTGCCCCGTCTTGGGGCAAACGCAGGTAAACTCGGGACAGGATATTTCGATTTCGTAATTCCTCTCCGGATTTTTGTTCTCGAAAGTCTCAAGGATTTCCGGTTTTGGTTCTTCCATAGTCTTAAGAGGCGCTCCCGCGGCTTTTGCAACCTCACCTTGTACTGCGTACTGCCTAATTTATCAGATGTAAACCGGCAATCAACCCCGGCGTCGGGATTCCCCCGGTTTGACTCCGTGGTGTTTAGAGTAAATAATCTTTTTCTCTGCGCTTTGGGGCATCGTATAACGGCAGTACAGCGGACTCTGGATCCGCTAGTCTAGGTTCGAATCCTAGTGCCCCAGCCAGCTTTCTTGAAACCCGAAGCGCAGAACCCTCAGGTTAAGTTTTCAGACAAGGAGACAATACCGACTTTCGATATCGCCTTATATAAACGGATCTTCTGTGGGTTCCGTCCCCTCGCTGAGTATATTCAGATAATCTTCATATACGAAGATCTGTCCACGTTTTTTCCCTGTAACCTCCTTCAAAATACCTAGCTTCTGTAGATGCTTTAAGGCTTTTCTTATCGTAGGATCGGAAAGTTCTAGGCTTCTGCGTGCGTCGGGAACAGATATGACGGGTGTTTTTTGCAGGAACCTGTAGACTTTGAACGTCGCCAAGGCAGGACGGCCTGACTGTTCAATCCGACCGTGGTCACGCTGTGAGATATCCAGTATTTTGTGGGCAGTGTCTGAGGCCTGTACGGATGTGTGTGCTATGGC
>RKRQ01000082.1 GCA_007571325.1 Candidatus Dadabacteria bacterium
GAAATATAGAGGGAATTAAAGATGCTTTCACAGTCAATAGAGGATTATCTCAAAACTATCTATGAGCTTGAGAACTCTGAAGGAAAAGTCTCGACAAGCGCGCTTTCAGAAAAGTTGAATGTGTCACCAGCTTCGGTAACAAGCATGGTGAAAAAGCTTTCAGAGAGAAACCTGATAACACATAGGCGTTATCAGGGAGTAAAGCTTACCCAAGCGGGCAGGAAGATAGCTCTTGAGATAATTAGACATCACAGGCTCATTGAGCTTTATCTCAAGGAGGCGCTTGGTGTTCCTTGGGACAAGGTGCACCAGGAAGCTGAGAAGTGGGAACATGTTCTCTCAGAAGATCTTGAAGACAGGATAGATAAGTTTCTCGGTTATCCCGTAACTGACCCGCATGGTTCTCCAATTCCTCAACGAGATGGCAGCATGATTGTGAGGCAGTGTAGCGCTCTTGTTGAAGTGGAGCCGGACACTTTGGTAAAAGTGGTTGAAGTAAGCGATCATGACCCGGAACTGCTTCGTTATCTGGGCGATATAGGTCTCTACCCTGAAACTGAGATGACGGTTGTTTCCAAACAGCCGTTTAAGGGACCTATAATTGTTCAGTTGACCGGGAAGGAATATACCATAGGCCGAAACGCCGCTAAATACATATTGGTTGAGAAATCAAGTAATTGATAGAGGAAAAAATGAAAATCAAGACTTATATACAATTACTCCTGCTGTTTTTGCCGCTGGTCCTGTGTACGGCCTGCAATAAGAATAATGGAAGCGTAAAAAGAGAAACTTCCATAAAGGTGGTTACGACCACTGGTATTATTGGAGATCTAGTAAGAAATATTGCCGGGGAAAACGTAGAAGTTACTTCCCTTATGGGAACCGGGGTTGACCCTCATCTCTACAAGGCTAGTGCAGGGGATGTTGAGAAGCTTTCTGGTGCCGACATAATTTTTTACAACGGTCTTAATCTTGAGGGTAAGATCACAGATATTCTAGGGCAGATGAGAAAAAGCGGAATATTTACTGTGGGTGTTGCAGAGGAAATTGACAAATCTCTGCTTTTTTCTCCTGAACAATATGAAGGATATTATGATCCTCATATCTGGTTTGATGTTGCTCTCTGGAAAGAAGCGGCAAAAGTGGTGATGAAAGCTCTCTCACTCTACGATGCGCAGAATGCCTCAGTTTATGTGTATAACACTGAATCCTATCTGAGGGAACTCGGCTTGTTGCAGAATTACATACAGAAGAAAATCGCCTCGTTGCATCCTGACATGAGGGTTCTAATAACGGCCCATGACGCTTTTAATTATTTTGGAAAAGGCTACGGATTTGAGGTAATGGGACTTCAAGGAATAAGTACTGATTCCGAAGCTAGTATTGCGGATATAAAGAGCCTTTCAGAGATAATCGCCGCGCGGAAGATCCCAGCCGTTTTTGTCGAGACTTCAATTTCACCTAGGTACATGCGAGCTCTTCAGGCCTCCGTAAAGGCAAGGGGTTTCGATGTTGATATGGGAGGTAGTCTCTATTCTGATTCAATGGGTAGTCGGGGAACCAAAGAAGCTACCTATATAGGAATGTTTAAAAGCAATGTGGATACCATAGTTGAGTCGCTCAGCAGGACTATTGAAGTTGCTGATTCTACAGTTGCCGGAGATGGGTAATGAGCGGCATAGAGAAAAATCCGCTCATTCCGGCAATCCGTGTTACGGACCTTACAGTTGCATATGGTGACAAGACTGTTCTCTGGGATATAGATCTTGAAATTCCCAGAGGCTCAATGGTTGCTGTCGTGGGACCTAATGGTGCCGGCAAGACAACTCTCATAAAATCTATCCAGGGTCTTATTCCCCGCGTTGCGGGCGTTGTGTCCATCCATGGCAAATCTTATCAAAAACAGAGAAAGGAAGTGAGTTATGTTCCCCAGAGAGGTTCGGTAGATTGGGATTTTCCCACCTCCGTTGTAGATACGGTAAAAATGGGAAGTTACGGAGACCTCGGCTGGATCAGGCGCCCTGGAAGAAAGGAACATGAAAAGGCATTGGGTGCCCTTGAGAAGGTCGATATGCTGGAGTTTTCTAATAGACAAATAAGCCAGCTTTCAGGGGGACAGCAGCAAAGAGTTTTCTTGGCGAGAGCTCTTGTTCAAAGCGCGTCGGTTTATCTGCTTGATGAACCTTTCCAGGGAGTTGACGCTACTACTGAAAAGGCAATAGTAAGGATATTAAAAGAGCTTGTTGCCGGAGGAAAGACTGTACTTTCAGTTCATCATGATCTTAACACCGTTTCTGAATACTATGAGCGGATTGCAATTCTCAACGTGGGGCTTGTAGCTTCGGGGAGAGTGGATGAAGTTTTTAATTCTGAGAACCTCATGAAGGCTTATGGAGGAAAAACCTCTTTTTTCCCTGAAAGAAAATCAACCAGAAGGGCAGTGTGATGCTGGAATCTATGGCTGGGCTCTACTCCGACTATACGGCCAGAACCATTCTCTTAGGAGCAGTTTCTCTGGGGATTGTAAGCGGAGTGGTCGGTTCTTATGCCGTAATCAGAAAACAAAGCCTTGTAGGCGATGTCATGTCGCATGCCGCACTTCCTGGAATAGTGCTTGCTTTCATCATAATGGGAGCTAAGGAACAGCTGCCGATTTTTATCGGAGCTGCCCTTTCCGCTGTACTGGCAGTTCTCTTGATCAACCTTGTTACCAACAACTCAAGAATAAAAACTGACAGCGCTATGGGAATTGCACTTTCGGTTTTTTTCGCACTGGGACTTGTTCTTCTTACTTATGTGCAAAGGATGCCCGATGCCAACCAAGCGGGCTTGGATAAGTTTCTTTTCGGTCAGGCCGAGGCGCTTGTTGAAAAAGATGTCCTTATTATAGGTCTTACGGGCTTTTTTGCCATTCTAATAGTAGGA
The DNA here is from genome assembly GCA_007571325.1 of Candidatus Dadabacteria bacterium. GTDB lineage: Bacteria > Desulfobacterota_D > UBA1144 > Nemesobacterales > Nemesobacteraceae > Nemesobacter. The sequence continues at coordinate 2,926 of RKRQ01000082.1, forward strand.
CTTTTCTGGAAGGAGTTTAAGCTTCTCTGCTTTGACCCGGATTTTGGGGGAACGATGGGTTTTTCCATGAAATTTTTAGATGTGTTGATTACGGCTGTAATAGTTTCAGCGATAGTTATTGGACTTCAAACGGTAGGAGTAGTTCTTATGAGTTCAATGCTTATTGCACCAGCAGTTGCAGCTAGACAGTGGACCGGAAGTATGGGTTCAATGGTGATTCTCGCGGCTCTTATAGCAACTGTTTCTGGCATAACAGGTGTTGCATTTAGTGCTGGATTCGAGAATGTGCCCACAGGACCCGCAGTCATAATTTGCGTGAGTCTTATTGCCTTTTTCTCAATTCTCTTCTCCCCGAACGGATTTCTGACGCTAAAATTCAGAGACGCAAAAAATATGAGGAAAATAAAAAAGAATTACGTTTTAATGGCTCTGTATGATTTGGGGCTTGAGCATGCAGACCTTGGTTATGCTCATTCGGAGAGATTGCTCATTCTTGGAAGCAAAAAGGGTTTTAACGTAAGAAAAAGTCTTTTGGAACTGGAGAATGCAGGATATGTAGAGAGAGCAGGAGATGGGAATTGGCGTCTTACGCAAAGCGGTATTCGAGAGGTTACAGACATTTCCCCTATGGAGAAAGTACATGAGTCCACATCAGTTTGATATACAGTTGGTAGCCATCATAGTTGCTGCTTCCTGCTCCATACCGGGGGCTTTTCTTGTCCTTAGAAGAATGTCTATGATGGCTGATGCCATTAGCCATTCTATTCTGCTTGGAATAATACTAGTTTTCTTCCTTGTAAGGGACCTGTCATCACCGCTTCTTATAATAGGAGCTGCCGCCAGCGGAATACTCGCTATCTCGCTCATAGAGGCAGTTAACCGTTCGAGACTTGTGAAAAAAGATGCATCCATAGGAATTGTCTTTCCATTTCTTTTCAGTGTTGCGGTAATACTCCTTTCCAAATACGCACGAAATGTTCATATAGACACCCATTCCGTACTTCTGGGAGAACTAGCGTTTGCTCCTTTTAACCGATTCATTATCTCGGGAACGGATATAGGGCCTAAGTCAGCTTATATAATGGGATCAATTTTTCTGCTCAACCTGCTGTTTGTTTCCTTTTTCTACAAAGAACTCAAAGTGTCTACTTTTGATGAGAGTTTTGCATCATCAATAGGTTTTCGTCCCCGGCTTATTCACTATCTTCTCATGGCGGTTGTGTCGGTTACATGTGTCGGGGCATTTGACGCTGTGGGGTCAATACTGGTTATAGCCCTTATAGTGATTCCGCCTTGCTGCGCTTATCTTCTTACTGATTCGCTCTCCAAAATGATTTTTCTTAGTGTGGTTTTTGGAATCACAGCAGCTGTTTCAGGATTCTGGGTGGCGAACTTGATAGATGTAAACATAGCGGGTTCAATGGCATCTTTATGCGGTCTATTCTTCCTTGCGGTTTTTCTTTTTGCTCCAAAGAGGGGTTTTCTTGCCATAATCAGAGAGAAAAGAAGACAGAAGATGGCTTTTGCCGAGGCATCGCTTCTTGTAAGTCTTTATAATCAGGAAATGGGGAAAACCGTAAAAAACCATCCCGATAGCAGGGAAATGTTTCAGTCTGGAGATTTGATATCAAAGGTGGTCGGATTCTTAAAGCGTAAAGGTGAAATAGCAGTTAAGGGAGAAAAAATCTTTCTTACTGAGAAAGGAAGAGAGAAGGCACGAATAACTATGGAAAATCAATAAAGCGTCATGATAAACGGACGGAAGAGGGATTGGTTCACAATATGTCAACCAGATCCGCATTTACCGTTTCTCCTAATTCTAGTTTTCCATCTACCCTGACTTTGCGTTCAACAACTATTTCTTCACACGGAAGATTATCTTCGTCCCCTCTTTCAATATCAGTGCTTGACGTCAGATTGACTCTTACCTCTGTTATAATGCCTTCTGACAATATTTCCACAGTTATATTTCCGTTTTTGGATGTGTCATTAAGACAGTTTTTTGAGATTACTTGACCCTCGAAATTTATATTAACGTAACTATACGTTACTACAAGATTTATGATGTTGATATCCTGAATGTCGATAGTCGCCCCGGGGAAAACGGGTATTGTTATAATGCCAAGCGGTATTTCTTCATTCCCAGTCTCAAAAAACTGAAGCTTAGATTTCGGGTCAAGGTTGCCTTCTATATAAAAATCATCGTTTTCAGATGTTGTATCCTCGCAACAGGCTACCGCCTCGTCTTTTATTAGATTTGCTTTTACAATAAGGTTTGAGCCTTCGCTTATATCTGGAGTTACTTCCTTGATGAAACCCATTATAACTTCATTTTTCTCTACATCTTCATTGTTATTGCTACCGCCGAAATCAATATCCAAACCGCATCCTGAGACTGTAAATAAAGAAATAAAGAGGAAAAACAGGTAAGTTTTCACGGTGCTTGAGTAAGTTTCAGCGTACATGGCAGTCCTTGTGTTTTAGTTTGCTTATGGAGAATAATGATATCAAGTGCCTTTTATTCTCCTTTTAGCCTTCTGGAAATTTTACCCTAATACTCACTAACATGAAAAGAACAAACGTACTTTTTATCAACCACTCTGTAAGAGACGGAGGACCGGGAAGAAGTCTTTTCTACATACTGAAGT
>RKRQ01000037.1 GCA_007571325.1 Candidatus Dadabacteria bacterium
GGAGGAAGATTCCTCAAAGCTGTACGTGCAACAGAAAAACTCTCCTTGGAAAACTTGAAATTTGTCCACGTTGAAGCTGAAATCGCTCTCAGACAGGTTTTTAGAGAAAGAATGTTCGATCTTGTCTTGGTGAATTTCCCAGACCCTTGGCCTAAGAAAAAACATTCAAAACATAGGATGTTTAACAGGGAATTTATCTACTGCCTAGCGAAAGCACTTAAGAAAAGCGGCAAGATAATAATAAAAACCGACCAGATAACCTACATTGAACAGATAGTATGCGAATTCAAAAGAAGCCGCCTGTTTCGCTTGGCCTACCCTCCACCCGGTTTCACCGAGGCTCAGAAAGAAGAAATAGAGACGAAGTTTGAAAAACACTTCAGAGAAGATTCAAAGAAAATATTCTGCGCCATTTTTCTTAATCTTTCCTCGCAAACAAGTTAAATATGCCGACTATGTAGAGATTATATAATTGACATTAAGAATCTTATATGTATTAGTTCTGTCCGTTTCGAACATTATATGGAGGTTTTTCAGATGATAGTAGTAATGAAGCCTAAGGCAACTAGAGAGGAAATAGATAAGGTCAAATCCGTTATATCAGAGCTTGGTTATTCACCTCACTCGATTGAAGGAGTTCTAAGGACTGTTATTGGAGTAGTAGGAGACGATCGAGGAAAACCAAACGATCTCAACGTTCTCAAGCAGCTCCAAGGAGTTGACAAGGTTGTTCCCGTGCTTCAACCCTACAAACTGACAAGCAGAGAAGTACATGATGAAACCTCCGTTTTCAGTGTGGATGGCATTACCATAGGGGACAAACAAATTCCTATAATTGCAGGACCCTGCTCGGTTGAAAACGAAGAACAGATAATGTCAATCGCAATCTCCTTAAAAGATTCAGGAGCTTCAATGCTCAGGGGGGGCGCATTTAAGCCTAGGACTTCCCCGTATTCTTTTCAGGGTCTTGGAAAAGAGGGGCTTGAACTTTTAGCCAAGGCAAAAGAAGTGACCGGTTTGCCTATAGTGACTGAAATAATGAGTCCAGACGATCTTGAAACTGTCGAGCAATACGCAGATGTGCTTCAAATCGGAGCTAGAAATTCCCAGAACTATTCGCTTTTAAAACATGTCGGCAAGTCAAACAAGGCTGTTCTGTTAAAACGAGGGATGTCAACGACCATAAATGAATTTCTTATGTGCGCCGAATACATACTGTCAGAGGGTAATAGTAATGTTATGCTCTGTGAAAGGGGAATAAGGACCTTTGAGACTGCAACAAGAAACACTTTCGACCTAAACGCAATCCCAGTACTTAAGGAAAAAACTCACCTTCCTGTTTTCGCTGACCCCAGTCATGGAACCGGTTACTGGCAATACGTAATACCGGTAACTTTAGCTTCAATAGCCGCGGGAGCGGACGGAGTAATAGTCGAGGTTCATAACAACCCCGAGATTGCAGTAAGCGACGGAGCTCAGTCACTTAAACCAAAAACCTTCAAAACATTGATGGAAAAGGCTGCTCCTGTTGCCAGAGCTATTGGAAGAAGCGTCTAGAATTTTTCGGCTTCAGGAGGAAACAAGAACTTTCTTCCCCCTGAGAGTCAGTTTACCTTCACAGAAAAGCCTTATGGCTTCGGGTAGTATACTATGCTCCTGAGCATGCACTTTCTCAAGAAGTGTATTTTCCGTATCTTCCTCAGCAACCGCAACAGCAACCTGAAGAATAATCGGCCCGGCGTCAACTTCTTCTCCTACGAAGTGGACAGTACAACCTGTTTGTTTCACTCCGTAGTCAAGCGCCTGTCTTACTGAATTTATCCCAGGAAAAGATGGAAGCAGGGAAGGATGAATATTGATGATACGGTTCCTGAAGCGATTTATGAAGTAAGGAGTCAGTATTCTCATGAATCCGGCAAGTACGACAAGACCTATGTCGTATTTGTCGATCTTTGCAACTATGTGCCTTTCAAACTTCTCTCTCGATTTAAAGTCTTTACTGTTTACTATTTCTACAGGGATTCGGTGTTTCTTAGCTCTCTCAATGGCCATGGCCCCTGGAGTATTACAGACAACCACCGCTATGTTCGCAGATTCTATACCGGAATCTATTATAGCCTGAAGGTTGGTTCCGCTTCCAGAGACAAACACAGCAACGTTGGTCTTTGATATCGCAGACATCTACAACCTGATTAAGAAAAGGAAAGAAAAAAAGGGCAGCTACCTACTTTCCCACTCCTGATAGGAGCAGTATCATCGGCCTATAAGGACTTAACTTCCGGGTTCGGGATGGGACCGGGTGCTTCCCCTTCAGCATAGCCACCCTAGGCGGATGATAGTACCATTGGGGAAAACAATGTCAAGAAAAATATCAGTCAGTATTAAGGCCTTTTATTGGAAGAGCTTTTCCGAATCTTTTGAGTTTCTTAATGGCTTTTACCTCAATCTGTCTTATCCTCTCGCGAGTAACATTCAACTTTTTCCCTATTTCCTCAAGCGTGTATTCCTTGTCCTCATCTATCCCAAAACGCATTTTGACCACTCCTTCCTCGCCTCTACTGAGGTTTTTACAGAGAGCATTTCGCATGATGCAATTTAATTCCTTGGTTTCGAGCATATCAAGCGGAGAACTGGACCTCGGATCCGAAATAATGTCCATAAGCCTGCAGTCATCCTCACCTATAGGAGATTCCAGAGAAATCGGGTCGCGTGATACCTTCATGATTTTCAATACCCTATCAAGAGGTATATCCATCGCTTCGGCTATTTCTTCCGGCTTAGGTTCCCTTCCGAGTTTCTGCGTAAGGGATCTAGAAATCCTGTTAAGCCTGTTTATATTCTCGGTCATGTGAACCGGAATTCTTATAAGACTTCCCTGATCAGCTATTGCACGAGTAATGGCCTGTTTTATCCACCATGTCGCACAAGTTGAAAACTTGTATCCCATTCCATGTTCGAATTTCTCAACCGCCTTCATCAACCCCATATTACCTTCCTGAACCAGGTCCAGAAACGGTAGTCCTCTGTTAATATATTTTCTCGCAATACTGACAACAAGCCTAAGATTACATTCTACGAGCCTTTTTCTAGCTTTCTTGGTAGTTTTTTTTGCCTTTTCAAATCTCCTGAGAACCTTTTTAAGCGAATTGATCTCTTCCTCTGAATATTCGGATTTCAAACCATTTCCGATAACATCATCAGAATAATTCATCATGCAGTCACAGTTTCCACTCTCGATTCTTTCCACATACTCAACCGCCAAGCTGTATATTCTGTTGGCCTGTGCCGAAGAAAAATCAATTTCGTCAAGAAGTTCCACGGTTCGCTCGTTGTTTTTTCTGATTTTTTTGGAGATCTTCGCTCTTTCGCTATCTGAAAGTTTAGCAGTACTGAGTTTCTCTCTCAGTTCCTGTGTATTAGCAAAAAGCTCCTTGATGGGAAGAAAGTTTTTTGCGGAACTGTTATATCCTTCCGCATCAACGGAAGATTCTTCATCCTCGCCTTGATAAGAAACATCACCTAACCCGAGTGACCCCTTCTTGATTTCTTCTTCAAGCTTGAGAACCTTTTTCATCATAAAAGGGTTCTCTATTATCATTCTAGCTATTATTTTTTTGCCTTTTTCAATCTGCCTTGCTATCTCGACCTCTTCCTCTTTTGAAAGTAGAGAATGTTGCGCGATAGAAAGAATGTAAGATTTTACAGGGTCTTGTTCTGAATTCTGATTCTTTGTATTCTTGAACTTGGTTTCTGTTTGAGAGTAAGACGGGAGTCCACGGAAGCTCTGTGTGTATCCAGAGAATTCTGTCTCGTCCTGTACGCCTATTTCCTTCCCTAATCCGTCAACTTGATCGTTTGGATTCAATTGACCGTTCCTCTTATAGACTTTTCCTTACTCACCAAGTCTCTGTATTGCTCAACAAGTTTCTTTTCAAGGCTTTTATCCGAAGATCCATGCTGTTTACGGATCCTGTCTATCACCTCGTTGCGCTGCGAAGCTATATCCCTCAGTTCAAGCTCCCTGATACAACTGTCCAATATTTTCTTTGAAGTCGTCTCGTCTATCAAATCATCTGAAGAAAAAATCAACTCACTTAGTAACTGTTGTATCTCAATTTCTTCAAAAGAATTCATCAGGGAAGTTGTCTCGGCAAACTTCTTTTCACCCACACTCTTGAGAATAACTTTTAAATCGGCATTTTCAAAATATTTTTCAACATTTTTTATTTCCTTAGCGCTGAGTAAATGAGGAAATTTAAGCAGTATCCTTACAATCTCTCTCTCATGAATGCTTTTTTCCGGAATCAGGGCCGTCTGCGTAATTGACCCGCGGTTTTTACCAGAATCCGAAGTTTTTATCAGGGAAAGAAACTCAGACTCCCTTATTCCAAAAACCCTGGTTACTTTGGATACAGCCCTGACGCTTTGGACCGGGTCTTTTATCTTTGAAACCATGCCCACAAGAAATCTAATAGACTCTCCAGAAGATATTTTTTTTTCTCTGTACCTTGCGAAAGTGTCGTCAATAATGAAATCGGTTACATAAGCTGCATCTGCTATCAGTTCATCGAGACTTTCTAGGCCGTGAGTTTCAATATAATCATCAGGGTCAAGACCGTCGGGAATACGACATATTGTAGAGGAAATTCCTTGTTGAAGAAGAATTTCCCCGGCCCGGACAGCAGAACGTATACCCGCGGCATCACCGTCATAAGCAATCGCCACCTCTTCACAGAAACGTCGCAGAAGCTTTGCGTGCTCATTAGTAAAAGCCGTTCCCAGTGTGGCAACCACGTTGCGTATTCCATTTGCATAAAGTTTTATAAAATCCATATAGCCTTCAACTAGAATGGCTTTGCGTTTTCTTCCGATTTCATTTTTTGAGTGATAGAGTCCGTAAAGAATAGTTTTTTTGTTAAAAACAGGAGATTCAGGGGAATTAAGGTATTTCGGCTGTTTTACCCCCTTCTCCGTTATAATTCTGCCGCCGAAACCGCAAATTTGACCCGTTATTCCAAGTATGGGGAAAATAACTCTATTTCGAAACCGATCGTAGTGCCCGTCTCCGCTATCCCTAGCAATCACAAGACCTATATCTTGAAGCTCCTTTAAAGAGATATTCTGTGCGGAAGCAAACCTGATGACGGAATCCCATCTGTCCGGGGCAAAACCAAGTTTGAATTCTTTAATTATCTCAGAAGTAATTCCCCTTGATTCAATGTACTTTTTAGCGTTAGTGGAATCTTTTGCTGAACCAAGGAGATTGCGGCAGTAGAATGAAGAGACATGAGAATTTACTTCAAAGAATCTTGTAGTAGCAGCTTCCTTCTGCTTCGCGCTTTTAGTCCGCGGGCGCGAGGTAGGAAGTGTGACTCCCGCTTTTGCCGCGAGTTCCTTTAGAGCTTCAGCAAAACTTGTATTGTTATACTTCATTAGGAAGCCGAAGATATCTCCTCCGGCTCCACAGCTAAAGCAGTGGAAAAAACCCCTCTCATCATTCACATGCATGGACGGGTTGTTGTCATCGTGGAATGGGCAAAGCCCAATATAGTTTTTCCCAGCCTTTTTAAGGGAAACAAAGCCCTGTACAATCTCTACTATACTCAGCCTTGCCTTTATATCCGCTATCGCTGATGTAAAAGAAGGATTCTTCATTCAGAGCGATTTAATTGGGAGGAACTTTAAGAAACAACTTCCGGTGAAAACCGCGCAAATTAAAACGTCCTATCTTCTCTTTCTGCTTGAGCTACGTTTTTTAGCGGCAAACAGCTTCTTTTTTTTCTTTTCGCTCGGTTTTTCGTAGTATTCTCTCTTCCTTACCTCAGAAAGAACCCCTCCCTTCTCAACCTGCTTCTTAAACCTTTTTAAAGCACTATCAATACTTTCGCTGCTACCTACTGTTATTCCTGGCAAAAAACAAAACCTCCCTCCTTATGGGGGCGAGAAGCGTAAAGGATTACAAAAGCGTTGTCAAATCGTTCGCAGACCGGGGGTCCTCGCAACTATTATCCCGATAGTTTTTCCACAGGTGGAAACTTCCCGACCATATCCCGGTTCTTTTTTATCTCTTTTTCGATTTTCTTAGCGTTCCGCTTCTCGAATTCATGGTCGTACGGCTTCTGGGAAACTCTCTGTTCCTCAAGCCTCTGGCTCCACGAATCCCGTCTGTTTCTAATCTCATCAACAAGTCCCATAACGAACCTCTCTGCAGGCTTTTCCCGCGCAATCGGCTCAGTTTAGAGCGATTGCCGATATTTTCATGAATTCCACTTTTTCCTCAATTTTCGGCATATACTCTTCAAGAGCATCTATAGTCTGCGGATAAGGATGACCTATCCCCACCGCTATACCATTTTTCTCAGCAACCCGCACCAGCCGGTCAAGTTGCTCTATAGTATACTCCCTTCCCTTAACATATTTCTTGCTCCACTCGCTCTGGTCAATAAAAATATCTCTCTTAAGTATCTTCACTCCGACCTGCTTAGCCACGCTGTATCCACGAGAATCCGGGGTAGTAAGACTGTCGACAAAATAAAGACCCCTGCTCTTGAGTTCCTTCATTAACATTCTCACCGTTTCCTCATTCTCCATGAACTTGGAACCCATATGGTTATTGACTCCGACGATATGTGGAACAGCCTTTATGTTTCTTCTAATCTCACCTATTATTTTTTCAATCGATGAACCTAGCAGCAAAACCCCCTCCCCGGCATCGTCGGCTGTGTAACCGGAAGAAAATTTGGGTTCCATGGGGAGGTGGAGTATCACTTCTTTCCCTTTGCTGTACGCAGCTCGGGCCGTGTAATGGGAATGGGGAAGATGCGGAAGCACAGCTAGGTTAAGCGGTTGCTCAATCCTCAGGAGCCTGTCAATCGACTCCTTGCTCCTACCTAAATCATCTATTATCAGAATAACTCTGGGACGCCGAGGTTTTTGTTTCTCAACCTTTTCCATCTGAGAAACAATACGCGCATCCTCACCAGTGGAGCTCACAGGTTTTGTTTCCCCAGCTTTCTCCGCTGAGACGGGCGGAATTTCACTGGGTGACCATTCGTCAAGAAATTTCCCTATATAGCGGAGACCAAAAATTGAAAAGGCAAAGAAAAAAAGTAGGACCAGAACCGCGTGGGATAATTTCGTCCTATTTTTTCTATCGCCACCTTTCGCCGTAGACGGCTTTTTCTTGATTCGTCTTTTCCGAGTCAAACCTCTTTTCTCCTCACATACGCTTTACTGTTTCCAATGCTCTTGCAAGCTGTGGGTCAGAAGCAGACCCCTTGTCGACGCCTTCAACAAAAACATCAGGTTCTATACCCTTGCCATCTATGAGAATTCCTTTGGGTGTGAAAAGCCTCGCTGTGGTTATCTTCACTCCGGTTTCCCCTGAAAATTCTATTACTGACTGAACTGAACCTTTGCCGAATGTTCTTGTACCAACTATCTTCGCCCTGCCGTTGTCCTTAAGAGCCGCGGCAAGAACTTCTGAAGCACTTGCGCTTCCTCGGTTCACTATTACGGCAACATGGTCGGTTAATATCTCCATACCCTCTCTGGCAAAATATTCCTTTAGAGTCTGTTCCGACCTTCCTTTCACATTTAGGATAAGTCCTTTATCAATAAACATGTCACAAAGAGCGATGGCTTGCTCAAGCAATCCTCCGGGATTATTCCTGAGGTCAAGTACGAGTCCTGCGAGTTTAGCGTCGTTTTCCTTCTCAAGCCTTCTGTAGGAACTGAGAAACTCTTCTGCTGAGCCCCTGTGGAACTGCGAGAGCTTTATATATCCTATGCCTTTTTCAACCAGTTTCGACTCAACACTTCTGAGCTTTACTATGCGTCTTGTAATAGTAAATTTAACGTCTTGTTCAGTTCCTTCTCTTCTGACAACTATATCCACTTTGGTTCCTTCCCTTCCCCTTATGCGGTCAAGAGCGTCAACTATATTGGTTTTCTCAGTGCTTTTCCCATCTATTGAAACAATTACGTCTCCAGATTTCATGCCAGTTTCCTGTGCCGGACTTCCCTCGATAGGAGATATAACGGTCAGAAACCCGTCGTTCACCGTAATTTCGACTCCTATACCTTCAAACTCTCCCATGGTCCCTATCTCAAGGTTTCTCAAACTGTCAGACGAAAGATAAACAGAATAGGGGTCAAGAGAATCAAACATGCCTTTTATGGCGCTTTGGATCAGTTGTTCGGAGGAAACTTCTTCCACATAGTTTTTTTCTATGAGACTCAGAGCCTTCGCAAAGTCAGAAAGTCCTCTGTACGTATCTTCTTTTGCAAAGAGAGGAGTTGAGAAAACAAATGCTGGAACTACCGCGTATATTATGAAAAAAAAATGTATTCTTCTCATCATAATCTATGTCTTCGGTAGTCTACCTGACAAGAATTTTTTTGGATAAAGCAAGTAAACGCAGAGTTCCTTACTCTTGATGAAAGAGCAGAAATAAGATACTTTATGCTAGATAGGTTCTCTAAATATGTCCACGCTTTTTTCTGAAATAATATCGAGATTTATCAAAAGCTGTACTTCCGACCTCCCCGAAGTATCCCGGGAATGGGTTCCGCTGAAAAGGGCTCTTTTTTATTTCGGGGTTCTTTTGATATACCCTGTCGCCCTGATCGTGGCCATGGTGGTAATTATTACGGTTGTTCTAATTACATATCCTGTTTCCTACATATACAGGGCAGCGGATTGAAACGACAATTGTCGGCGAAATTAGCAAACAGTGTCTAGTAATGCAGAAAAACCATGACATTCCCTCTCTGGGTCCTATTCCTCGACATGTTGTCATAATAATGGATGGTAACGGAAGATGGGCTCGGCGCAAAAATCTTGACAGGTTAAGCGGTCACCAGGAAGGAATAAAATCTGCAAAATCGGTGGTCCGGACTGCGCAGGAAATCGGAATAGAATACGTAACACTTTACGCATTTTCCGCCCAGAACTGGAAAAGGCCGGGGAATGAAGTCCTCGCGCTTATGAACCTCTTAAGAAACTACCTAATAAATGAAGGCGAAGAGCTGCTTGCACAGAATACAAGACTGAAAGCTATCGGAAATCTCTCAAATCTCCCGCATGACATACGTGAGCTTCTTTCGCGCGTGATTAAAATGACGGAGAAATGCGACTCTCTTACCATAACTTTGGCTCTCAGCTACGGGGGTAGGGAAGAAATAATAAACGCCGTTAATAGCATAATGGCCGAGGGAAAGAAGAAAAAGGTAACCGAAGAGGATTTCCAGAAATATCTCTATACCTCACAGTTGCCAGAACCGGATCTTCTAATAAGAACCGGAGGGGAAATGAGACTTTCCAACTTTCTGTTGTGGCAACTCGCCTACGCCGAAATATATGTCACAAAAACTCTCTGGCCAAATTTCAGAAGAAGACATTTATTAAAAGCTATTGCCAATTACCGCAGCAGGGAAAGGAGATTCGGACTCACAGGGGAGCAAATAAGGGAGAAAGGAAGCTAGTTTGAAAAAAATTTCCATACTCGGATCAACTGGCTCGATAGGATCTCAAACTCTTGAGATAATAAGAAGATTTCCCGAGAAATTTGAAGTTACTGCCCTCTGCGCAGGCAAAAACCTTGATCTTCTGGCAAAACAGATAGTGGAATTCTCTCCTGAAATTGTATCGGTAACAAGGAAGGAAGACTTAACGAAACTCAAGGAAATCACCGATTCAAAGACCAAAACATATTATGGAGAGCAGGGAAATATAGCAGTAGCTACAGAGGGAGATTGTGACCTAGTCATATCCTCTATGGTAGGTTTCCCAGGCCTTGTTCCAACACTCTCTGCAATAAAGGCCGGGAGAAATGTAGCAATAGCAAACAAAGAATCTCTTGTGGTTGCAGGAGAACTTCTAATATCCGAAGCAGAACGTAAGGACGTTACTCTGCTTCCCGTAGACAGTGAACACAGCGCCATTTCTCAGACACTTCTTGAAAAAGACCGCGAATTTCTTAAGCGGGTTATTATAACGGCGTCGGGAGGACCGTTTCGCAAAACCCCGAAGAAAGATCTGGAAAAAGTGACGGTTGCCGAAGCGCTACGCCATCCCACATGGAAAATGGGAAACAAAATAACTATAGATTCGGCAACGCTTATGAACAAGGGGTTTGAAATTATAGAGGCGCGGTGGTTTTTCAATATACCCGTCGAAAAAATATCGATCTGGATACATCCGCAGAGTATAGTGCATTCAATTCTTGAGTATGTCGACGGCTCGTTTATAACTCATCTTTCTGCCTCAGACATGAAAATACCGATAGCCCATGCGCTTTCCTATCCTGAGAGGCTTAACCTCGGACATCCTACCGCTTCACCAAATGATCTGTCGGATATTACGTTTGAAGAACTTGACACTGATAAATTTGATGCTCCAGCAATGGCAGTTGAATGTCTAAGCATAGGCGGTACCTATCCAGCTGTATTGAATGCGGCAAATGAAGTGGCCGTAAGTGCTTTTCTCGATGAAAAGATAAAATTCACCGACATAATACCGATTGTAAGGGAAACCCTCGGTTATCACGACAACCTTGACTCAGGGTGTCTTGACAATATATTAGAAGCGGACAGGTGGTCAAGGAGTACCGCCGCTCGGTTAATAGACAGCCTTATTTCTCAGTGATGATTACAATCCTGGCTTTTATTTTCGTAATAGGAATCCTAGTCTTCTTTCACGAACTGGGACATTTTTTACTCGCAAAAAGAAGTAACATAAGAGTCGAGAAGTTCTCTCTAGGTTTCGGCCCGAAGCTTATTTCTTTCGTAAAGGGCGAAACGGAATACTTGATTTCAGCTCTTCCACTGGGCGGATACGTAAAAATGTACGGGGAAGGAAAAGAGGAAAACATAATTGTCGAGAAGGTTGCGGATACCGAATCGCCTTTTGCGTCCGGGGACAGAATTATCGGAATAAAAGGATTCAGTCTTGAAAAGTATATGAACTGGCAAAAACTTCTGTCCGCTCTAGAATCAGACACGAAACCAGAAAAAGAAATTGAGGTGGAAAGAGACGGCAGAATCTACACTTTTCTCGCTAATTCTTCTGCTCTTTACAATATAGAAGCCCATTATGAAAAAGATTACCAAAGGGGCTTTTCCAACAAGTCTCTTACCGACAGATTTCTTGTTGTTATAGCAGGGCCAGCTATGAATTTTATAATTCCCTTCTTTTTCATGCCTCTTGTGTTCATGTTCGGAATAAGCGTCTCCAGTTATCTTGAAGCTCCTCCGGACATAACCTATGTAAAGAAAGATTCCCCGGCTCATCTCTCAGGTTTCTCAGTAGGAGACAGGGTACTAAGTGTAAACGGAAAAGAGGTAACCAACTGGAGAGACCTAAACATTGCCGTTCAGTCAAATCCCGATTCCCTGATTGAGTTCGAGGTAGGAAATGAAAATGAGACCAGAGTTCTTACTCTTTTTGCCAAAGCCGGTTCCGACGGAAGAGTAGAAACTGGACTTGGAAGGCCCATAGCTACAAATATAGCCGAGGTAGCCAAGGACGGCCCGGCATGGAAGGCAGGAATACGTCCGGGAGATAAGATAAAGGCAATTGATGGCGTAGAAGTTACTGACTGGAATCATATGTCAGACATAATAACTGAAAGCGGAGGAAGAAAACTTGACTTCATAATTGAACGTGAGGGAGAGAAGATGGATTTTCGTCTAGCGGCGGAGATGGAAAAGGAATATGGGCGCTATATAGTCGGAATCACTCCCAATACGAACACCATTCTCAAAAAATACGGTTTTTTCGAATCGCTTTACAAGGGAATAGCAGAAGCGGCACGCATGACGGTTGAGATCACCTTTCTTTTCTTCGGATTTCTCTTTAAGCTCATAACAGGGAAAATAGCCCTTGCCACAGCCGGGAAAACGGTAGCAGGACCACTTCTCATAGCAAAAGTGTCAGGATCAGTTGCCCAGAGCGGCATATCAAATCTTTTGCAATTCACTTCGCTTATAAGCATAAATCTCGCTTTAATAAACCTTCTCCCAATACCAATGCTTGACGGAGGACATCTGCTCTATATGGGAATCGAGAAAATAAAGAGAAAACCCCTTAGCACGAAAACTCTTGAGATAACACAGAGAATTGGATTTTCTTTCCTTATTCTCATCATGGTCGCAGCGCTTTATAACGACATTCTGAGAATGCAGGAAGACATATTTTCGCAGTTCAGCAAAATCCTTGATCTTTTCCGGTAGAGTTAATTAGTTACAAAATTATGACTACGAAGAAAGACAACGAAGAAATACTCAGAATTAACAACCTTTTTTATGAAGCTTTGGGAACCAGAAACCTTGAGCTCATGGAAGAGGTCTGGGTAAAAGACTCAAGGTCAGGATGTGTTCATCCGGGATGGACTGCTCTTCGCAACTGGGAAGCCATCAGACAAAGCTGGGAAAGCGTTTTTGATCCCCAGGATCAGGTTGACATAAGCATTTCGAACGTAACTGTAGACATAAGCGACAACATAGCCTGGGTGACCTGTCTGCAGGAAATGGTGTATATCAAACGAGATCCAGTCATGTTTAACCTCTCTCAGTCCACCAACATATTCGAAAAGCAAGATGATAACTGGCTTATGATCTTTCATCATGCTTCACCAATCCCAGTAAGGGACTATGAACCAGGAAACAAGACAATACAGTAGGCTGCTCTATAACTCGCTTCCCCTCAATTCGTTTAACCTGAGCAATTTCCGCTCCGCCTCTTTGAACAAGAGACTTTTTAGCAACAAGCGCTCAAATCCGATCGTAAAAAATCAACAACTTTTCTCACCTCAGAAAACGTGGGATATTTTCTCCTTCCCCCGAAAAATCTTGCACTCCGCCCAATTTATCTTCTCATCAACTATAACAGTAGGTTCGTTCTAACCTCTTTTTAACATTGTCTAGATTTTTTATTTCCCTATTGTACTAGATTATTTTTTCTTATACATTTCCCGCGCTGTAATTGAGACCTATATCTTTGGCTGAACTAAAATTAAATAAAGGATGAAATGGTGTTATAATTTTATGTAAGTTTTTTACTGGAGTCGGGAAATAAATAAGGAGAAGATATAGTTTAATGAGCGGATTCGGAGTCGGTCTCGCGCAAACCCCGAACACTTTACAAAAGCAAAAGCTCATACTCACCCAACATCTAAGACTTTTTCTAAGCTTGGTCCAGATGAACACAGTTGAGCTCAGGGAATACATTGAGGAACAACTCATAGAAAACCCAGCTCTAGAAGAAGATACTGAGTCATCTATGGAGATGGAAAAGGAAAATTCAAACGAGTCCCTTATAAACGAACTCGTTCCCGCAGAAGCGGATTACCCAATGCCCGAGGAGTTCTCGGCAGGAACAAATGAAGCGGCGGAGTGGGAAAGCCAGATACCCAGCCAAGACTCCCTGTTTGAATACCTTCATTGGCAACTTTCAATTACTGATTTAAGCGAACGGCAAAAGCGCATAGCTTCTCTTATCATCGGGAACATAAACGAAGACGGATATCTTGAGACTGAACTTGAGGAAATAGCAGAGCTGCTTGATGAAAAAGACCGCTCCTCAGCAAATAGGAATAGTCTGGCAGAGGTAAGATGGGTCGCTGAAAAAATACGTACCACGTTTGATCCAATCGGAGTCGGTTCCCGATCCCTTTCCGAATGTCTTGCGGTACAGGCCATGGACCTCGGCTACGAAAAACAAAGTCCCCTTGTGCAAGTGATAGAAGATCATATTGACGATCTAGGCAAAAAAAATTATGAAAAAATCTGCAAAGAACTTGACATAAGCTCACAAGATATAAAGGAGATAGAAACCTCAATAACGTCACTTGAACCCAAGCCGGGACGGCCATACTACACAAAAGACACAAGCAGAAACATAGTCCCTGACTTTTATGTGTATAAAGTGGGAGATAAGTTGCAGATGCAGTCAAATAGAAGCTTTCCGAAACTTAGAATAAGTTCGTACTGTAGAAAAATTCTGGCCGACCGCGCAAACCTAACCGGAGAAACTACAAACTACCTGCGGGAAAGAATCGAGATGGCGCAGAGAATAGTCCGCTGTATTGAAGAGCGGGAAACTACAATGCGCAAAGTTATGGAAAAGATTGTTGACGAGCAAAAAGAATTCTTTGACCACGGCAGTTCTCATATAAAACCTCTAAGGCTAAAGGACGTAGCCGATACAGTGGGCATTCACGAATCAACAGTGAGCCGTATAACGAGTAGAAAATATATAGAGTGTCCCCAAGGAATCATAGAAATCAGAAAGCTTTTCTCAAGGGGCATCCACTCATCAAACGGGCAAAAAGTCTCACTTGAAAAAATTAAATCAATGATAAAGGAAATAATTGATGAAGAAACCCCTAAGTGTGCATTCTCCGATGCAGACATATCCAGAATACTTTCTATGAAGAATGTAAAGATCGCTAGGAGGACAGTCGTAAAATACAGAAAAATGCTTGGTATACCCAATTCATCAAAAAGACTTTCGAAGGAGGTTTGAAACATGAAAATCGATATCATAACAAAAAATATTCCGGACAGAAGAAAATCAGAACACCTAAAGCGTTATGCCATGAAGAAAATGCCAAAACTCCAGCGATATATAGACCCGGAAAGAAACCCCTCAGAGGCGAAAATTCTTCTCTCGGCAGAAAAACTCAGAAACAACGCGGAAATAACCATCAGTTCGGGTCCTATGAAAGCAGCCGCCTCTGTACAAACGGATGAAATGCACTCCGCAATAGACAAGCTTTTTGACACAATCATAAAGCAGCTGAGAAGAAGGACGGACAAGCAACTGACTCTTAGAAGAAGAAACAGCTCAAAAACTCCTTCTACGGCGCGTGAGCAGAGAGTGAAAAGAAACAACAACTTCAGAGTGGATCACCAGTTTCTAAGTCCCAAGCCGATGAGCGTTGCGGAGGCACTGTTGCAGCTTGATGCGTCTGAAGAAAATTTTGTGGCTTTTAGAAACAGCGAAACACTTGAGATGAATGTTGTTTACAAAAAAACCGACTCGAAAAAGGTAGGACTTGTTACCCCCTGAACGCGGAAAAAGAAAAGTGAAAATCTCGGAATGCCTAGAAAAGAATTCCGTATTCCCCGAACTTGTTTCAACTTCAAAACCGGATGTACTGCAGGAGCTTTCAGAAAAAGTAGCTGAAACTGTTCCCAGACTTAACGCACATAGACTTAATGAAACTCTGGTCGAACGAGAGGAGCTGTGCAGTACCGCAATTGATTCAGGGGTAGCCATTCCACACGTAAAGTTTCTCGACATCTCTAACATAACCTTCGCGTTTGCCAGAAGCGAAAAGGGAATTGATTTTGACTCGTTAGATGGAGAGAAAACCCATCTCTTCGCTGTTTTCATAACCCCTGAGAACTGTCCCACGGAAACCCGGATAACGCTACTTGCAAGGATATCAAAAATACTCGGACAAGACGACGTGAGGGCAAAGCTTCTCGCCTCAAAAGAGGCTTCTGAGATATATAACCTGCTAATTGAAGAAGATGAAAAATTCTGAGAATAACCACTCGCTGTCAGTCAGGGATTTTTACGGAAAATTCGGAGAGAAGCTCTGCCTGGAACCCGTTTGCGGAGAAAAAGGTTTTGAAAGACACATAATCTCATCAAGTGCCAAAAAACCGGGATTAAGGATGATAGAAAAAAGAATAGAGCTAGAGGATGGAACTGTACAGGTACTCGGCAGAACAGAAATCTCCTATATAAACGGATTCCGCGACGGCACCCAAGAAAAGATAATAACAAGCCTTCTTTCAAACAATATTCCCTGCTTCATACTCTCAAAAGGGTCTCGTCCTCAAGCATCTTTTAGCGGACATTTTGAAAGAAAAAACATACCGCTTTTCACCACAACCTTGAGCACCGGAAAACTCATATCCATTATGAACGAACTTCTCGCCGAGGAATTTGCAACCCGGATAACAGTTCATGGAGTACTTCTGGATGTGCATAACATGGGAGTCCTTATTCTCGGGAAAAGCGGAATCGGAAAAAGCGAGTGTGCAATTGACCTTATAATACAGGGTTCTAAGCTCATAGCGGATGATGTAGTCGAAATAAGGAAGATAGGCTCTCACACACTCATCGGAGTAGGACCTGAAAACATAAGGTATCTTGTGGAAGTAAGAGGAATAGGAATAGTGAATATAAAAGATCTTTTCGGGACCACCTGCGTTATGGAAAAAAGAGAAATAGAGATCGTCATAGAGCTTCACCAGTGGGACTCTGAGACGGAATACGATCGTCTGGGCATAGATACAAAAACATATTCCATACTAGATATTGAATTGCCTTACGTAGTGCTGCCGGTGAGTCCAGGCAGGAATATGGCATCCATAATAGAAGTGGCAGTGCGAAACCAGATACTGAAAGAAACCGGCAAAAAAGTCGAGATCCCATACGACATTACAGAGTAATGGAACGTATAATAATACTAAGTGGACTTTCAGGTTCAGGAAAAAGTACCGCGGCAAAAGTGCTTGAAGATCTAGGGTTTTTCTGCGTCGACAATCTTCCTCCCGAACTTCTTTTCTCCTTTATCAACCTCTGTGAAAAATCTCTCACGCAGATAAAAAAGACAGTCGTAGTAATCGATATACGCATACTGGCGAAAGATACGCTTTATGACTTTGAAAAAATACTGGGGAAGATAAAAAAATCGGCTAAGAGGGTTGACCTCCTATTTCTTGAATGTTCATATGAAGCAATTGTTAAAAGATACAAGGAGACAAGGAGGGTTCACCCGCTGGCAGCTGGAAAAATCCTTTCTGAGGGAATATCAGAAGAAAAGCAAATCCTGGAAGATATTCGAAGGCTCGCGGACCAACGCATAGACACGACCACTCTTAGTGTTCACGATCTGAAAACAACTATAGCCAAGGTAGCTGGAACAACCGGCAAAAAGGCCCCAATTATTACCTTCCTCTCTTTCGGCTACAAGTATGGGATTCCCGAAGACGCGGACTTGATCTTCGATGTTCGCTTTTTAAAAAATCCATACTTTACAGAATCTATAAAAAACCTTGACGGAACCAGAAGTGAAATCGTGGATTTTGTCATGTCCGACGAAGATTCACGTGAGTTTCTCGCAAGGCTTTGTTCTTTTCTGCGCTTTTTAATCCCGAAATATTCTGAAGAAGGAAAATCATACTTAACTCTGGGAATCGGATGCACCGGGGGAAAACACCGTTCAGTAGTTATAGCCAACGCTATGGGAAAAAACCTCTCCGATTACTCCGCAATTATTAGACACAGGGATATAAATAAGCTATAAAGATCCTATGTTTTCCATAGTAGTGGTCACCCATGGAGAGCTTGCAAAAGAGCTTGTATCAGCCGTAAATTTCATTCTTCCTGAAAAGCCCCGAGTCAAGATGACAGCGGTTTCAATAGACGCTTCAAAAGACTCCAAGGACTTTGAGAAAACGGTCAGGGCTTCAATCGATACCGTTGATGAGGGAGATGGAATACTGCTCGTCACGGATATGTTTGGAGGAACACCCTCCAATATAAGCCTGATGTTTCTTGAAAGCGGCAAAACAGAGGTTATTTCCGGAGTAAATCTTCCCATGCTTTTAAAACTCGGGACTGTTCAGGAGAAAACCACTCTCAAAGAAGCAGTAGACCTTGCGGCTAGAGCAGGAAGAGAAAACATAATAGTGGCAAGTGAACTTCTTGATAAAAACGGTTAGAATACCCTTAAATGGATGTAAACACGCTTGATACCGTAATTGAAATGTACACAAATCACCTCCTTCAAGGCGAACTTGAGGGATTCGAGATTGAAATATCCCCAGAAATAAAGGATGAAATTGCAGCAATAGCACTTTATCTCGATTCAAAGACCGTCAGAGCTTCAGGAGAAATAGAGGAATTCTACGAAGGATATAAAAGAGCGGCGTTTGACGTACTTTCTTTCATGGGAGTTGAGTTCTTTGAAGACAGAGAAAATAAGCTTATCAAGATAATGAAGTCAAACTATAATTCTGAGCTTCAGGAAGAACTTAAGAAAAATATCTGGGGATAAGAACACTTTTCCCAAAAACTCCCGGTCCCGTTATGGATTTTCAGAATTCGTTTGATCATTTTGTCTTTGACCTAGACGGGGTAATATATTCCGGCGAAAAAGCCATTGCCAACTCCCCCCTAGTACTTGAAACATTAAGGAAAAATAAAAAAAATATCCGTTTCATAACCAATAACCCCTCACGTTCTCCCTCTGATTATGTAAGAAAACTCTACAACTTGGGAATCGAATCTTACAATGGCGAATTTATAACTTCTCCCATGGCAACTGTTTCTCTAATAGAAGAAAAAACACCTTCTGAAAAATGGGAAACCGTATACGTAGCGGGAAGCGATTATCTGAAAAATGAAGTCAGAAGAACTGGATTGGTTGAGCTTTGCGGAGAAAATTCTCTGGGTACAGACCTAGTGGTTATAGGAAGCCATCCCAAATTTAATTTTGAGGAAATAAAAACCGCATCTATAGCGGTTGGTAACGGAGCAGGTTTTATCGGGACAAACGGAGATTTCTTCTATCCCTTTGAACATGGCCGGGCTCCTGCAACCGGGGCTTTTTTGGCTTGTGTAGAAGCTGCATCTGGAAAGAAAGCACTAATAGCTGGAAAACCTGAAAAATACATGTTCGACCTCTTGGAAAAAAGTGGAGTAGCAATGACAAAAAGAACTCTTCTGATCGGAGACAGCATCCGTACTGATATTGCTGGAGGAAGAAAGGCCGGCTGCAGCACAGCACTTGTGCTAACGGGAGTTACCAATAAAACCGACCTTCAAAATGAGGTGTTAGAGCCCGATTTTATTA
>RKRQ01000075.1 GCA_007571325.1 Candidatus Dadabacteria bacterium
CTACTTTCCAGATCTGACTTCTGATCTTATGGAAAGCGCTATAGCTCTTGTACACTCACGTTTCAGCACAAACACTTTCCCGAGCTGGGAAAGAGCTCATCCTTACAGATACGTTATACACAACGGGGAAATAAACACTCTTCGGGGAAATATCAACTGGATGCATTCAAGACAAGCTGTTTTGGAATCAGGTTTTTACGGCGATGATATTGAAAAAATCTTTCCAGTCATACCTCCTGAGGGAAGCGATTCCGCCTCTTTTGATAACGCCATGGAATTTTTGTCTCTGTCGGGTTACTCAATAGAGCATGCCGCGATGATGATGATTCCCGAGCCCTGGTCCAAGCACGAGAGCATGTCCGCTGAGAAAAAAGATTTCTACAGGTTCCACAGTTGTCTTATGGAGCCTTGGGATGGTCCCGCATCCATAGCTTTTACCGATGGTCAAAAAGTAGGAGCGGTGCTTGACAGAAACGGATTGCGTCCCACCAGATACTATGTCACGAAAGACGACATAGTGGTTCTGGGATCAGAAGTCGGGGTTGTAGACATACCCCCTGAAAGGGTGAGTTATAAGGGGCGCTTGCTTCCGGGAAGGATGCTTTTAATAGATACTCGGGAAGGTCGTATTGTCGGAGATTCCGAACTTAAGGAAAGGCTTTCGACAGGAAAGCCCTACGGAAAATGGCTCAAGGAGAATATGGAGAGTTTTTCCGGGATTATGAAAAAAGAACCTGCCGAAACTTCGCCCGAATATGATGCCTCCGAACTTCTTACAAGGCAGAGGGTTTTCGGCTACACGTTTGAGGATCTGCAAATTCTTTTGGGCCCGATGTCAAAAAACGCGGTCGAGCCTGTGGGGGCTATGGGAGTCGATACTCCTCTTGCGGCTTTGTCTGACAAATCGAAGCTTCTTTACAACTACTTTAAGCAGATGTTCGCTCAGGTAACCAATCCCGCTATTGATGCAATACGTGAGGAACTTATAACGGGAACTATGGTTACTCTTGGTACGACGGCTAACATCCTGCGTCCTGAGGCGAAAAGCTGTGAAAAGATAGAGCTTGAGACCCCGTTTCTGACGAATCCCGAGATTGAAAAGCTAAAAACCTTCAGAGGAGAAAAGTTCCATTGTGAAGTCATTCCTACTCTTTTTAATCCCAGAAAGGGTAAAAAGGGACTGGAGGAAGCGCTTTTCCGTATATTCTCCCACGCAGACGAACTGATAGAAAAAGGCGCCAATATACTCATCCTTTCGGATAGAGGTTTTGACTCTAAAAACGCTCCGGTACCAGCCTTGCTTGCGGTCTCCGGGCTTCACCATCACCTTATAAGAAATGGAAAGAGGATGTGTGCGACGCTTGTTGTTGAATCGGGGGAGCCAAGAGAGACTCACCACATGGCACTTCTTATAGGATACGGCGCAAGCGCTGTAGCTCCCTACATGGCTTACGAGACCATAAACGGCATGATTCACCAGAACCTGCTTGGGGACTTATCTTACGAGGAAGCAGTCTCCGGGTATGTGAAAAGTCTGGTTAAGGGTCTTGTAAAGATAATGTCAAAAATAGGTATCTCAACGGTGCAGAGCTACCACGGGGCTCAAATATTTGAGGCGCTTGGCCTAAATACGGAATTTATTGACAAATATTTCACTTGGACGGCTTCCCGTATACAGGGAGTGGGAATTGACGTCATAGCTGAAGAAGCGATAAAACGCCACTCCATGGCTTATGCGGAAAGAGATGTTGAAGTTGCGACGCTTGAGACTGGAGGGGTTTACAGATGGAGGCCTGACGGAGAGCGTCACATGTACCACCCACGTACTGTGCACAAGCTTCAGGAGGCTTGCCAGACAGGAAGCTACGAAAAATTCAAGCAATACACAAAGCTTGCGAACGACGAGGAAAAGGAACATTTTACCATTCGCGGCCTTATGGATCTTAAGTTCTCAGATAACCCAGTGCCACTTGAAGAAGTGGAGTCGGTTGAAAGCATATGCAGAAGGTTCAAGACCGGAGCCATGTCTTACGGGGCTATAAGTAAAGAGGCGCACGAAAGCCTCGCGGTCGCAATGAACCGAATAGGGGGCAAAAGCAACACGGGGGAAGGGGGAGAAGACACCGACAGGTTCACTCCAGATACCAACGGCGACCTAAGGAGAAGTTCGATCAAGCAGGTTGCTTCGGGTCGTTTCGGAGTTACGAGTGAATACTTGGTGAACTCAGATGAGATACAGATAAAAATAGCTCAAGGGGCAAAACCGGGTGAGGGAGGACAGCTTCCGGGAAGAAAAGTTTACCCTTGGATAGCCAAGGTAAGACTATCAACTCCGGGAGTTGGGCTTATATCGCCGCCGCCCCACCATGACATCTACTCAATTGAAGATCTGGCACAGTTAATTTACGATCTTAAAAATGCGAACAAGCATGCGAGGATAAATGTCAAACTTGTTTCAGAGGTTGGGGTTGGAACCATAGCCGCGGGCGTTGCAAAGGGTCATGCGGATGTAATACTTATAAGCGGAACTTCAGGAGGAACGGGCGCCTCTCCTCAAAGCAGCATACAGCACGCTGGACTTCCCTGGGAACTTGGCATAGCCGAAACACACCAGACACTTGTACTTAATAATCTTAGAAGCAGGGTGGTTCTTGAAACTGATGGTCAAATGAAAACCGGGAGAGATGTGGCTATAGCGGCTCTTTTGGGAGCGGAAGAGTATGGTTTTTCCACAGCTCCTCTAATAGTTCTAGGATGCATAATGATGAGAGTTTGTCATCTTGATACTTGTCCTGTCGGAGTTGCTACACAGAACCCTGAACTTAGAAAGAAATTCACCGGAGATCCGGCGCATGTGGTTGATTTCATGCATTTTGTTGCTAAGGAGTTCCGCGAGATAATGGCTAAAATGGGTTTTCGGACTGTAAACGAAATGATAGGGAGAACAGACCGCTTGGAAATGAGAAGATCGCTTGACCACTGGAAGGCCAAGGGTATAGATCTTAGCAGCATGCTAGTTCGTCCCGAAGTTCCAGAGGATTGGGGAACTTACTGTCAGATTGAACAGGACCACGGAATACAGAAATCACTCGATGAAACCGTTTTAATGGAAATATGCCGCCCGGCCATTGAAAAAGGTGAACGTGTCAGCGCCACCGTTCCCATAAAAAACGTTAACAGAACAGTGGGAACCATAGTGGGAAGCGAGCTTACTAGAAGGTATGGTCTTAACGGGCTTGAAGAGGATACAATAAGGCTTCATTTTTTAGGTTCGGCGGGACAGAGTTTTGGAGCCTTCGTTCCGAAAAGCATGACCCTTGTTCTTGAGGGTGACTCAAACGACTATACCGGGAAAGGGCTCTCTGGAGGAAAGGTAATCATCTATCCTCCGGCAGAATCTACTTTTGTTGCCGAGAAGAATATCATAATTGGTAATGTAGCTTTTTACGGAGCCACTGGAGGAGAAGCTTATGTGCGGGGGATAGCTGGCGAGAGATTCTGCGTTAGAAACAGCGGAGTCCACGCTGTGGTAGAAGCCGTAGGAGATCATTGCTGTGAATATATGACCGGAGGCCGCGTCGCGGTATTGGGTCCGACTGGAAGAAATTTTGCGGCTGGGATGTCAGGGGGCATAGCGTATGTTTATGACCCCGACGGAGATTTTGAGGAAAGGTGCAATACCGAATCCGTGTTTCTTGAATCTGTCGAGGAAGATGACCATGTGGAACTTTTTGATATGGTAAGAAAACACCTTGAGTATACGGGAAGCGAAGTGGCGCAACGTATTTTGGAAGACTGGTCTCAAAATCTTCCTAGATTCGTGAAAGTGATACCGAAAGATTATAAAAGGATGCTTGAGCATATAAACCATGCACGACAGAGCGGTCTTTCCGGTGATGAGGCCCTCATGGCGGCCTTTGAAGAAAATAAAAGAGACCTAGCCCGCGTAAGCGGAAACTGATACGAAAGTTCAGACGGAGGAAAAGTTTTTCAATGGGTGATCCCGCAGGTTTTATGAATTATGAAAGGAAGGTTGGACTTGACAGGGATCCTGCTCAGAGAATTTCTGACTGGGACGAGTTCCATGGGCATCTTCCCGAAAAAGAACTGGCCATACAGGGTTCAAGGTGTATGGACTGCGGAGTTCCCTTCTGTCAGACTGGCGATATAATCGGCGGAATGACCGCCGGTTGTCCCATAAACAACCTTATACCCGAATGGAACGACTTGGTTTATTCCGGTCTCTGGAGAGAGGCGCTGGAAAGACTTCACAAGACGAACAATTTTCCTGAATTTACTGGTCGTATATGTCCGGCTCCCTGTGAGGGATCATGTGTATTGGCAATAAACGAGCCTGCCGTTACCATAAAGAGCATAGAATGCGCAATAGTCGACAAGGGGTTTGAGGAAGGGTGGATCAGACCGGAGCCTCCCGAGATTAGAACTGGCAAGAAAGTCGCTGTCATAGGCTCAGGACCTGCGGGGCTTTCCTGCGCGGCGCAACTCAACAAGGCGGGACATATGGTCACCGTGTTTGAAAGGGATGACCGAATTGGTGGACTGCTTATGTACGGCATCCCCAATCCTCATCTTGACAAGAAGATCGTTGATCGTCGCGTCAATATCCTTTCACAGGAGGGAATTGAATTCGTTACAAAAACCGAAGTGGGAAAGGATATTGACGGAAATGATCTCATAAAAAAATTCGATGCGGTTGTTATATGCACTGGAGCGACAAAACCCAGGGATCTTCCTATTGAGGGAAGAGACCTTGGAGGGATTTACTTTGCCATGCAATTCTTAAAGGCCAACACAAAGAGTCTTCTTGATAGTGGGCTCAGTGACGGCAACTATATATCCGCTGCGGGAAAAGACGTAATTGTTTTGGGGGGTGGAGATACCGGAACTGACTGTGTTGCGACCTCTATGAGACATGAATGTAGAAGCCTTCTTCAGTTTGAAATACTTCCTAAGCCTCCCGACCACAGAGCGGAGGATAACCCTTGGCCGCAATGGCCTAGAGTATACAGACTTGATTATGGTCAGCAGGAAGCCATGGCTGTTTTTGGAGAAGACCCTAGAAAGTATCAGGTTCTTACGAAAAGATTCATAGGAGACGGCGCAAATGGAGTATCAGAACTTGAGACGGTAAGGATTGAGTGGTACAGGGGAAATGATGGAAGGATGCTGTTTAGAGAAGTAGAAGGCTCTGAACAAAGGTGGCCATGCGGACTCGTACTTTTGGCCCTTGGATTCTTGGGTCCCGAACAGGGACTATTGGAACAGATGAATATCCACACTGACGAGCGCTCAAACGCCATGGCAGAGTATGGAAAGTATATGACAAATATCGAAGGGGTTTTCGCCGCGGGAGATTCACGCAGAGGACAAAGCCTTGTTGTGTGGGCGATAAACGAGGGGAGAGAAGCTGCCAGGGAGTGCGACAGGTATCTCATGGGATCAACCAACCTTCCATGAGCACTTTCTCGGCATCACGAGGAGGAATTCCCAAGTGGCTTTTGCTGATCCTAGAGAACAATTAAAGATAATAAAAAGGGGAACCGAAGCGATAATTCCCGAAGATGAACTTCTTTCGAAACTTGAAGCTTCAGCAAAGGACAATCGGCCTCTCAAAGTAAAAGCGGGATTTGATCCCACTTCTCCCGATTTGCACTTGGGTCACGGGATAATTCTTAAAAAACTTCGTGATTTTCAAGCTCTGGGTCACGAAGTTCTTTTCCTTATAGGGGATTTTACCGCCTATATAGGAGATCCATCAGGGAGGAGCGAAACCCGCCCTTCAATCTCAAAAGAGGAAATAATTAAGAACTCAAAGACCTACGAGCGACAGGTTTTTAAGGTTCTTGACGAACAAAATACCCAGGTCCTTTCAAACTCTCACTGGCTCAGTGAACTCGGTCCAGAAGAGTTTATGAGGCTCACCTCTCTCGTTAACGTTTCGCGTATACTGGATCGGGACGATTTTTCGAAAAGATACAAAGAAGGCGTATCCATTTCTTTAAGGGAATTTATATATCCGTTAGTACAAGCATACGATTCCGTGCAGATGTGCTGTGATATTGAGCTTGGAGGTACAGATCAGACTTTTAACATATTGCTTGGTCGCGATTTTCAGAGACATTATGGACAGTCTCCGCAGGTAGGAGTTTTTCTTCCAATACTTGAGGGAACCGATGGAACGAAGAAAATGTCCAAGTCACTTGGGAATTATATAGGTCTTGACGAATCTCCCCAGGATATATACGGGAAATTGATGTCGATTTCAGATGAACTTATGTGGAGATACTATCTTCTTCTAAGCACTTGTGATGAAGAAGAGATAAAAGAGCTAAAAGCCCGTCATCCAATGGAAGCGAAAAAAGCTCTTGCTTCAGAAATAGTTTCCTGGCTTCATGATCCCCAAAGCGCATTGGAAGCCACTAGGGACTTTGAAACCAAGTTTTCAAAAAGGTCTTTTCCGGAAGATGTAAAAGAGAAAGTTTATTCTTCCAGTTCCCGTAAGGTAGTGGATCTTGTTTTGGAAGTGTCCGATTCCGTTAGCACAAGGGGACAAGCTAAACGACTCATATCTCAGGGAGGACTTGTCATAAATGGAGAGAAGTACGCAGATCCCAACTCAGTTTTTCCCGATGACACTGCTTTTGAGGTTAAGATCGGAAAGAAAGAGTTTCTAAAAGTCGAGATCAAATAAGTAAATTTGTTTTTCCACTCTCTTGGTAGAGAATTTCTATCTTTTTCTTATTGAGCACCTTTACTGAGTGAAGATAAAGTGAGTAAGAAAGAAGAAGAACTCTAGACTTCATTGCTGGGTACTGTCTTAAAAAAACGAGTCGGCCTATAAGCCGAGTTCTGTCAAGCACGGTCATCCATCTGAGATACCTGTTACCAGGGTACCTTAAGCGACTACCCGAAAACCAGAGCGGGCAACCCAGGCCGGACCATAGTCCGGACGTTTTCCTATTTGTCTTTCTTCGGGCGGGGTTTGCCTTGCCTCCTCCATCACTTTCGGAGCGGTGGTCTCTTACACCACCTTTTCACCCTTGCCACGGCGCCTGCGGCGCTGAGGCGGTATGCTTTCTGTTGCACTTTCCGTTGTCTCGCGACACCTGGCTGTTAGCCAGCGCCCTGCCCTGCGAAGCTCGGACTTTCCTCCCGTGGATAAACCACGGGCGACCGCGTGGCCGACTCGCTAATCATTAAAGTATCTATCAATAGCCTCATTCGCAAGGGCGTCGGCCTCGTTATTTTTCTCCCTGGGTATATACTCTATGTTGAGTTTTGGGAGTGAAGAGGCGAGTTTCTTGGCTTCCGAGTACAAAGTTCTAAGCTTCGGATCTTTTACTTTCCAGAGACCGTTCATCTGACTTGCGACGAGTTTAGAATCAGTGTGAATTTTTACTTCTGAGATGTCTTGTGTTGCTAGGTAAGAAAGTGCTGCAATGAGTGCCTTGTACTCTGCCTCGTTATTTGTCCCCTTGCCTATATATTTCCTTATTTCTTTTCTTTCTGAATTTGCGTGTATGACAAGAACACCGACACCGGATTCTCCCGGGTTTCCCCTGGACGCTCCATCTATATAGACTTCGGTTATATATTTAGGAGGCATGTTCTTTATGAGATAGAAACATGAGTGGTTATGAACTTGTATAAAGAATCTTCTTACAGTTCGGGCACTGAACCAGTTTTACCCGTTTTAATATTTCGTTATAGAGTTGCGGAGGAATATTTATGTTACAGCTTGTGCATTTTTCATTCTTCGCAAGTGCGAGCGCTCTACCGTTTCTCTTAAAAATTCTTTCGTAAAGCGGAAGTATCTTTGGATCTATGTTGGATAAGATTTTGCTTTTTTCCTTCTCCGCTGGTTCTCGGGAGATCTCAAGTTCTTCGATCTTTTTTTCCTTTTCCGCGATCTGCTGGGCGTATTGTTCCGCTAAAGTTGAGTAGTTTTCTTTTTTCTCGGCAAGAGTTGCCTCGGTTTCTTCAATCTCTGCCATTACGGAGATTGTACGGTCTTCTATTTCGCGATTTTCCTTCCTGGTATCAGTTATCTCTTTTTGGAGCGCTTCATATTCCTTATGGGTCTTTATTGAAAACAGCCTCTCCTCGGATTTTTTTATGGAATCCTGATTAGAGCGAATTGAGGACTCAAGATTATCTCTTTGCGTTTTGAGTTCTGAAAGACTAACTTCCTGTAACTCTATTGATTTTTCCTTTTCCCGAAGGTCGTTTTTAAGATTGTCGATTTCGTTTGGATATTTTTCAAGCCCTTCAGTTAACTCTCTGATTATTAAGTCAACTGTCTGAAGCTTCTGTAGGCTTTCAATATGTTCTTCCATAGTACTTTAACTTCAGGCGAAACAACCTCAGCATGCTTTTTTTTGGGGAAAATAGTATTTCTTGCGCTTTTGAAGGGGGAGTTACTTCTGATTTCTCTCTATGGACCTTCATAGACTGTATTTCTCAATTCTGGGCCCACCCGGACTCGAACCAGGGACCGACGGATTATGAGTCCGCTGCTCTAACCAACTGAGCTATGGGCCCTAATAAAGCTAGGGAACAGAATATAGTTAATGGAATTTTTTTGTCAAATTCACCGCTTAAAAAGTGTAAAAGACTGCTTTTTGGAATTACTACGTTTACAGAGAAACGGAAAGATTTCCGCTTCCGGGGTCCCAAGAACCCTTTATTTTGAACACAGATGAGAGGATATCCTCGGAAAGTACCTGCGATGGCTTTCCCAATCCTTTGCTACGTCCGTTCTCAAGCACTAGAATCTTGTCACAGAACCTGCTCGCAAGATCTAGATCGTGGAGAACAGCTACGATTCCCTTTCCCTTTTGCGCTAGCGAACTAAGAAGTTCCATTAGGGCGAACTTGTGGTGTATGTCAAGATGGGAAGATGGTTCGTCAAGGAAAATAAAATCGGTTTCTTGTGCAAGCACCCTTGCCACCGATACCCTCTGCTGTTCTCCTCCGGAAAGCGTAGTCACTTTTCTTTGAGAAAACCCATCCATATCCACGAGCGAGAGACAGTTCTCGGCATGCTTTATATCATCCTCGTTTTCACTGGCAAAAATTCCGAGATATGGATATCTTCCCATAAGCACTACTTCAAGCACGCTCAGCGGAAAATCAAAATAGGATATCTGGGGAAGAAATGATATTTTTCTGTAAAGTTCCTTTGGGTCGTACCCGAATATATCTTCTCCATCAATCAGTATGTAGCCATCGGAAGGTGTGAGTATACGGGTAAGAAGCTTAAGAAGCGTGGATTTTCCTGCACCGTTAGGGCCAACTATGCCTAAAAACTCGTTTTTTTCGATCTCAAAACTTGTATCGGCAACTATAGTTTTTCCTGTTACTGCATAACAAAGCCCCGATACTTTTATTGATTGTTTTTCTTTCCGCATTCTAGACTATTGTTTTCCTGCCAAAATTTCTCCTCAGCAGAAATAAAAAGAAAGGAACTCCTACAAGGGAAGTGATTACTCCTAACCGTATTTCCTGAGGACTCATAACGGTTCTTGCTATAAGGTCTGCTAAAGGCAGAAATATGGCTCCTGAAATAAAACTTGCTGGAAGAAGCCGGCGATGGTCCACCCCGATAAGCAGTCTTACGGAGTGGGGAATTATGAGTCCGACAAATCCTACAATACCGCTTACTGCTACACTTGCTCCGACGATGAGGGAGCTTAAAATTACTAGGTGTTTTGTTGTTCTTTCGACGTCGATACCAACGGTTTTTGCTGCTTCGTAACCAAGTAATCTGGCATTCAGGTTTTTCGCGTAAAAAAGCAGTATGACCGAGGCGATTAGCACAGGGACAAAGGCCATTGCGAAATGGGTCCAGCTACGCGAGTCAACTCCACCCATTAGCCAGAAAAGCATTTCTTTCATGGACCATGCATTCGATACCGATAGTACAAAAGTCGTTAGGGAGATAAAAAGTGTCCCGAGTCCTACTCCACAGAGAAGAAGAGTCGTGTTCTCAACAAAACCTCTGTAGCGAGATATTCCGTAGACTGTGTATGCCGTAAGTAAGGTGCCTGCGAAGGCTACAAGCGGGAGTAGTAGGAACCAGTGCTGATAAATACCCGTATAGATGGATAAAACGGCGAAAAATGCTCCCCCGCTTGACCAGCCAAGTATTCCGGGTTCAGCCAGAGGATTTCTGAACATCGCCTGCATTACAACTCCCACAATTGAGAGACCTCCTCCTATTGTCGCGGCTAGAAGAACCCTTGGGAGCCTCACGTTCCATACTATAAGTTCCTGTGATTTTTCAATTCCGGCTCCCACATCTAACCAGAGTGATTTGGCGGCTATTATGTTGAGCACCTTGCCAAAAGGAACGCTTACCGCTCCAAGCGATACGCACGCGATAACAGTCAACGCAAGTAAAGAGGCAAGTATGGCGTACAAGGAAAGCGTTTTTTTACCCGTCGGCATTGTTGTCTGTTTTGAAAATCATGTTTACCAAGTCACTTATTGCCCGTGCAGCGTAATGAGACGCGGAGTCAAGATGTTTTCCCGCGACGACTATAATTGTTTTGTCTTTAAAAGCGGAATTGTTAAACATCTGGCCGACAAAATCTGGATGAGAGGGATTATAACTACTTGTAAGAACTAGATCAGGGTGGTTTTGTATTACATATTCAGTCGATATGTTTCTGTGTCCGCTTAATCCCAGATGAGCTGGAAGGTTAATAGCTCCAGAATTTTCTATTATATCGTTTATAGTTGTGCGTTTCCCCACAGTGAACCCCGGAGCTCCATAAAAAAGAACTGTTGGAATTTTAGCGTGTTGAGGAATCTTCGCCCTGGAGTCTGCGATCTGTCTCTCCATATTCTCTACGAGACTTTTGGCTGCGGCTTTTTCACATATTGCCTCTCCAATCGTTTTTATATTCTTTTTTATGCTTTCAAGCGAGACGATTTCATGGAGTAAAAGGACCTTTATTTTTGCCGCTTCAAGATGCATGCGTATGTTCGGGTTGGTATAGCTTGCTAGGATCACTAGATCGGGAGATTTTGCTATTACCTGTTCTAGATTTGCCTGTACCTGCGGAATTCCTTGCGCTTTTTCCACGATATTTGAAATCAGTGGGTCTGTAGAAAAATAAGTTAATGCAGCTATTTTTTCCCTGTCATCGACTATATCTACTAGGATTTCGTCTGAGGCTAGAGTGAGAGATATTATTTTCTTGGGGCAGGGTGATTTCGCTAGACATACAGCCGGAGCGACTACTAGGACAATAATAATTCCTGCCAACAGATTCTTGATGCTCACATTGAAAACGGGGTTTTTCCTTATGGATTGAGGATAACTTTTCCGAATTGCTGGCGGTCTTCTAGAATTTTCTGTGCAACTGCGGCTTCGCTCAGGTGAAATCTGCTATGTATAGATGGTTTGATAGCTCCTTCGTCGGCAAGTTGCGCGACCTTTTCAAAATGTTCAGCCCGTGCGTTAAACACCGTCACTCCGAGCACCGAGAGGTCTTTCATTATTAGTGGACCAAGGGCCGCTTCGGTGGCTCCTCCACCAGCAACGCCAATAAGTAGAAGTCTTCCCTTTGGAGCGAGAAACTGAGTGTTTTCCTTCCAGACGGAAGCTCCTACAGGATCGAATATTATGTTTATCTTGTGCGTTTTTGTAATCTGCTTGAGTTCTTCTCCAAGATCCGAGGAATTGTAGTTTATTGTTAAGTCTGCCCCGATTTCTTTTGCCTTCTCGAGCTTTTCGTCGCTTCCTGCCGTAGCTATTACGAAACAATCAAAAAGCTTGGCAATCTGAATCGCCGCGCTTCCCGTTCCGCTTCCCGCCGCGTGTACGAGCACTGTTTCTTCTTTGGAGATGTTTCCTCTCTCGCAGAAGGCATACCATGCTGTAACGTAGCAGGTAGGTAGGGTTGCAGCATCATCGAAAGAAAGCCCTTCGGGAATTGCAACCACGTTTGATGAAGGCACTTTTATATATTCGGCGAATCCTCCGTAAAGATTGACCCCGACTATTTCAAGACCCTTATCTGAGCGCACTGCAGGCATAATCATTACCCGTTGACCCGTTTCCACATCGGATACGTCATTGCTCTTCTCGCAGACGATACCCGCTACATCCACTCCTCCCACATGGGGCAGGGGTACGGGTCGGGGTGATTTTCCGCTTCTAAGCCTTAAGTCAATAAAGTTTATTGAAGAAGCTTTTACCTGTACTAAGACTTCTCCCGGTCCCAATTCTGGTTTGCTTAATTCCTCGTACTTAAGGACATCGGTTTCTCCGAATTCGTGATAGATAATGGCTTTCATTTCTGTGCTCCTATAGGATATGTGGCTACAACTAAACTACTTGGCTTTTAGAGTTTGGCAATATCGCGTTAGTTGCAAATCACGCGATATGAATCCGGAATAAGCTATCTTAATCTTGGTTTTTTACAGTCGTCCTCCCTTTCTCCAGTGCCAAGGTTCAATGAATTTCCCCGCCCAGAGCCCTCGTCCAGCTTTGCGGGCCTCTTGCTCAAGGGTGACGTAACGTCTAGAGTAGCGTATGTAAGCAAGGGCGTAACCGTTTTTAACCAACCAGCCGTTTAGGTCAAGGTTATCCAAGTAACAGATTCCGAGAAAACGCCCATAGCGGTCGCGTGTTGTACTTTTGCATGTGATGGAATTTTTCCCTATTTTGGTTTTAAGAGCCACGGTTGAGACAAGACCACAGTCATAGTCTTTCCCTGTTCTGTCTCTGCATCTCTGGTTTCTTTCCGGTCCATCAATCCCTTCAAGCCTAATATGCTTCCCTGAAACTCTTACCGTATCGCTATCTATTATATAAGGTCTGCCAGTGAGAGTTTCGGCTTGCGCCGCCGTGGAGTAAAGGAGCAGAAAAAGCATTAAGAATTGCAAAAGAGAATTCCAAACCTCAGATATGCTTTCTGGTTGCGTTTTTGTATTACGATTTGAATCAGGATATTTTTTCATTTTCTGGCTTTTTATTTCTGAGTTTTGCGGCCGTCTTTCTTTTTCTTCTCTTTTTCTGTTTCGTTATCTTTTGCGCTTTTTTTCTTTCCGAAGAATCTTCTCCGTAAAGCTGCATTCCTATTTTCTCGGCGAGACTTCTTCTTGCAAGAAACCTGTTTAGCGCTTGAGAGCGCTCCCTCATAACCTTTACGTTAATGCCGCTTGGGCGATGTCGCAGTTGCACACACGTTGCCACCTTGTTTGTGTTCTGTCCTCCGGGTCCAGAAGATATTGTGAAAGTTTCCTCAATATCCTCTTCCCTTATTCCCAAGCGCTTCATTTCGCGCGCAAGCGCCTTCTGTTTTTCCTTTGACACTCCAAAACTTTTCATTTTGGTACGACGAGTTGCAGAAGGATTTTGGTTTTCAAGAGAAATGCAGAGATTTTTCTGCCCCCATTTGTGGTCGGAACCTCTTTTTTCAACTCCTTGCAAAGATAAAATAGTCAGGGATTTTTACAAGTCATATATCTCTGTCCTCTTTTCTTGGAAACACCATGATATACGTATATAATCTCCGTCTGTGATGGAAACGCAGAGGATTAGCGAGATGATAGAACAGGGTATTTCAACATCGTTTGTAAATGTTGAAGGAGATGGAACGCATTTTCAGGCAGTTGTTGTATCCGATCAGTTCAGGGGCAAAACAATGCTTGAGTGTCACAAACTAGTATACGCGGCGCTTGGAGACGCTATGGAATCTGAGATTCATGCCATCTCGATAAAAACTTACACAGATGATCAATGGGAGAAGCTTAAAAAGTAAGGAGTACGGCAGTGTCTGATATACAAAAGAAAATAGGGCGTCAGATAGAGGAGAATTCTATTATCCTCTACATGAAAGGGTCAAAAGAGGAACCCCGGTGCGGATTTTCAGCCCAGTTAGTTACCATTCTTAACTCTTACGGGGTGGATTACAAGACAGTCGATGTTCTTTTGGACCCGGAAACCCGACAGGGAATAAAAGACTACTCGCAGTGGCCTA
Organism: Candidatus Dadabacteria bacterium; assembly: GCA_007571325.1. GTDB lineage: Bacteria > Desulfobacterota_D > UBA1144 > Nemesobacterales > Nemesobacteraceae > Nemesobacter. The sequence goes on from RKRQ01000075.1 coordinate 14,016, forward strand.
CCCTTCCGCAACTCTACGTTAAGGGCAATTTCATAGGTGGGTGTGATATATGCACCGACATGCATTTAAACGGAGAGCTCGGGAAAATTCTCAAGCAAGACGCTAAAGGCTGAGAAGCTTCAGCGATGGCGGGTTCTGATGCTTGAGGTATTAATTTTTTTTGGGATTTGGTATAATTCGGTTCCTTTGGTAACTTCTTCACCATAATTTTGGAGGTTTCATAACATTGAGGCACACCATATCCATAACGGTAGATAATGAAGCCGGAGTACTTTCGAGAATAGCTGGGCTTTTCAGTGCTAGGGATTTCAACATAGAAAGTCTTAATGTCGCGGAAACTCAAGAACCGGGGACATCTAGAATAACCCTGGTTACAACAGGCGACGAAGACATAATTCAGCAGATAATCAAAAGGTTCAACAACATGGTTAACGTGATCAAGGTTGTTGACATGACTGAACTTGACCGCGTAGAAAGAGAGATGATTCTCATCAAGGTCGACGCAAAAGCTGATTCCAAGGAGGAAATTCTTCGGATTGCCGACATATTTCGAGCCAAGGTTGTCGACGTGTCACCAAGGTCCTACACCTTTGAGGTTACGGGAGATGAACAGAAGGTCCAGGCATTCATTGAACTTCAAAGACCTTTTGGTATAAAGGAAATCGCGAGAACAGGAACCGTCGCCATGTGCCGGGCGAATAAGAAAAGTAAATAAAGGAGGATAGTAGGTGAAAGTTTACTACGATAAGGATATTGATTCATCTAAGCTTAAGAAAAAAAAGGTTGCGATCATAGGTTATGGAAGTCAGGGTCACGCGCATGCTCAGAACCTGAGAGACAGTGGAATCTCGGTTACGGTTGCGGATATCAAGGGTAGTGCCAACTGGAAAAAGGCTGAGGAAGCGGGCTTTAATGTAAAGTCGGTCTCCGCTGCTTCTAAATCCGCAAACATAGTGGTTATGCTGGCTCCAGATACTTACCAGTCCTCTATATACCTTGAGGATATTGAAAAAAATCTCGCTGCAGGAAATGCGCTTATGTTCAGCCACGGTTTCAATATTCATTACGGACAGATTACTCCTCCTTCGGACGTGGATGTATTTATGGTTGCTCCCAAGGCCCCCGGGCACACTGTGAGAGACCAGTACGTTGGAGGTGCTGGGGTGCCTGGACTCGTAGCGGTTCACCAGAACCCGACCGGTAATGCTAAAGACTTGGCTCTTGCTTACGCCCAAGCCATAGGATGTTCAAGGGCAGGTGTTATAGAGACTACTTTTAAGGATGAAACTGAAACTGACCTTTTCGGTGAGCAGTCCGTTCTCTGCGGTGGACTTACTGCTCTGATCCTGGCCGGATACGAAACGCTTGTCGAAGCGGGTTATCCACCCGAGATGGCTTATTTTGAATGTTGCCACGAAGTAAAACTGATAGTTGATCTCATATATGAAGGCGGAATAGCGAACATGCGCTACTCTGTAAGCGATACTGCCAAGTATGGAGATATAACCAGGGGTCCCCGGCTCATAAATGAATCCGTAAAAAAGGAAATGAAAAAGATAATCGGGGAAATTCAATCCGGGCAGTTTGCGTCGGAGTGGATACTTGAGAATCAGGCTGGAAGACCGTCCTATAACGCGCTTCTGAGGCAAGGTGAAGAACACCCTATTGAAAAAGTCGGGGCTGAGCTTAGAGGGATGATGAGTTCGCTTTTCCAGAAAAAGCTGGTTGATAAAGACAAAAACTGATGGATTTTGGGTTTCTGAGGGTTGAAAAAGAAGGTCTCGGTGTAATTTATATTTCAGTTGCGCTCTGCATTATAATAGGGCTTCTGAGTTCTTTGTTCTTTTTCATTGTTTTTCTTGTTCTGACCGCTTTTGTCGTTTTCTTTTTCAGAGATCCGGAGAGAGAGCTCCCTGCTCTGGACCCCGGTTCTGTTATTTGCCCAGCAGACGGCAAGATAATAGATATCTCCGAGACTTTTGAAGGCCACTATCTTAAGCAAAACACAAGAAGAATAAGTATTTTTCTCTCAATTCTGGACTGCCATATAAACAGATTCCCTGTTTCTGGCAGAGTCGTTGGAACTACATACTACCCAGGGAAATTCAGCATGGCGTTTGAGAAGAATTCCTCTAATGCCAACGAGCGGTTGTTAACCTTGGTTGAATCTGAAGACGGCGTCAGGGTAGTTATAGTTCAGGTGGCTGGTTTTCTTGCGAGAAGAATTGTATCGCACGCGAAATTCGGCGATGTGTTGGGAATCGGAGAGAAATTCGGGATGATAAAATTTGGTTCGAGAGTGGATGTATATCTGCCCAACAATGTGGAGGTCGGTGTTGAGATAGGGCAGAAGGTTGTTGCCGGCAGGACTGTTATAGCATGGTTGACTTGAGAAAGAAGAGGAAGAGAAAATCTCCAAATAAAGGAAGATTTATTCCAATACTTCCAAGCTTGTTAACGACTTTGGGTCTCACTTTTGGTCTTGCTTCCATTGCGACTTCAATCTCTATACAAGGCGATTACAGTTCCGGGAATGTCTCTGAACAGTGGCTTTTCAATCGGTTCTGGTGGGCTACGGCTTTTATTGGTATGGCAGTGCTTGTTGACATGCTTGACGGCAGAATAGCCAGAGCTTTTAACTCGGAAAGCCGTTTCGGCGCGTCCTATGATTCTCTCTGCGATCTTATATCGTTTGGAGTAGCCCCGGCTGTACTTCTTTATGTGTGGGGACTTTCAGATTACGGAAAACCTGGATTGATGGTTATGCTTTTTTACGTGGTTTGCACTGCGCTTAGGCTGGCACGTTTTAACGTACAGTTCGTGAACAAGGAAAAACGCATGTTCATGGGTCTTCCAAGCCCCATGGCCGCTGGGCTGATTTTTTCACCAATACTTCTTCTCTCAGAATTTCAAATTATGGCTCCTCCCTTTATGAAATTTTTCTATCTTTTCTTGGTTCCCTTCGTTGGACTTGTTATGGTGAGCGAGGTTCCTCACAGGAAATTCCCACGTCTTGCCAGATTCGGACCTTTTAGCACACTTGTTGCGGGTTCCATAATAATTACAGCGCTTGTTACAAATCCCGGGGCGGTCGCGGTTGTTATAACCTATTGTTATTTTCTTCTTGAGCTTGGACGTTGCGCCTGGAAACTTGCTACGAAGGAAAGGTTACGGGAGAAGGAATCAGAGACCCTGGTTAGTGATAAGTCCTAGGTTTTTTAGGTGACAGGAGTCTATGAGCTCGGTTTTTAAATTACTTTTTTTATTCATTTTGACTACAGGAGCAAATCTAATGAGTCTGGATGCGAAAACCTTGGCGGAGCTTGGTGGAGCGACAAAATACAGTCTTGAAAACGGAATGACCGTGCTTCTTGAAAGAAATACTTCTTCTCCAGTTGTTGCTGTAAATGTTTGGGTGAAGACTGGAAGCGCGTGCGAAGTGGAAGGTGAGTACGGCCTTGCGCATGTACACGAGCACATGCTTTTTAAGGGTACGGACAAAAGGCAAGTTGGAGAGGTAGCAAGGATGGTTGAGGCAGGAGGCGGGGACATAAACGCCTTTACGTCTTTTGACCAGACAGTCTACTACATAGTAAGCGCAAAACGCTTTTTGCCTATGGCGCTCGATGTTCTTTCGGATGTTATAGAAAACTCAACTTTTGACCCCGCAGAGCTCAAGAAGGAACTAGAGGTGGTTCAGGAAGAGATAAGAAGGGGAGAGGATTCTCCCTCAAGAGTGCTGAGCCAGAAGCTTTTTTCCACCGCCTACAAAGTTCATCCCTACGGAAAACCTATAATAGGAACCAAACAGAGCGTGGGTAGCTTTACCAGGGACGGAATTTTAAGTTTCTACAAAAAATGGTATTCCCCAGACAATATGATCCTAGTTATCGTTGGGGATTTTGATCCGGAGGAAATAAAAAATTCCGTGGCTTCTACTTTTGGGAAAATAAAGAAAAGAAAAACCCCCGAGTGCGAACTTCCTCCCGAGCCCGAGCAGGACCGCACGAGGACCTTCGTTCTTGGTCGCGACGTAAACACTGGATACTTCGGCTTTGCTTTTCACACTCCTTCTGCAAGCCATGAGGACACGCCTGTTCTTGATGTGATAAGCGGCATACTTGGTACTGGTGATAGCTCAAGACTCTACAGAAAGCTAAAGGAGCAAAATGCTACTGTAAACGATATATACGCCTATGCGTACGGCCTTAAGGAAAGTGGTCTTTTCATAGTGGGCGGGGTTCTTGACCCGGATACTAGAAAGGTCGAAAAAGC
>RKRQ01000016.1 GCA_007571325.1 Candidatus Dadabacteria bacterium
TTCTCTTCAGCAACTTCTTTCATTTTTTCTGGAGAATCATCAGGGTAATTCTGAATATCGTTTGAATTTATGGCTATAAAGGAAACTCCTTTAGGTATGTATTTATCCGCAACTTCTACGAGTCCATCCTGTAGATGCTTAACAAAAGGACAGTGGTTACATATGAACATAACAACCGTAGCCACATCCGATTTAAGATCAGCAAGGGAAAGTTGGCTGCCACTTACGACATCCGGCAAGCAGAAATTAGGAGCTTCGCTCCCCAAGGGAATCATAGTTGACAGAGTTTTAACCATTTTTTATCTTCTCCTGATTCTTAGTTATTTATCCGTGAATCCTATCTGTTTGTGCGACCCGTCGCAAAATGGCTTGTTCTCAGAAGCCCCGCAGCGACAAAGATAATAAGGGTTATCCGCAGAGAGCCCCGAATCATCCCCAGAGCAGAGTTCAATATCTCCGCAAACCTCGTAGGGACCATTCTCAAGCAATCTTATAACCGCATTTCCTTCCTTACAGGAGACAGAAGATCTGGCGGCGGGGACAACACCGCTTTTAAAATCCACCTCCCTGTGCGAGCCATCGCAAAACGGCTTATCATTGGAGGCACCGCAACGGCAAAGAGCGATTTTCTTTCTTGTTTCCATCTCGCCCCCTGTACTATCTTCAAGTGACTGAAGTCCGCTTACAATAAGTGGACCGTCATCCATAAGTTCTATTTTAACTTTCTCGCTCATACAAAGTTTCCGTTTAAGGGAACCCTCTCCTGACATCATCAGGGCTCAGAGTCAGACTGTTTGAGTTTACATCTTTTCGACAATCATTGCTATACCCATACCTCCCCCCATGCACAGAGACACCATTCCATATCCGCCGGGGCGAATATTTTGAAACTCATGAAGAAGCTTTACAAGTAATACGGCTCCCGTAGCTCCCACAGGATGCCCGAGTGCTATGGCTCCACCATTTACGTTTAACTTCTCCTCCTCAATGGGAAAATCGCTTAGTACCGCGAGAGACTGCGCCGCGAAAGCCTCATTAAGTTCAACAAGATCTATATCATCAATTCCGAGTCCAGCTCTGTCCAAAGCCATGCGCATAGCGGGAACCGGTCCAATTCCCATGATTGAGGGGTCCACACCGGAAATCGCGTAGGATTTAATTGACGCAAGCGGGTTTAAGCCCAGTTTTTCAGCTTTGCTATCAGAAGAGACAATCAGAGCTGCTGCGCCGTCGTTAATGCCTGAGGAATTCGCCGCAGTTACCGTACCGTTTTTCCTAAAAACAGGCTTTAGTCCTGATATTCGCTCAAGCGTCACGTCAGGTCTTGGATGCTCATCAGAATCAAAATCGATGGAACCAGCCTTGCCTCTGGGTACAGATACCGGAACAATCTGGGAGGTGAATTTTCCATTCTCCATGGCATATTTGGTTTTCATCTGGCTTAAGTAGGCAAATTCGTCCTGCCGGTCTTTTGATATTTCGTATTTTTCCGCCAAGTTCTCCGCAGTAACGCCCATATGATAGTCGTTAAAAGCATCCCATAGCGCATCATGAAGCATTCCGTCCACAAGTTCATCAGAAGGCGTTGACATTTTGTACCCCCACCTAGCTTTTCGCAGGTAGAAGGGAGACGTACTCATACTTTCCATTCCCCCGGCCACAACACACCCGCAATCACCGGACTTTATAGACTGGGCAGCATTTACGACAGACTGAAGACCCGAACCACACATCCTGTTAATGGTAATAGCGGGAGTCTCGACTCTTAATCCAGAATTAATCGATATCTGCCTTGCGGGATTCTGTCCCTGTCCCGCTCCCAGTATGTTGCCCATTATACAGTCGTCTACATCCTCAGACGATATGGATGTCCTGCGCATGATTTCCTTTACTACAGTCGTCCCGAGATCAACCGCGGAGATATCCTTAAGTGTTCCTCCAAAGGACCCTATAGCAGTTCTAAGAGGCTCTGAAAGTACGATTTTCTCCACAATCACTCTCCTTTGAACTCAGCTGTTCTTTTCTCGACAAACGCGCTCATTCCCTCAACTCTGTCATAAGAATCAAAACACTCAAGTCCCATTTTCATTTCATACTCAAGCGCCTCGGAAAGCCCCACTTCTGAGCCTCGATTTATCACCCTTTTGGCATAATCAACGGCAAGCGGACTGTTATGCGCAATCTGCTCGGCTATTTCTAAAGCTTCATCCATAAGTTGCTCCTGCTCTACCACTTTATCCACAATTCCAAGGGAAAACGCTTCGGCGGCAGTAATCATCTCCCCGGTAAAAATCAGCTTTTTGGTTTTTCCAGGACCTACAAGATTGGTTGATCTCTGGGTTCCTCCCCAACAGGGAAAAAGTCCAAGCTTGGTTTCGGGAAAACCCACGCGGGCATTTTCGGAAATAATCCTTATATCGCATGCAAGCGCAAACTCAAGCCCTCCTCCCAAGGCATATCCGTTTATCGCCGCTATAACAATAAAAGGTGCCCGTTCAAGATAGTCAAAAGCTTCTCTTCCTAGGATGCAGTATTGCTCAAATTCTTCTGTAGACATAGAACTCATCTGCTTCACATCGGCCCCCGCTACAAAAGCCTTTTTCCCGGCTCCGGTGACAATCAGTACTTTCATGTTTTCTGTGGGCAGTTGCTCGGTTACAAATTTATTAAGCTGCTCTATAGTTTCACTGTTAAGCACATTCATAGATCTTTGTTTGTTAATCGTCAATGTGCCTACGCCGTTATCAGTTTTTTCAAATAAAAGATTCTCGTACATTCATATCTCCTCTACCTTTTTCTATACTCAAAAAACCCTTTTCCCGTCTTTCTACCCAGATAATCCGACCTTACCATTTCCTTAAGCAACGGAGCGGGTCTGAATTTCGGATCTCCATATTCTTCATATAAAACGTTCAGTACGCTTAAAGTGACGTCAAGCCCTATAAGATCCGCAAGAGCAAGTGGTCCTATGGGATGATTCGCCCCAAGCTTCATTGCGTTATCGATTTCTGCCGCGGTCGCAACGCCTTCGTCAAGAACAAAGATCGCCTCGTTAATCATCGGCAGTAAAATCCTGTTTACGACAAATCCTGTCCTGTCTTTCACCGTAACCGGATATTTATCCAAGCTACGTACGAACTCTATTGTCTGTTCAAGAGTTTCGGGAGAAGTTTTTGCGGTGTTAATTACCTCAACCAGCTTCATTATGGGCGCAGGATTAAAGAAATGAATTCCCACAACCTTTTCGGGCCTGGAAGTGCTCATAGCGAGTTCAGAAACCGATAGAGTTGACGTATTAGTGGCAATAATAGCACTTTCTCTAGTGCTTTTCTCAATTCTATTGAATATAACCTTTTTAAGTTCCATATCCTCGCTTGCAGCTTCTATAACAATATCCGCGTCGCTTATATCCCCGTAGTCTTCTGTCAGCTGAATTCTGGAAAGAACAAGAGAAACCTGCTCCTTTTCCATTTTTCCTCTCTGCGCAAGCCTGCGGAGATTCTTTTCTATTGTCCCGAGCGCACCTTCCAAGATACCTTTTTCAAGATCCAGAAGAACAACTTTTTTTCCCATGGAAACAATAAGTTCGGTAATACCCGAGCCCATAGTGCCTGCCCCTATGATACAAACGGTGTTTATGTTTATTTCAGACATTCTTTTTCCTCAGATTACAAAAATTATAAACTTCAAATTATAATACCTCAGACTGACTCGGAAGGAACCTGACTGACAATAGAAACTCTCTACTATTCAGAAGGGAAAAGCGGGTTTAATCTCTTCTTCGGCAAACTCCTGCTACAATATTTTTTTCTCATCCCTTTTTAGATACATGGTCAAAATAAAATACAAATGATGCTTTCTATCCCGGCCAGGTATGGAGAGAAGCATTTATTCATTAGAGAAGAGGGGATTAGATTATGCTAGAAGAGCTTTGCTGGCTTGTTGTTGAACCTCCAGTTCTTCTGCAATTTCCTTGGATTTCTCCCCATATCCTAATCCGTTAAGAAGTTCTTTGTATTTGATTTTCATAAAGGAACCAGAAGAGCTTTTCCACTCAGGAAAATTGTGTACGTGTTCAACAATTTCCTTCTGGGTCATTTGACCATGCCGATTCCATACTTCCTCAAGAATTTCTAAAGTTGCTTTACTTAGAAGATCTAAATCTTCTGGATCGTATGATCTCATCAACGAGACCGCGCTTTTCTGCTTTTGCGATACCCACTTACTCCATCCATTTTTCTCAGCTTGTACCTTCTTCATATAGTCATAAGTGACACTAAGTATTGGCCCTTTGTCCATTGAGAAAAGATTATCTCCGAGAATGGGGAAACTGTTTTCTTTTATAGAAGTTCTCTCGGCAATGTAAAGCAGTTTCATCAGTTTAATATAAGACATGGTTCCCCCATCTCTGTGTAGAAACCACCCTGCCATTTGCCCTGCAATCTCTATGTTGAACATATATAGTCTCCTCGCCTAGTACACACTATTTAGACCCGGATTTCTCACAGGTAGTATAGAAAAGGCCGCTGTTTGTGTTATAATGCAAGTTATCAGAGCCGTGTTTGTCTGGATAGTTGTCGCGATAATATATACAATAACTTGCCCTGTGCGCACCTCCTGTCTTGTCCAATTCGCTAATCACAGTCGTTAATAAAGCCGCCTTGTCTTTTCTCTCCTCGGGGTTAAGCCATACTTTCTCTATCGGTGACCAGTCACGAGTCTTGCCCGACCACCTCACAGGATTCTTTCTCCTCGCCTCCCCGTACACCCTGTCCCGTCCGGACAGAATCTCCCTGTCCTCTCCCCAGTACTTTTGACTGTTGAGTAATTGGGCTTGAAAAAAAGCGATTTTAGATGTTGAAGGGATAGTTGCGTCTTCTCAGCGCTTGAGACCGTGTTGTCGATATAAATAAGCGGGAAAATCAATGGAATCGTTGAATCCGGATTGGAAAACTTGACCGTTCAGGACTATTTACCCCTACACATACAAAAATCTTGACTTCTCACCCACAAAATACCCTCAATATCTTTCTCTGTGAGAAATGCGGGCTAGCAAAACTGCTCATGTCGATATGCTACTTGGGATTAAGTGTTGATACCAAAGTCAAAGCTCTTCAGACACAGCTTCTCTCAGTAGTAATCAGGATTTGGTTTCCACTTCATCGCGGCGGGTACGAGCAATAGCAAGGAGCTTAACCCATTACTGACTACTGTTACTGTTAAGACACTGTCGCGCTCCCTTTAGCTTTTTCCTCGTCTTCCTTCCAGTCTCGAAAAGAAGCAGTCCACACAGAAACAGGAGCAAGCCCACCGTGGCATTGCTGGCATTGC
>RKRQ01000024.1 GCA_007571325.1 Candidatus Dadabacteria bacterium
GTGGCAAAGAGCAAGGGATATTATGTCGCCAACCTGAAGAAATCTGAGATTAGTCTGGATATCAGAGGGAAGATACTCGTTAAGGGTTTCTTCTCCTACGCCGACCTTAATGCTTTTGGAAAGAAACTTCCTGATTTTCTCCCTAAGCGAAGCAGCTGCTTTATTGTCCAGGTTTCTAGATATATTCCTTTCGTTAAATTCAGAGAAGTGAAGTGCTATAAGGGTACATGCATATGGATGTTCATCCATATGCCTCTCGATACACTCAGACCAGATTTCTAGCTGGCTTTCAGACCTCATTTCCATGAAATTTCTCGGATAGCCATTTCCAGGGTTGAGATCAGGCATAGAATCTACTTTCTCCCATCCGCAGTCGTGTTCCCTTATCGCCAGTACCACCTCTTTTTCAGGTTTAGGACTCTCAAAACTCTCATTTCCCCAGAAACTCATTATCCTTGAAGAAAGAAAAGCGTGGCTTGGCTGCGTTATTAGAACCCATCCGTCGCCATATTCTCTTCTTATCATAATAGCTACCCTCAATCCGCATCGAATATTTTTTCGCCGGGAAGTATGTTCCCAGGATCAAAACGCCGCTTTATATTCTTCATAAGCAAAAGAGCCTCTCCAAAATTCCCCCATGTTTTTATCTTCTCTCTGAGTTCGTGGCGGATTCCCGAAAACATAATACGGCCCCCTAGCACATCGGCAAGATTTTCAAGAAAATGTGCCGTGCCATGGGCCCTTGAGCTCTCCCCACTTACAGAAACAAGGACAATCCCTCTGATGGGCCTTGAAAGACAGCGCACCTCAACTCCCGAGAGTTCCGATGCGCTCTCAATATCATAAAGAACCTTGATTGAATCCTCTATGGGAAGAGTAAGCTTGGAGGAAAAACTCACCTCGTTTGAGAACGGAAACTCCCTTACCGAATCCCATAAATCCCTTGAGAACTCATCGTCCGTCTCGACAAAAGAAGCGGATTCTCCCGAGGTTATTTCTTTTACCTGCTTTATCTGCTCAACCACGGCATCTTCAAAGCTGTCTAACCTGAGCAAGACGCTTCTTTTTGCTCCACGCGTTGCTGAAAATTCTGAAGAAAGTTTTTCATCCAGTATTTCAAAGCACGTAGGAATGACATCCGCATTAAGTATTGACCTAGCAGCCCTGGAACAAGAATCATGGTCGTCAAAACCCACTACAAGGGTTCTTGAAGATGGCTGTCTTGGGTAAAGCCTGAAAGTCACTTCCGCCAAAACGCACAGGGTCCCCAGAGAACCTACCATCAGCTTAGGGATATCGTAACCCGCCACGTTTTTAACCACTTTTCCTCCCAGGTTTATAATCTCTCCATCGGCCCTTACGGCTTTCGCCCCAAGGATAAGTTCTCTGCACGTACCGTATCTGCTGCTCATGGGGCCGCAGAGATTTGTCGACACGAGCCCTCCAATAGTTGCTCCGCAGGCAAGACGGGGCGGGTCCACGGGAAAAACCTGATTCTCGCGGCCGATTATTTTTTGAAATTCCCTAATTTCCATGCCGCACTCAACCGTGGAAACCATGTCCGAAGGTTCGTGAAATAAAACCCTGCAGAGACGTTTAAGTGAAAGCGCCGCACCTATCGTGCTGACTGGATTGCCAAGAAAAAGCTTGGTGCCTCCGGCAAAAGGAAAAATACGAATGCCGTTTCGTGAGGCGAAATCAAGAACTCGGGATATTTCTTCAACGGTTTCAGGATAGAGAATCACTTCGGGAGAAAAACCAAGTTGCAAAGCATTTGTATCCGCGTCCCCTGAACCAGGTATATGAAAACCTGAAACCATGTCGGAAAGTTTTGCTACGCAAGACATTTTTTAACCCAATAGGCGGTCTTAAAACCGCTAAAACAGTCCCTGTTTTCCTAGAAGAACTCTCCCATTTCCTTAGGCGGAGGCTTAGAACTGTGGTTTTGCATCCCTGGCTCAACACATGTTCTCGGAGTCGGAAACACTTTGCCCGGATTGCAAAGTCCTTTCTCATCAAAAGCACATCGCACTAGATTCATAGTATCTATTTCCTGTTCACTGAACATTAGAGGAAGAAATCTCTTCTTGTCAAACCCCACTCCATGCTCTCCCGTAATGCTGCCGCCGGCATCAACGCACACCCTGAGTATCTCTCCAGAAAGTTCCTCGGCTTTTTCAGATTCTCCTTTAATTTCCGGATCGTAGAGTACCAGTGGGTGAAGATTTCCATCTCCCGCGTGAAAGACATTCGCTACACGAAGACCATACCGTTTTCCAAGCTCTCCTATTTCTCCAAGTACTCTGGCGAGGCTGCTTCTGGGTATTACCCCATCCTGAACATAATATCCGGGACTTATTCTTCCCATAGCAGCAAATGCGCTCTTACGTCCCTTCCAGAAAAGTTGTCTCTCGTTTTCATCCACGGCCACTTTTATCTCAATCGCACCATTTCCCTTGAGTATTTCGCTTACGGTCGGAGTCTGCACATTAACTTCCGCTCCAGGTCCGTCAAGTTCCACTAGAAGAATCGCCCCGGCGTCCGTCGGATATCCTGCGCCCACGGTGGATTCGACAGCATTTATGCTGAGATTGTCCATAATCTCCATGCCTGCGGGAATCACTCCAGAAGAAATAATCGCAGAAACTGATGCTCCGGCGTCTTCAATTCTCTCAAACGAAGCAAAGAGGGTTTTCACCATCTGGGGCTTTTTTATTATCCTCAAAAAAACCTTGGTGACGATGCCCAGAAGTCCCTCGCTTCCAACCACAAGCGATAGGAGGTCGTATCCAAAACTCTCCAGGGTCATTCCCCCGAGCTTAACAATCGCACCGTCGGGTAAAACCATTTCAACCCCGAGAACATGGTTAGTTGTAACTCCATACTTAAGACAATGCACTCCCCCCGAGTTCTCCGCGACATTGCCGCCTATAGTACACACTATCTGGCTCGAGGGATCGGGAGCGTAGTAAAATCCTTCAGCACTCACAGCATTGGTCACAGAAATATTTACCACTCCAGGCTCAACCACCACGACACGGTTGGGAATATCCACTTCAAGGATCCTATTCATTCTTGAAAGCGATACAACTATCCCCTCACGACTCGGAAGAGCACCTCCAGAGAGCCCGGTTCCCGCTCCTCTTGGAACAAAAGGCATTTCCTCACGATTGCAAAGCTTGACCACTTGGGAAACCTGCTCCGTACTCGAAGGCAGAACAACAAAAACGGGCTTTACCCTGTATCCAGTAAGTCCGTCACTTTCATAAGCTATCAATTCGTCCTCAGAAGAAATAACCGCATCCGTGCCGAGTATTTCTATCAGTTCCGAAGCGATACGGGATTTCCATTCCCCCGTTCTTTTTGAAGTTTGGGAGCGCATCGTTAAATTATAGTATATCGAAACCCGGCAAACGCTAAAAATTGACTGAAATAATCAAAGAAAACGATCCTCTAATATTCAATAAAGTATCGGATTGTCTTACAGACGGAGGAGTGATCATATATCCGACCGAGACTCTCTACGGTATCGGCTGTCTTGCGTTCAATCAGGATGCCTGCCGAAAAATAGTAAAGATAAAACAAAGGTCCGGGAACAAGGGACTCATAGTACTTATAAGTGATGAGGAGATGATGGACCGCCATTTCCATATTTCCAGCGGACTGCTTGAAAGGTACTCCCGCAGTCAGAAACCCCTTACTCTTATACTGCAGCCGAAATCCGTCTTTCCCGAAGAGGTCTCGGGAGGAAGAGACTCTGTCGCGGCAAGAATTTCTACCTCCCCTTTCGTAAAAGAGGTCCTAAATCAGGTCGGGGAACCCATAACTTCTACGAGTGCGAACATAAGCGGAAGGAACAGTTCCAACCGATTTGTCGACATTCGCAAGGACTTTCCAAGCGGCATTGATGTTATCGTGGATTCTGGTACCCTTCCACCCTCAATGGGTTCCGCGATAGTCAATCTAACGACCACTCCACCCGAGATTATAAGGGAAGGCGACCTTTCCGCGACTGAGATAGAGAAGATTCTTCATGGCTGAAATAGAACCTTTCAGAGGCATAAGATATAACAAAAAAGCGATTGAAGATTTCTCAGAAGTCATCGCTCCCCCCTATGACGTTATAAGCGCAGAGCAACGCAAGGAGTTCTATGCGAAAAGTCCTTTTAACGCTGTGAGAGTTGAGCTGCCCGAAGGAGAGGGGAAGCAACGTTATATAAACGCGAACGAAACCTATTCAAAGTGGCTCAGAGACAAGGTGCTTATCAGGGATGACGAACCGTCAATTTACCCTTATTATCAGGATTTCGAGTTTGAAGGACAACGCTATACAAGAAAAGGGTTTATCGCGAACTTAAGGATTGAAGATTTCGATAAAAAAGTTGTTTTACCACACGAACAAACATTCAGAAAACATAAAGAGGACCGTTTGGCACTGACAATAGAGTGCAATTCAAATCTGAGCCAGATATTCTGCGTCTACCCTGATCCCTCAGGAGAAATTGAGAAAGATATAGACGAAAACATAGATGAACCACTGGTAGACGTGACTTTTCAGGAAGGAATAAGAAACACTTTATGGAAGATATCCAACCCGGAAATCATACAGAGGGTGAAAAGTCTTCTGATAGATAAGTCTATTCTTATTGCAGATGGCCACCACCGCTACGAAACCTCCATAAACTTCAGAGACCTGAAGAGAAAAGAAGCGGGGAAGAGCTCAGAACCAATGCCTTGGGATTACGTAATGACTTATCTATCCAGGGGAGAAGGCCAGGGACTTATAATCAACTCCACGCACAGGATGGCAAGAAATGTAGAAGTGAACTTGATTGATAGTCTGCGGAAGGATTTTGAAGTCGAGAGAATTGGAATCGAGGACTCGCTCGATCTCGGTCCGGGTCAGATATCCGTTATAACGAAAGACCCAGGAAAAATTTTCAGACTTACTCCCAAAACGATATATGAAAAAGACTATGAAAATCTCGCCGTGATAATTCTTCACAGCCGAATCTTTGGGAAACTTATGGAAGAAGAAAAAGCAGATGTAAAATACTCCAAATTCCCGGAAGAAGTGTTTGAAAACGTACACAACGGGGAATTTGAAGCCGGGTTTCTTCTTCCCAAACTAAAATCAGAAGACATATTCAAAGTGGTTCTCGATGGAACCAAGATGCCTCACAAAACCACCTACTTCTATCCAAAAATCCTCTCCGGACTCGTATTCAA
>RKRQ01000089.1 GCA_007571325.1 Candidatus Dadabacteria bacterium
GCTAGAAAGGTACTGGTCCACTTCTTAAACAGCGATCAAGATTTGTTAACCTTAATTATATTAAAATTATCAGACTGCTTAGAAATATGGCGGAGAGAGTGGGATTCGAACCCACGAAGGGGCTTTCACCCCTTACTCGATTAGCAATCGAGCGCCTTCGACCACTCGGCCACCTCTCCCAAATTGGTGAAAGACAATGATAACTCAACGTAAACTAGAGTCAAAACTCTGTTACACCCGACCCTTTTTAACACCTTATCAAAGAAAAAACCTCAAGAGCAATTAGAGCCTCCTGCGCTTTGTTTTCAACAGTACAGTTCTCTCCGTTTTCAAGGAAAACAGTTTGCCCCGGACCGAGTTCGCTACTGCCTTCCTCACGAATGATAAGAGCTTTTCCCTGGAGAATCAGCAGTCGGAGGTTTCTTGAAAATATATTCTCCGTCCTAGCAGACTTGCCGGGAAAAAGAGTCATTTTGATTACTTCTGAGAACTCGCGCTTTTCAATCTTCTCCCTACTTCCCCAAGGATAGTAAACTATTGCCGCGCAGGTTGCCTCTTTCCTGCCCTCCCCTCTGAGTTCCTCTACAAACGCTCCCGCGTCATTTGAGCAGTCAAGGTCTGAAATAAAAACTGCATCTCTAGTTTCAATGACAGCAATATTGTTAAGACCGTTTACGCAAATAAGCCTTGAACTGCTTTTTACAAGAGAATTCTCTGTGTTTCTCGCTACTATATCCCCCTCAAAAACGTTGCCCACTGGATCTTTTGGAAAAAACTCGTAAAAAAGCCGCCATGACCCTATATCACTCCACGAAAAAGAAGACGGTATTACAACTGCACGCGAAGTCTTCTCCATCACAGCGCGATCAAAAGGGACAGAAGGAATCTTAGCATAAGCATCCGAATTGATTTTCTGATAGAAAGCTTCTTTTACCGGCGCATATATCTCAGGACAAAGAGCCGCATACTCTTCAATCACAGTGTGGACCCGGAAAACGAACATTCCGGTGTTCCAGAAAAAATTCCCCGAGCGCAGATACTCATTTGCAACCTCGGCGGTGGGTTTTTCGACGAATTTTTTCATTCTAAGCCCACCGTATTGAATAGATTCTCCACCCTCAATGTAACCGTATCCAGTCTCGGGTGCGGAAGGAGTGACTCCAAAAGACACTATGTAATTATCTTCGGCAAGCGAAATAGCTCTGCGCACATGGTCACGGAAATTCCCGTCGTCCCCGATAACATGATCCGAAGGAAAAACCATTATCACCGCATTTTCATTCTCAGAAGCAATATTAAGAATCCCAAGTAGAATCGCAGGGGCAGTGTTTCTCCCCACGGGTTCGGTAACAATTCTTATTTTTCCTAGAAGGTTCTTAGACCGAAGACTCTCTTCAACTAACAGACGCTGACTTTGCTCAAGCACAATAAAAATATTCTCTGCGGCGACAAGGCGGGCAGCGCGGTTAAGGGTTTCGACCAGAAGCGATTCATCTCCATTTATGTTGAGTAACTGCTTGGGAAAAGATTCCCTTGAGAAAGGCCAAAGCCTAGTTCCTCGCCCCCCGGCAAGTATAAGGCAGTAAAGATTTTCTTTAGACATCTTTAGAACTGAGTTCCGGAAAACAAGTTTCTAAAAAGTTAATTTACCTGATGAGGCTCTTTTAGAAGGTCCCAGACAGTCTTCACCGGATTAAACGTGGTGGAAGGAACCTCAACGAAAATCGTTATCCAGTCGGACATAGAACCATTCCAGAGGCCAGGAAGCTCAAGCACCTTTATTTTTTCAGTATCAAAGGTCTTTTCGGTAATAATTCCAGTTTCCGGGTCAGTAAAATCAGACAGATTGAACTTCTCTCCCTTAAAATTCTTCACTCCGCATACAATATCGACAGGATTAAAATGAGTTGAACTCTCCCAGATAAGCTGCTGGGGTGAAGAATCCCATTTGACCTCAGCGCTTTCAACTATCTGAAGAGATTTTTTTTCTTCTCCCTCTACCCAGAACGGACCGCCTCCAGGTTCACCCAGGTTTTTAACAACGCCGCAGACTCTAATCGGTCTGTTAAGCGCACCAAGTAGTAGCTTTTTTCTGTTGACCTCTGAAAGCCCTTTAAGCTCCTGTGAAAGGTCCATAAAAAGCTCTTCCAAACAAAAAGAAATTATCTCCCGCTCCAAGGATTCCGCAACAGGGTCGGAAAAAAGAGCTTCTATGTAGTGAAAAACTCTTTTTTGTACTGAAAAGAGAAGTCCCCCTAGTGCCTTTTTCCATTTAACCGTATCTTTAAGAAGCCCTTTTTTTGCCACATTATCTATATTTTTTATAAAAATACAGTCATAAAAAAGTTCATTGAGGTTCTTTAGAAGCGCACCGTGTCCGGCAGGTCTTCTAAGCAGGGACCCATCTTTGTCCAGAACAGGTGTGTTTTTCATTGTTACTGCTATCGTATCCGTTTCAGGGTCCTGAACCGAGTAAGTTACGTCAAATGAGATTCCTTCATAGGAGAAAAGAGAAACTGCATGGTGCTGCTCTTGGACAAACTGTTCCGCAAAAGCAGGGGGAATAGTAAAATGCATAGAAGCTTTGCAACGCGAACTTACGTATCCGAGAGCTTCTCTGAAGTGTTCGCAAAAAGCCGTCTTCGGTTCTCCTCCGTAATTATGAAAAGGCACAAGCCCTTTGGGGATATTGCCGTAACCCAAGCCCTCACTTCCCAGAAGAGTGTCGAAAAGAAGCCTGAAATTCCCTGAAGAAACAACTTCTTTTACACTCTTCCCCAATCTCTCCTCAAGCAGACCCGTAAAAGGAAATTTCCTCAAGTTCAAGAGAAACTTTTCAAGTATCTTTTCCTCCTCAGAAGTAGGAACTTTTTTGTCCGAGGAAAAAAGTTCCCGGAGGATATTAATATCCCGGAACATTCTTGAAGCCGCTCCAGATGCCGGAACGAATTTACAGACACTCGCTTCGGAAAGAAGACTCTCGTATTTTAGCTGCAGTGCTTGGAATTCATCTTCTCTCAGTTTTCTTATACCATCGCCAATTGTCGCAGGACGAAGGAGTCTTCTTAATGGATAGCCCTTTTCAAACCGCTCAATCTGTTTCTGAACATCCAATATAACAACTCTCTGCAGGCACGGAAAATTACCAAAAGCACTACCAGTACCTTTAGTGAAAACTATACATAAAAAACAGTATGTCCTGTGAATGGTGAAAGGAATTCGGCGGGACAAGCGTAGGATTTAGTGTGACTCTTTAATCGGGGTGGCGGGACCGACGGGATTTGAACCCGCGACCTCTGGCTTGACAGGCCAGCGTTCTAACCAAGCTGAACTACGGCCCCGTTTAAGAATCAGATGGTGGGCGGTACAGGATTTGAACCTGTGACCCCCTGCTTGTAAGGCAGGTGCTCTCCCGCTGAGCTAACCGCCCGTAAAAAAATGCAGGCAATTTGTATAACTGAATAAAAACTCGTTGTCCAAAACCTGTACGAGGAAGAGTTACAATCCATGTTCTTCTATGAATTTTTCCGCATCTATGGCCGCCATACATCCAGTTCCAGCAGCAGTTATAGCCTGCTTGTATCTTGTATCCTGTATGTCCCCCGCTGCAAAAACTCCCGCAACGTTTGTTTCAGAAGTGCCGTTTCCAGTAACCAGGTAACCGCTATCATCCATTTCGAGCTGTCCCTTGAAAATTTCGCTGTTGGGAGTATGCCCGATCGCTACGAACATACCCTGGCATTCCTTCACGTAACTCTCCCCTGTTACAATATCTTTTATCCGAACTCCCGTTACTCCACTTTCTTTTGAACCCTGAACATCCTCAACAATGCTGTTCCAGATAAAATCTATTTTTTCGTTTTCTCTAGCCCGCTGCTGCATTATCGCAGATGCCCTGAGCTTCTCGCGCCTGTGAACTACTGTAACCCGGGTGGCAAACTTAGTGAGAAAGATAGATTCCTCCATAGCGCTGTCACCTCCTCCTACAACTACAAGTTCCTTGTCTCTGAAGAAAAACCCGTCGCACGTGGCACATGTTGAAACGCCGTAGCCCAAAAGCTCACGCTCTGAAGGAAGTCCGAGCATCCTCGCTGTCGCGCCTGAAGAAATAATGAATGTTGAGGCCAGTATCTGCTCATCTTCCGTTGATACTCGAAATGGTCTTTCGGAAAAATCAACCGCGGTTACAGCCTTCCGCACGCATCGTGCCCCAAAACGTTCTGCCTGTTCCCTTATAAGATCCATAAGCTCAGGACCCATGATCCCATTTGGAAAACCGGGGAAATTCTCAACATCAGTGGTAGTCGTGAGTTGTCCACCCGCTTCTGGGCCCTCAAATACTAGAGGCTCAAGATTTGCCCGCGCTGAGTAGAGGGCCGCAGTAAGACCTGCCGGGCCGGAACCCATGATGACTACCTTATAGATTTGTTTCACTCCAGACCCCCGCAATTTCTTTTTAGAACAGGGACTTTATACTACATTCAGGAAGTGGTTTTTCAAGGGACAGTATAAACTAATGCAGCGGGTACAACCCGTCCGTACAAACGCAGAAACCGATGGAATGCACAACCAAAACTCCGCTTTATGAAAAACACTTAACCCGTGGAGCAGTATTCTGTGAAACGGGAGGATTTTCCCTTCCCAAAAATTACGGTGACCCCGAAAAAGAAGTAAACACCGTAAGAAAATCAGTGGGGATTATAGATGTTTCAAACAGGGGAAAACTTATCCTGTCAGGAGAAGATCACATAAAATTTCTTCAGGGAATACTTACAAACGACTTAAAGGAAAAGAGCCCAGGTACAGGGCTATACGCGGCAATACTCACACCTAAAGGGAAAATGATTTCAGATATGAGAGTTTTTAAGAAGGAAGACTCAGTGTATATGGATATAGAACCCGGCATGAGTGAGGACATAACACAACTTCTCAGAAAATTCAGACTTTCTTACAAAACCGAAGTGCTTGACGTTACAAAGGATTACTGCGTTTTGCACCTATGCGGACCGGATTGCGGGAAATTCATAGAAAAACGCTTTGACGTCAGTATCGAACGGATGAACGAATATGATCACCGAACCTCCGGTGAGGTAAAAATAATGAAGCTTAATAGAACTGGAGAAACCGGTTTTGACATTCTTTTTCCAAACCGAGATGCCACGGAGGTATGGGACCTCCTCCACTCCCCCTTGCAACTAGAGCTATCTGGACAGGAAGCTCTTGAAATTCTAAGGATTGAAGCCGGGATTCCTGTTTATGGAAAAGATATGGATATTTCCACAATACCTATTGAAGCCGGTATCTGGAACGCCCTTGACTTCAAAAAAGGATGCTATGTGGGACAGGAAGTGATAGCCAGAATAAAGTGGAGAGGAAGGGTCAATTGGCATCTTGCGTATTTCGAGGCAGAGCAAGATGGTTTCCTATCACCTGAAGATATACTTTTGGTAAAAGAGAAAAAAGTGGGGAGGATAACTTCTTCTATCTACTCTCCGACCCTCGGCAAAAGGATCGCTATCGGCTATATAAGAAGGGAGTTCCGTGATTTTCAGGGAGAAATAACTGCTAAAGGGGAACAATACCATGATAAAGTAAAGATAGTGCGAAAACCTTTCCACAGAAGTTTTGAATAGCTAAAAAAGATGCTATAATTTAAAAGCTAGTTTACATTTAGATGTCAGCCTACTTTCTTTAACTAGGTCGTATGAGGTGGATTTCTTAGCATGCCCCCATTGTAAATTAGTGTCAGCTTAAAAGAGGTAATAATAAAACAATGGCATTAGGCAAGTTTTTAAAGTTTTTTTCAAACGACCTAGCAATTGACCTTGGAACTGCAAACACTCTCGTATATGCAAAAGATAACGGAATAGTGTGTAACGAACCGTCTGTGGTGGTGGTACATGATGTTCCGGGACAAGGATCAAGACTCATTGCGGTTGGAAAAGATGCAAGAGAGATGATCGGAAGAACTCCTGGGTCCATTAGAGCCATAAGACCTCTTCGCGATGGAGTTATAGCTGATTTCGACGCAGCCCAGAAAATGATCGAGTACTTTATAAAGAAATCCAACGGAAACAAAAGAAACTTTATACGCCCGAGGGTAATAATATCTGTTCCACTTCAGATTACAGAAGTGGAGAAAAGAGCTGTAAGAGAATCGGCCGAAGCCGCGGGGGCAAGGAAAGTATATCTTATCGAAGAAACAATGTGTGCTGCTATAGGATCCGGTATAGACGTGACGAAACCCTCGGGGCATATGGTGGTTGATATAGGAGGCGGCACCACAGGAATAGGCATTATCGCCTTATCCGGAATAGTTGTAAGCAAATCGATCAAGGTTGGCGGAGATAAAATGGATGAAGCAATACAAAACTGGCTAAAAAGAAACCGCAATATAATCATTGGATATAGAGCAGCAGAAGAACTTAAGAAGAAATTTTCCTCATATGCAATAGTAAGCAATGTTAAAAAAGTACAGATGAAGGTTACAGGAAGAAACAACATTTCCGGTGTTCCTTCAATGCTCTCCATTCATATAGAAGAGATTGAAGAAGCGCTGAGAGACACCACAAATCAGATAATTGAAGCAATTTTAGAAACTCTAGAAAGAACCCCGCCCGAACTGTCTGCCGATGTCTATGAATCGGGAATAATGCTCGCCGGAGGAGGCTCTCTTCTCAAAGGACTAGCTGAGCGTATACAAGAAGAAACCAGCATCAAAGTAACAAGATCTGAGAACCCTCTTGACTGCGTTGTCATGGGTTCTGGAAAAGCTATTGCAAACATAGAACTTCTTAACTCGGTAGCAATATAAACACAGACAATAAGACTCTGTATCTGCTTTGCAGTTACTCTTGTTATCCGTCGTTTTTACTTGAAATTTGAGTTTTTTTTAATATCTTAATAGCAAGGAATTTCAATGCGTTGCAAGTCATTACAAAAGAGGTTTATTAACAGTATTTTTTCCTAAAAGTTGTAATTAAGTGTTTATTTACCGTTAGAAATCTTAATGCGGAAGATTTTTAGTAAGTATCAGCTATTTCTATCGCTTATCCTAATAGTTGCGTCAATCAATCTGTTACCCGTACTTTTTGACCTGAAGAAGAATGAGAACAGCCTTACCACAAGATTGATGCTTAACATTAATCTTAGTTCGGGGACTTTTGCAAACTACGTTAAGGATGGAGTACGATACTATTGGGATCATTATGTTGACCTAGTAAATACAAGCATTGAAAACTCCCATTTAAAAGCACAGTTGCAGGAAATGGAAGCGCAGAACCTTGTTTTGACAGAAGTAAGGCTTGAGAACGAAAGACTTAAAAACCTTCTTAATTATAAAGACTCTTTTAAAGTAGAAATGGTGGGAGCAAAAATTATAGGAAGCAACCCTTCAGTCATAGGACCCGGTTTCCTCATAGTAGACAGAGGGTCATCTTCAGGGATAAAAAAAGGGTCTCCCGTTTTAAATGATGTCAGAGCTATAGGAACCGTAGATGTGGTGGGTGAAAAAACTTCCACTGTAATGCTAATGACAAATACTTCAAGCGTAGCTGATGCAATTGTACAGAGAAGTCGTGTACGAGGTATAGTCGTCGGAGCAGGTAATCATTACGTTATGAAATATATCGAACAGGAGGGTGATATTATAGTCGGAGACAAGATCATATCATCCGGAAAAGATAGTATGTTCCCGAAAAGCATTGTTATAGGAACCGTAACAAAAATCGAGTTGGATAAAGGACTTAAGAAGGCAAAAATAAAACCGGAAATCGATGTGAGTAAGATTGAAGAGGTACTAATACCTATTAATTAATCCTCCCGTAAGTTAAATCCGATTGGAACATGATGAGAATAAACTTCTCTTTTTTTTTCTACCTTTTTTGTTCTTTTCTGTTCATAATTATCCAGACATCAGTAATCCCGACCTCTTCATTGGGTAAATTCACCCCTGACCTCAACCTAATTATAATAATATGGCTAGCAATCAGACCTGAAATACCTAATCTGTTCATTCTTGCTTTTCTAAGCGGATTTTTAATGGATATCTTCTCGGCCCAGAACTTGGGATTCCATACAGTCACAAGATTCATTGTGTTTCTGGGGTTGTGGTCAAGTGTACACAGCTTCAATTACAATCCCAAAAAGCTTTCTTCCCTCCTTGTTGGGTTTTTTGCAGGCACACTCCTTTTGTACCTATTGTTGCTTGTACTGTTTCTTTCCAAGCAAGTAGGACAGATAGAATTTTTCAGTGTTGAATTAGCACTCTATCAGGCTATTATTAACACCGTTATCGGCGTTCCAATCGTAGTGCTTTTGAGAAAACTGGATGGAGTTACTGAAGCGTAGATTCGCAATAGCTTTTCTTGTCCCAACACTGTTTTTTATCGCCTTCTCGGCAAGACTGTTTTACCTCCAGATATACAAAGGCGATGTATACAGAAGCTTTTCGGAAAAAAACATCCTTAGGATACTTGAACTTCCTGCGCCCAGAGGGCGGATTTTCGACAGGAACGGAGAAAAGATCCTTTTTAACAAACCATCTTTTAACATACAGGTATTTCCTAGAGAAATAACCAATGTAGATAAGCTCGCGGGACAACTTTCAGAACTAATAGACAGTCCGAAAGAAGGTCTTCAGAACAAACTTAGTAAAATAGCTAAAAAGAATAGTTTTCATCCTGTTACGATAGCTAAAGACATAAGCTGGGAAGAACTTCTCCTTCTTGAGAAAAATAAACAAGCTTTACAGGGAATATTTCTGGAGCTAGAGCCCAAGAGATTCTATCCATATGAAGAAGCCGTCGTGCTGCTCGGATACACCGGAAGTGCGGATATCAACGAGTTAAAGAACCTCCACATCAAGTCCGGAAGTCAGGTAGGGAAAATAGGCGTAGAGAAAGCTTTTGACAGCGAACTCAGAGGAGCAGACGGACTTAAATACATCATGGTAGACGCATACGGAAAGGCAATCTCTGATTCTCTCTCCGAATCACTTCCAACAAACCGCAAAGATAAAAAAATGGTCTACGGAAAAGACTTATACCTAACAATTGATATAGAGTTGCAGAAAGTCGCCTCTGAGGCTCTGGGTGATGAAAATGGTGCCATAGTCGCAATGGATGTGAGAAGTGGAGAAATCCTAGCAATGGTAAGTCACCCGTTTTATATACCCGAGTTTATCTCAAAAAAAACTTCAACCCAAGAACAGGAAAGGAGGAAGAAAAAAGAATCCTTTCTTAACCGTTCAACTCAGGCAACATATCCGCCTGGATCAGTGCTCAAAATAATCACGGCCTTTGCACTACTGGAGGAAAAAATAGTTAATACGCGATCATCTATACACTGCCCAGGTTACTACTTCGTAAACAAAAAACGTTTTAACTGCTGGCGCAAAGAAGAAGGACATGGGCATGTGAATCTCTACAAAGCAATTGTCGAATCATGCGATGTATTCTTCTATAAATTCTCCCTGAAACTGGGGGTTGACAGGCTTTACTCTTACATGAAGCAATTCGGATTGGGGAAGGAAACCGGCATAGTGCTAGCTGAAAAACGGGGAATAAATCCATCAACTGCGTGGAAGAAAAAACATCTGAAAGAGCGTTGGTATCCGGGTGAAACCGCAATTTTATCAATAGGTCAGGGATATGTAACAACAACCCCTCTTCAAATAAGTGTTATAACCTCAGCA
The DNA here is from genome assembly GCA_007571325.1 of Candidatus Dadabacteria bacterium. Classification (GTDB taxonomy): domain Bacteria; phylum Desulfobacterota_D; class UBA1144; order Nemesobacterales; family Nemesobacteraceae; genus Nemesobacter. The sequence continues at coordinate 9,695 of RKRQ01000089.1, forward strand.
ATAGCAAATGGAGGCAGAATAGTCAAACCAAAGATAAGAAAAACGGATAAAAAAATACTGCCGTTCACAACAGAGGAACCTCAGAGTTTCAACAAAGATTCAATAATTTTTCTGAAAAAAGCGCTGCACGATGCAGTAAACGGGCACCAAGGCACCGGTATCTACGCAAAATCAAGCATCGTACCTGTTTCTGGCAAAACAGGTACGGCACAGGTTGTTTCGGCACAAGTTGAATCAACTGAAAAACGGTTCCAAGACCACGCTTGGTTCACTTCTTACGCACCATCGGACTCAGCGGAGATAGCCGTAACCGTTCTTGTTGAAAACGGAGGGAGTGGAGGTTTGGTAGCAGCTCCAATGGCAAAAAAAGTCATTGAAACCTATTTCAGACTAAAAAAAGAACGGAGTGAGGCTCAAGTTGCTAAATCTAACTAGTCCCCTACAGATGCTGCTGCTGTTTAGCCTGTTATGCTTGGCAGGACTTGCCAACCTCTACAGCATTTCTTACTTGTCCGACCTAGTAATATTTAAAAAACAATTAATATGGGTCCTAACGGGACTAGTGATTATGGTAGCCATAAGCCATTTAAAACCCATTGCCCTGAAGAGGTATTCGTTCACATTCTATCTGCTTTTACTCGTGCTGCTAGCGTTAATTTTCGTTTTTGGGAAAACGGTATCGGGGTCCAGAAGCTGGTTCCAGATAGGTCCGATATCGATTCAGCCCTCCGAATTTATTAAAATCGGGATAATAATGACGCTTGCCAATCACTACGCAAGTGATGTAATCATTAAAAAAACACATGGATTGAAAGACCTTGTTAAGCCTGTAGCTTTGCTTCTTGTCCCGACTTTGGCGGTCCTTGCTCAGCCAGATATGGGAACTGTGATAATAATGCTTTCTATAGGTTCAAGCATTATTTTATTTATGGGAATCAGCAGGAAAAACCTGCTGCAAATAATAATAATAATACTGATATCCACTGTGCCTCTTTGGCATTTTCTAATCAAAGATTATCAGAAGGAAAGAATATATTCCTTTCTGGACACTTCCTCCGACCCTTTTGGAATAAGCTATAACTCTATTCAGTCCCAGATTGCAATAGGATCCGGCATGGGTTATGGAAAAGGGTTTTCTCTCGGCTCACAATCCAACCTGAATTTTCTTCCCGCACACCATACGGATTTCGCATTTTCTGTGATTGCAGAGGAATGGGGGTTTCGAGGTTCGGTGTTTCTACTTCTTTTGTATTTCTCCATAGTTCTCTTTATTCTCAATATTGCAAAATCCCTAGAAGACCGCTTTTCTATAGTCACATGTTTTGGAATCGCAGCGATGTTCTTCTGGCATGCCGTGATAAACATTGCCATGGTTACGGGACTTCTGCCGATCATCGGCACTCCCCTTTTCCTAATTAGTTACGGCGGTTCCTCAACTTTGACAGCCTTTATAGGAATTGGCATCGTTCTATGCCTAGCGAAAAAATAAACAGAGTTTGAAAATCCGGCTAAAAGGGCAACGGAATCGGATTCTTGACAGAGAATTAGCATCAGATACAATCTACGCCGATTTGAGATATGGGGAAATGGAAAAACCTATTTTTCCTCAGGGCTTCAAACATTTTTCATTTAGAAAAAAAAGGCCGGAAAACGGCTCCTTTCATGTGGAGGTTCTTCATTTTTCTCAGTGTTATGTGTATTTCAAACACTCTTTCGCTTCTTCCAGTATCAGATACCCATGCGCTTTCAAACGTAAACGATGTAAAGAAAATAGGTTTTGACGAAAAACTCGCATCTTCTATTGATCTTGATACGGAATTTCTTGGAGAAGCCGGAGAAACGGTGGGCATTTCCTCCTTTTTTGGCCAGAAAAAACCGGTGGTTTTGAGCCTTGCCTACTTCACATGCCCAAGACTCTGTCTTCTTAGTACAGACGGAGTTCTGGAAGTTGTAAACCAGATGGATTCCTTCAGACCTGGTAAGGATTACACCGTAGTAACGATAAGCTTCGACCCTGAAGAACCCCCTGATGCCATCGGCGCCAGAGCCGCAAAATATAAAAGAGCACTCACAGGCGGGGAAAAGGAGTCCAGCAACTGGCACTTCCTCACAGGGACGGCAGAAAATATATTGGCACTTACCGATTCAGTAGGATTCCGCTTCAAAAAAGACGGAAAAGAATTCGCTCATCCTTCAGGAATAGTAATCCTTACGCCAGACGGCATAATCTCCCGGTATTTATACGGAGTTCAGCATGATCCCCGTAACTTTAGATTATCGCTGATAGAAGCTTCGGAAGGTAAGATAGGTTCCTCAGAACTGCTTAACAAGGTACTTATGTTCTGTTATCAATTTGACCCGGTCGGAAAAAGATACGCGCTTGCCGCTCTTAACATAGTCAAGGCGGGAGGAATGGTAACTCTGACTGTTCTCGTAGCATTTCTCTGCATCATGTGGAGAAGAGAAAGAAAAATCTTTTAATTATTTGCGGAGGTTGTAAATCATAAATGTCCACTTGGATACCGGAATCGGCTTCAAATCTTGCCGCAAGCGTTGATAACATAACCCTGTTTGTAACGATTATATCGATTTTCTTCTTTGTACTGATTTCGGCAGTACTCGTAGGTTTTTCGATCAAGTATAGGAGAAAAAGCGAGGACCAGGAAACCGCTTACATAACTCACAATCCAATAATTGAAACTATATGGACAATAATACCTACCATACTGCTCATGGTTATCTTCGCATGGGGCTGGATAGCTTTCAAGGAACTCCGCAATCCACCAGCTGAAGCAATTGAAGTCAATGTTGTGGCAAAACAGTGGCTATGGGAATTTGAGTATTTCACCGGGAAAAAATCACTTAACGAACTTTTCGTGCAGCAGAACAAACCCGTAAGACTCATAATGAGGTCGGACGATGTAATTCACAGCTTCTTTGTTCCTCAGTTCCGCGTAAAACAGGATATTCTTCCAGGAAACTACACGCAGCTCTGGTTTACCCCGACCAAGGTCGGAACCTTTGACCTTCTATGTGCCGAATACTGTGGTTCCGGGCACTCGAAAATGCTTGCAAAAGTGAATGTTCTGAGTCCAGAATCATTTGTAAGATGGGAAAAAGGTGATGAGTTTGAAGACGGTGCTGTCATGACGGCAACAAACATATCTCCGGCGGAAAGAGGAAAAGATCTTTATTCTCAGAGAGGATGTCTTGCCTGTCACAGCATAGACGGTAAAGAGGTTATAGGACCTACTTTCAAAAACCTTTACGGGAAAATGGAGAATCTTGAAGATGGTTCATCGGTTCAGGTAGATGAAAACTACCTAAGGGAATCAATTTATGAACCTCAGGCGAAGATGGTGAAGGGATACCCGCCAAACATGCCTTCGTTCAAAGGCATACTGTCTGAGGAAGAAGTAACTGCTCTTATTGAGTATATAAAAACGCTGAAGTAGGAAATATCAAAGGAGAACAAGATGGCAAACGGAGTCATGACGCAAACCCAGCATATACCGTTTCTAGCTCAGAAAGGTTTAAAGTCGTGGATTTTGACAACGGATCATAAACGCATAGGGATCCTTTACCTCATCACGATCTCATTTTTCTTCCTTATAGCCGGCCTTACGGCTCTGGGCATGAGGTACGAACTTATGACTCCCGAGCTTGATTTCTTCAGAAATCCGACGGAGTATAACGTAGCATTTACTCTTCACGGTTCCCTAATGGTGTTCTTTTTCATCGTTCCAGGAATCGCAGCAAGCTTCGGAAATTTCTTGATACCGCTTATGATTGGGGCTAGGGACGTAGCCTTCCCCAGAATCAACCTGCTGAGTTTCTGGATATACCTGGTCGGAACGGCAATTTTGCTCTATGCACTTATGCAACCGGCTGATACTGGCTGGACATTCTATACCCCCTACAGTATTCAGACGGGAACCAAGGTGATAATGATAACTTTAGGGGTTTTCGTTCTCGGATTCTCATCAATTTTAACAGGAATGAACTTCATAGTGACCATACACAAGCTTCGTGCGCCTGGAATGACTTGGTCCAGGCTTCCACTCTTCATATGGGCTTCCTATGCAACTGCAATACTGCAGTTGCTAGCAACACCTGTTGTGGGAATCACTCTTCTTCTTTTGATAGCGGAGAGAGCGTTTGACATAGGCTTCTTTGACCCGGCTAAAGGAGGAGACCCAATACTTTTTCAGAACTTTTTCTGGTTTTATTCCCATCCTGCCGTCTACATAATGGTCATTCCAGCCTTTGGAATCATATCGGAAATAATCCCTGTTTTTGCAAGAAAACCCATTTTCGGATACAAGGCTATTGCGTATTCAAGCTTTGCAATAGCCATAATAAGCTTTTTCGTCTGGCTACATCACATGTTTGTAAGCGGTATATCAGAGACAGCAGCGGCAATATTTTCTTTTCTAACTATGTTGGTAGCCATTCCCACAGCTGTAAAGGTATTTAACTGGACGGCCACTCTTTACAAGGGGTCTATAGAGTTTCACTCGTCTATGCTTTACGCTTTGTCGTTTATAGTACTTTTCACGATTGGGGGATTGACCGGAGTTTATCTTGGGGCTCTGGCCGTTGATGTGCACCTGCACGATACATACTTCATAGTAGCCCACATGCATTACGTTATGATAGGAGGAACAGTGATGGGATTTTTCGGAGCCCTTCACTTCTGGTACCAGAAATGGTTCGGAAAAGTATTTAATGAACTGATTGCGAAAATCTCATGGTTTCTTGTTTTCGCAGGGTTCAATGTAACGTTTTTTCCACAGTTTTTCATGGGCTTTCAAGGAATGCCTAGAAGATACGCAACCTATCCCGTCGAGTACGAATCGTATCACGCGCTTTCAACTTACGGATCATGGATACTAGGAGTCGGGGTTCTTATTATGACTGTAAACCTGATTTTGCCGCTTATGAAAAAAGGGCAACCAGAATCGCCAAATCCTTATGGTTCCCTATCTCTTGAATGGCAGGTTCCTTCCCCACCACCCCATGAAAATTTTGACGAAATACCGACTGTAACTGATTGGACGTATGCTTACGGGAAAAAATAGATCGGAGGCTAATGCAAAAAATGAGTAGTAGTACAGCAGAACACGCCGAAAGCCACGCGCACGGACATGGACTGGGAGAAGCCGTAACGCATAGTGCGGCAAAATTCGGTATGTGGCTTTTTCTCGGAACAGAAATTCTTCTCTTCGGAGGACTTTTCGCAGCGTACGCGCTTTTCAGGGCAAAATTTCCGGATCTTTTTTACGAATCGCACAAAAAACTGGATATAACCCTTGGTACCATAAATACCATAGTGCTTATATTCAGCAGTTTTACTATGGCTCTGGCAGTTTCGGCTTCACAGAAAAGAAACAGGAAGTGGCTGATAATATTGCTTTCTGTAACCTTTATATGCGGAGCGGCTTTCGGAGTGAACAAGTACTTTGAGTACAGCGCCAAGTTCCACCACGGTATCTTTCCTGATACGAATATATTCTACGCCCTTTACTTCATGATGACCGGACTTCACATGATCCATGTGTTTATCGGAATGGGTATAATCTTCGCCCTAATAATAATGGCCAAGCAGAGACGGTTCGAAAAAGGAAGGTATACACCGGTTGAAGTAGGAGGACTTTACTGGCATCTGGTTGATCTGATATGGATATATCTGTTTCCGCTGTTGTACTTAATTGGATAGATGGAGAAAGAAAATGAGCGCACATAACCACACTGAAGAACACCACACTGGTATAAGGGTATACGCCGCGGTATGTCTTGCACTGTTTGTTCTTACCGGAGTCACGGTGTACGTCGCGAAATTTGATTTCGGCGATATGAACATCGTTGTCGCCATGTTAGTAGCATCTATAAAGGCGTCAATAGTCGCCCTTTACTTCATGCATCTAAAATTTGAAGACAGACTGACTTGGATATACGCTCTTTATCCTCTTTTTCTGCTTTTCCTTTTAATCGGTTTCACCATTATGGAAACCTTCACAAGGGTGCCGGTAATAAAGTAGTAATATAACGGCATGCTTGCAAAGACCGCTCTAGGACTTCTATTCATACTTCTTATATGGGGAAACGCTGTGTCAGGGCTAAAAGCAGGGCTCGCATGTCCCGACTGGCCGCTTTGCCATGGTGAGATAATTCCACCTTTCAGATGGGACATCTATGTCGAATTCTCTCACCGCGTTATAGGCGGCATAACATCCGTGGTACTTTTCATCCTCTGTTACAAAAGATTCCGTGTGTACAAAAAAAATTACAGAATACTTCCACTGACGGTGGTTGTACTTCTTCTGTTTCAGATAGTACTGGGAGGAATCGTGGTCCTCACTAGACTTCCCGTTAACCTCACCACCATTCACTTCACAAATGCGATTATAATCTTTTCCATTACCTTCTATCTAGTGTACTTTGACGGCATAAGCAAAAAACCCGATTTCTGTTTTTCAGGTCCAGCCGGACTTTTTTTTATTCTTTTCCTGCTCGTATTTATCCAGGCTTCTCTCGGAGCTTATGTAAGGCATTTGGGAGCAGGGCTCGCATGTCCCGATTTCCCCACATGTCTTGGTTACTGGATTCCACCTGAGCTTTCAGGCAAAGTGCTGGCGCATTTTACTCACAGGACGGTAGCATATCTGCTCACGGTGGCATTTATATTGGTATTATTTATTTCAAGAAAATCCGAAAAATTGAAAGAAGCACGGAAAAACATGTCTCTAGCCGTTACTCTGCTTTTTCTGCAGATAGGACTGGGGATTCTGGTCGTAACATCAAAGCTTCTTTTTTATATCACGGCGCTTCACCTCTCAATAGGTCTTTTGGTTCTGTCTCTCTGCCTTGTTACCTGGTTCGTTTATATAAGTAAGAACACAGCTGCTAAGGAGGCCTACTGAACTTGCAGAAAACGGAGAAAAAATCTGTGGGAAATATGGCGGTTTCCGCCGTTATTCTCTCCAAGCCCGGAATAATCATGAGTGTAGCATTTACGGGTCTTGCGGGGATGGTGGTAGCCAATCGCGCTCTGCCTTCTACTCAGGTGATTTTCCTATGCGTTGCATCCCTTCTTCTAAGCGCAGGGGGAGCAGCGATTCTGAACAATCTACTGGACAAAAAAATTGACAGACAGATGACCCGTCTTAATAAAAGAGTAAAAGCCCTGCAGGTTCTCGGGGAACGAAATGCTTGGATAATTTCAATATTTATGATGGTTGTGGCTCTTTTTCTCTCGTTTTCTTACTTCAATTACGTAAATGCAGCACTTATTCTCCTTGCCATTCTGAGCTATACCCTTATTTACACCCTTTTCCTCAAAAGAACTTCCCCTTTTGGCACCATCTTAGGGGGAATACCGGGGGCTCTTCCGGTACTCATAGGGTACACGACCATAAAACCTGTTCTGCAGCTTGACGCAATAATAGTATTCGTATTCATGATGCTCTGGCAGCCTCCCCACTTCTGGGTACTAGCGCAGAAATACAAAAAAGATTACGAAAAAGCCGGAATAAACGTTCTTCCCGTTGCCTTGGGTACAAAGTACACGAATATGCTTATACTTATCTATTCTCTTTCGTTGATACCTTTAACCTTTATACTCTGGCTTACTGGAACAAATACGGTTTACTTCGCGGTTTTCGCAGCCATATCAGGAATATATTTCAACTATCTGGTAGTAAAGAGCGTCTTTGCCAACAGTGGTTATGGAAAAGCCTTCTCGGCTTCAATTATCTATATGCTTCTGATAATGCTCGGTATAGTGATCGACATACTTGCTAAGTCGCTCTCTCCTGTGGAAAGAGTTATAGGGAATTTTCTTTAGCGACGGATGGGAGAAGTTCTTTTAGTTCCTCAAGCGGGCGTGATAACGTAAAAATAGCCTCCTTCCAGAAATCTTTGCTTGTTATATCATCTCCTATTGATCTTTTCACGGCTCCCTCAGCATCATCTGAACCCGTAAGTCTGAGAAATTCCTCGTAAACAGGTATAAACTCCTCTCCGCGCTGCAGGAATTTTTCGAAAAGTGCCCTGCTCAGAAGGTAACCGAAAGTATATGGAAAATTATAGAAACTGACGCCTGTTATATAAAAATGAAGTTTCGACGCCCAAAAAAACGGATCATATTCTAAGAGTACATCTCCGAAAATTTCCTTCTGGGTTTCGGTCATAAGTTCTTTGAGTTCGCTTACCGTTAGTTCCCCTTTGGTACGTTGCTCATACAGCTTTTTTTCAAACTCGTACCTGACGGGTATGTCCAGAAGATATATAGCCCCGTGGTTCACTTCCACATCCCTTACAAGTACCTTATCCTCAACATTTGCTGAAGGATTACGCAGAAGCCCTTCAGCGAGCAACATTTCTCCGAAAGTCGAAGCGGTCTCGGCAAGCGTCATAGGATAGAACTGAGAATAGGGGCGAAGATCTCTCATGATATGGGAATGGAAGGCGTGACCCGCTTCATGGGCAAGAGTAAGGATATCACCTATCCCGGCATTATATGTCATAAATATTCTTGACTCCCCCGTTAAAAGAGAACCTGTGCAGAAACCGCCGGGTCTCTTTCCCTCTCTTACCTCCCAGTCTATCCATTCGCTTCGGCACATATGGTTGAAAAACCCGCCGAGGCGTGGATAAGCCTCTGAGAAAGAATCGTGAACCATGGATTTCGCACCGCTCCAGTCAACCCTTCCGGTTTTTCCCAGGTTCATCGGGGCCCCCAGATCGTACCATGACACTCCATCAAGTCCCAGCGTTTTGGCCTTAAATCTCAGTATGTTTCTGGGTAGTTCAATAGCCTCTTTTATAGCTTCCATCATTGAATCCAGCGTCTGTCTTGAGACCGCAGCGTCAAAAAGCGCCACATCAAGAAAATGAGCAATTTCCCTGTGCCTGTAGAGTGTATGTCTCGTTCCCGATATGGCATTTACGGCCCCAGCGGCTAGGTCTTCAAAATCCTCCCAAGCCGCATTGCCGCCAAAAAAAGCTGCTTTCCTTATCTCCCTATCCGGATTTTCCATAAGCGATCTTCTCTGAGACATTGGAAGCCTTTTCTCGGTCCCGTCAGGATAAACCATATCAAACGTCATTTTTGAAGATACCGTATCGTATATACGTCCCCAGGCGTTTATCCCATCGACCCCTAGTTCAGAAGCAAGAATTTCCTTTGGGGCAGACATGCTGAACCGGGAATTCTTCCAGACGCGCCTTACGTAGTAGGAGGCCGATTCTATCTCTGGAAAAGAAACAAGTTCGGAAATTAAATCCTCATTGGCATCTCTAAGAGCTCTTTGCAACTGAACCTCAAGCTTCTCAATATCTGAGCCGAGAAGAGAAATCGCGGCTTCCTCACGCAGGTAATCTTCCCGATTCGAATCCGAAGCGCTGAGACATCCTACATAAGAACGTATGTGAGAATATCTGCTTACAAGTTCCTCAACTTCCAAAAAAACATCTCTCCAGAATGCAAGGTTTTCTCTGCGGAGAGGATCAGAAGCGGAAGCCTTTTCATCAAGACTCTTTATACAGTCAGAGAAATCCTGTTTGAATTCTTTATACTCAGATCCCTGAAATTCAGGGAAATAAGAAGTCAAATCCCAGTTCATAATTTATATTCTTTACGATTAGGTCCGCAGCAATATTCCAGCTGCAATAACTTTTTCAGACCACAAATGATACAACAGAATTCGTTAATTTGGAACAAAAAGGCTTTTCCCCGAAAGGAATTCTAGTCCGACATTCTGTGAGAGCATTTGACATTGCCCAAGGCGCATATATTTTAACCGTCTTAACAATGAAAAAAGCTTATCTCGCACTTGAAAACGGCAAAGTGTTTGAAGGCACAAGCTTCGGAGCACTGGGAGAAGCAACCGGAGAAGTGGTATTCAACACTTCCCTAACCGGTTATCAGGAAATACTCACGGACCCTTCTTATAACGGTCAGATTCTCGTGATGACCTACCCTGAAATAGGAAATTACGGAGTTAACCCCGAAGATTTCGAATCAGAAAAACCCTACTTAAGCGGTTTTGTCGTGAAGGAATACTGGGATTATCCAAGCAACTGGAGATCAAGGGAGAGTCTGGGCAATGTTCTTTCAAGATACGCAATACCAGGCATACAAGGAATTGATACCAGAGAACTTACCAGAATCATACGAATCGGTGGAGCGGTAAAGGGAATTATCTCAACAATTGAGACAAACCCAGAAACCTTGATTGAAAAAGTCAACTCTTCTCCCGGAATAGTGGGACGCGACCTGGTAACGGAAGTAAGCTGCACACAGCCTTATCAATGGAGTGAAGGAACGGGAGAGTGGCGTCTAAACAGATATGGTAGGGAACCAGAAGAACTCTTTAAAAGATTTAAAATCGCTGTCTACGACTTCGGAATAAAGAGAAACATTCTCAGAGAACTTTACGATCTTGGATGCGATATAACAGTCTTTCCATCAACAACAGACCCTAAGGATATATTGGCTTTTGATCCCGACGGCATTTTTCTCTCAAATGGACCCGGGGACCCTGCCGCGGTCAAGTATGCCTCTAAAAACATGAAAAAACTTGTCGGGAAAAAACCCATCTTCGGAATCTGCTTGGGACACCAGATTCTGAGTCTTGCGCTCGGGGGAAAAACTTTCAAACTTAAATTCGGGCACCGTGGAGGAAATCAACCAGTTAAAAATCTTATGACCGGAAAAGTAGAGATAACTTCCCAGAATCACGGCTTCGCAGTGGACCCCGATTCGCTAAAAGGCAATGTAGCCATCTCTCACATAAACCTAAACGATCAGACCGTTGAAGGGCTAGAGCATAAGGAATATCCCCTATCCTGCGTTCAGTATCACCCCGAAGCTTCCCCCGGCCCTCATGATTCCTCTTATCTTTTCAGAGGCTTCCTTGATATGATGGAAAATTTCTCTTCCTGAATATCAAAGCTACACGCAAGCATTTTTTTTAAGCAAAGCAACGTATTTATCGGCAAGTCTCGTAGGTTCTGGAATCCTAAGACCCCGGCAACACTCAAGGGTAACTGCAACAGCCGTATCAAGATCGATTCTGTTCCCAACAGATATGAAAACCGGTTTCACACCGTCCCTGGTTCTCAAAGCGGTACCGACAACTTCACAGTTTTTTCCCCTCATTAACGCTTTTTTGCCTTTCTCAAGGCCCGGTTCACTGAAAGTTCCATAAAGACACTTTTTCGCGACACCGATTGCCGGAATATCGAGCAGAACTCCGACATGACAGGCAAGTCCAAACCCTCTTGGATGAGCAATCCCATGTCCATCTATCATAATCACGTCACAGCGTCCACGAAGTTCACTAAAGGTCCTTATAAGACAGGGAGCTTCTCTAAAGCCTAGAAGTCCCGGCACATAAGGGAAGACCTCATCCGACACAGTCCAAACCCTTTCAATCTCTTTGAGTTCCGGGTAGGAAAAAAGAATAATTCCACAGACAAGCTTTTTTTTGCTGACGCAAACAGCTATATCCGCACCGGCAATCGTACGGATTCTTTTTGTATCGGAGGTTTTAACGACCCTAAGAGAAAGTTCTTTCTGAATACGAAAAGCCTCTTTAACAGACGGAGGCTCTCCAGAATAAAGCATCTCAAGGTCTTTTATCAAGCTGTCTGTAGAACTCATCACAAAAAATGCAGGTGAAAGTCTCCCTTACTTCACACATAAAAGATTTTAACCGCGCTTTTATTTGTAAACAGCATTTTGATTCAATTAGAATATACGAAGAAATGTTCGGCGAGAATTTTAAAAAACGCAGAATACATATTAATGGAATTGATATAAACACCGTCTGGGGAGGAAAAGGGAAACCCGTTCTTCTCCTACACGGCTACCCGCAAACGCACATAATGTGGCACGAGGTAGCACGTACTCTCGCCTCGCATTTTACGCTAGTGTGTCCTGACCTCCGGGGCTATGGAGACAGTTCCAAACCCGCCGGGGAAAAAGATCATTCAAACTATTCAAAAAGAACCATGGCTTCAGATATGGTCTCTTTGATGGAAACCTTAGGATTTGATCAATTCTATTCCGCCGGGCACGACAGGGGAGCAAGAGTTCTTCACCGCATGTGCCTTGATCATCCTGAAAGAGTCCGCAAAGCCTGCATTATGGATATAGCTCCTACGCACCATATGTTCAAAACAGCGGATAGGCATTTTGCCACGGGTTACTACCACTGGTTTTTTCTTATCCAGCCCGACGGACTTCCGGAAAAAATGATAGGAATGGACCCGGGATACTACCTTATGGAAAAGCTCAGACGCTGGAGTGCTCCTGGAGCGAAGTTTCATCCCGAAGCCGTAAAAGAGTACGTACGCTGTTTCAGCGACCCCCAATCAATCCATGCCAGCTGCGAAGACTATAGAGCCGCAGCCTCCATAGATATTGTTCACGACGAAGAAGATATGGACGCGCGGATAGAGTGCCCACTTCTCGCTCTCTGGGGAAACCGCGGATTCATCCACAGAACATACGACGTGCTTGACGTATGGAGAAACAAGGCGTTAAGCGTGCAGGGAAAACCGCTTGACTGCGGCCATTTTCTCCCTGAAGAAAAACCCCGGGAGACTTCTGCGGAACTACTATCGTTTTTCGGATAGAGGGATTCTCCGGTACCGCATAAGTGGAGCTGGCTTTTTGTAGGGCAACCCCGCCTGATATTGTCCGCAAACGCTATTTTGTATAGAGTATCACCATGTCGAAAATGCTTTTCGTAATGGACCCGATTGAATCAATAAACATAAATAAGGACACAACCTTCGTCTTAATGCTCGAATGTCAAGCGAGAGGACATGAGGTTCGCTACTGTGAGCTTCAGAATCTTTTTGTCAGAAATTCCAAAGCGTGGGCAGATTCGACGGCGCTTCGACTTGAGAGAAAAACTGATTATTACGCTAAGGGCTCCGCGGAAACCTCTCCACTTGACGATTTTGACGTCGTATGGATGAGAAAAGACCCTCCTTTCAACATGGACTACATATACTCAACCTACATACTGAGCAGGGTTGAGGAATCCTCAACTCACGTAATTAACCATCCGGCTGGAATAAGGGAATCGAACGAGAAAATGTACAGCCTTAATTTCACCGACTACATACCACCAACACTTGTTTCAAAAGATATAGAAAAGCTTAGAGAATTTCTCCTTGAGGTCGACAACGAAATGGTGGTAAAACCTCTTGATGGTTACGGAGGAGAGGGAATATTCTTCGTAAGGGGCGACGACCCTAATCTCAATGTAATCCTTGAGAGCATAACTCGTTTTGGGCAGACCTACGTGATGGCCCAGAAATTCATAAGAGAGGTTTCACAAGGAGACAAAAGAGTTATAATTTTAAATGGCCAACCCATAGGAGCCGTAATGAGAGTCGCAGCAAAGGGAGAATTCAGAAGCAACTTCCATTCAGGAGGCCATCCAGAAAAGACTATTCTTACGGAAAGAGATATTGAAATATGCGATGCTCTTCGACAAAAACTTTTGGAGGACCGCCTCTACCTAGTTGGAATTGACATAGTCGGAGGATATTTGACTGAAGTTAACACCACGAGTCCTACATGTGTTCAGGAAATAAATTTTTTCAGTGGAGTAAAGCTTGAATCGCAGATAATTGACTTTGCAGAAAGCATAATCTGCGGTCTTTCTGCAAACCATTAAAAATATTTCCAGACGAAAAAACACCTCACAGAATTTCATGAAAATATCAAAAAAAAATGTGCTCAATACAGCTGAACTCGCAAGGCTCGAGTTTGATGAAGAAACGCTTTCGAAATTTGTCCGCCAGTTAGGAGATATCCTCGTCCACATAGAGGATCTTGCAGAGCTCGATACGGAAAACATTGAACCTACATCACACGTGCTTGATCTCTCAACCCCTTTTCGAAAAGACGAGGTTATTCAATCAATAACAAGGGAAGAAGCTCTTCGCAACGCGTCCAGTCAAGAAAATGGCTTTTTCACTGTCCCCAAAATCATAATTAACCTTGGACCCACTGATGACCCTATATCAGTTCATCCAATTATACAATCGGAGCTAACTGTATTGCCCCCGAAAGCTAAGAAGCAAGACTGACCCAATGTCCATTCCAAGAACCATAAAACAAACGGCAACATTGATAAAAAAAAGAGAAGTTTCCCCCACGGAGCTTACGGATCTTTTTCTTGAGCGCATATCCGTCCAGGATGAAAAAATAAACTCATACATAACCGTTTGGAAAAAGGCTGCCGTTGAGGCTGCCCTGATGGCCGAAAAAGAGATATCCAGAGGAAACTATCTGGGCCCCTTACATGGAGTCCCCATAGCGCTTAAGGATATTTTCGTAACAAAGAACTCGCGGACAACCTGCGGGTCGAAAATGCTGGAGAATTTTGTTGCCCCTTACGATTCCACCGTGGCCGAAAAACTTATTGCAAGCGGCTCGATAATACTTGGGAAAAACAACATGGACGAATTCGCCATGGGATCTTCAAACGAAACATCCTACTTCGGGCCGGTAAAAAACCCCTGGGATACCGACAGGGTTCCGGGAGGGTCAAGCGGAGGCAGTGCCGCGGCAACGGCTGCAAATCTGTGTATAGCTTCAGTCGGAACAGATACAGGAGGTTCCATAAGGCAGCCCGGTTCGCTTTGCGGAATAGTGGGAATGAAACCTACCTATGGAAGAGTAAGCCGTTTTGGCATGATTGCCTTTGCGTCTTCCCTTGACCAGGCGGGACCGCTTACAAAGACCGTTGAAGACACGGCGATAATTCTTTCCTCCATAGCAGGCCATGACCCCCTGGACTCAACATCCGTAAACCTTCCAACAGTTGATTACGCAAGTGCGCTCAGTTCGGACATAAAGGGACTTCGAGTAGGCATACCGAAGGAATACTTCGTTTCAGGAATGGATCCTGAAGTGGAGAAATCCGTCCGTGAAGCCATAGTCGAACTTGAAACTCTGGGAGCGGAAATTGTGGAGATTTCACTTCCTCACTCCCGTTACGCAGTTTCAACCTATTATATAATAGCCCCTTCGGAAGCAAGCTCTAATCTCGCCAGGTACGATGGAGTACGATACACTTACCGCTGTGAGGAACCGGAGAGCTTAAGAGACCTCTTTTTCAGAAGCCGTTCGGAAGGATTCGGAGATGAGGTAAAACGAAGAATAATGCTTGGAACCTATGCACTCTCCACAGGCTACTATGACGCCTATTACCTAAAAGCACAGAAGGTAAGAACCCTGATAATAAGAGATTTTGATAGGGCATGGGAAGAAGTTGACGTTATAGCAAGCGCTACTTCTCCTGAAACTGCTTTTAGAATTGGTGAAAAGGCAGAGGACCCCTTGAAAATGTACCTATCTGATATACTCACCATTCCCTGTAACATAGCAGGTCTGCCGGGAATATCGGTTCCCTGCGGATTCAGTTCCGAGAAACTTCCAATAGGGCTTCAGATAATCGGAAAACCGTTTGACGAGCAGACAGTGCTAAATATCGCTTACGCCTATGAGCAAAGCACTAAATGGTACGAAAAAGAAGTTGCTTCACTAGGATAACCAGAACTGCAAGCCTCTATTTCTCCCAAATTTCCAAGGCCATTTTGTATACGCTGTTTCTCGATTCCCCCGAAGACTCACAGACAGTTTTCACAGCATCACTGAGAGTAGCCCCACTCTTTTTCATCTCCTGCAGCTTCTTCCGCAGTTCTTCTGATGAAGTCTCCTCTCTCCCTCCCCTGTCGCCCTCTATAACTACCGTTACTTCTCCTTTAATTGAGTCTCTCTCCGAAAAAGCGGAAATGACTTGCGAAACTGGTCCCCGAACCATCTCTTCATAGAGTTTTGTCATCTCTCTTGCAACGCATATATTCCTTTCCCCAAGCGTTTCTAGCAGAATATTCAATGTTTCCGAGAGTCTTCTCACAGAATCGTAGAAAACCAAAGTATATGGATAGTCCTTTATATTTTTTAGAAGTTCTTTTTTTTTGACAACGGTCTTCGGAAAGAACCCGAGAAAGAGGAAACTGTCTGTAGGAAGTCCCGAAACAGTAAGTGCTGAGAGAACAGCTGAAGGGCCCGGTACCGGAATTGTTTTTATATCATTTTCTATTGAGAGATTTATAAGCCTCCACCCCGGGTCGGAAACTGAAGGAGTCCCAGCATCAGAAACAAGCGCCACATCTTTTCCATCTTTAATTACTTGAAGCAATTTTTGTGACTTCTCAACCTCATTATGTTCATGATAACTTGTAATTGCGGTATCAATTCCATAGCGGGTAAGAAGCTTTTTTGTGATTCTCGTATCCTCGCATGCTATAACATCACAATTTCTGAGAACATTGAGAGCTCGTAAAGTTATATCTTCCAGATTTCCTATCGGGGTAGAAACCACGAAAAGTTTTCCAAACATACTATGACCAGTTTATTCTCTTAGGTTTCATTGAAATATCTTGATTCCCATCCAAAATATTTCTGTTTCTCCTCTCTTTTCAATTGTCGTCTCTTCAGTTTGAATCTCTTCAGCGCTTAAATCAGCTCCTTTTGCTTCTCGCAACAATTCTTTTTCTGGTTCTTTTTTCCCTGAAATGGTTTTCGGTGCTCTTGGCGGAGTTTCCGACATAGCAACAGATGTAGGGACCTCTTTTGAACTAAACAAAACACTGAATGTTAGTATGATCACGATAATAATCAATATCGATATATTCTGTATCTTCTTATCTTCTTCAGGGTGAGATGTGGGAACAGGGTCGTATTCTCTTTTTCTACGTCCGTGCCCCCTCAACTTGTACAAATTAACTAAAACCTGCCCCTTCAAATCTCTGTCACCCCCTCCCCATGTTTGAATCAAGTAATCAGAGTATCCATTCTCACTATACCATCTGATCTTCTTGGCAATGTATTGTCGGTAAGAGTAATCATCAAGCATCCCCCAATGTTCCCAGTAATACTGTTTACCATTAATAAAGAGTGTGAAGTCTGGATAACGGCAGGAAAAACCGTCGAGACTAAGCAGCTCTCTTTCATACTCAAAAGAAATACCCTCTTGAGTAAGAATATTCGCAATAAACCTCTCTTGCTTGCTTCGAACCATATCACCGGAATCAGTACGATAGATTTTCCCTGACTCCCAGTCGTCCGTTACCGACAAGCTCATTTCATTCTCCCTGTTCTTTGAACTGAAAAACACCTAATGGAATTATATACAACTAGTCAAACTGCAATAAGAGGTGGTACAAATGGAGTAAAAAACAGGTGTTTTACACAACGAGAAAAAGAGTTCTAATAACTCTCAAGTTAACGTAAGGAACTGGATGCTGAGACAGGTCAACTGACCCTCAAGATAGACTTT
The DNA here is from genome assembly GCA_007571325.1 of Candidatus Dadabacteria bacterium. Taxonomy (GTDB): domain Bacteria; phylum Desulfobacterota_D; class UBA1144; order Nemesobacterales; family Nemesobacteraceae; genus Nemesobacter. The sequence continues at coordinate 27,070 of RKRQ01000089.1, forward strand.
TTATCTTTTAAGTAAGTCTTTTACTTCGTTCTCATTCGTTCAAGGTACACGGAGGCATCAAGTTCTTCAAGCCGCACAGCCTTTTTCTTTACTTCGGAAGAAAGTTTTTTCTTGTACTCAGTCACAGAGCGTAAAAGCTTAGGGTCGGCAACAGAAAGAATCTCAACAGCAAGAATGCCCGCATTTTTTGCCCCACCAAGAGCAACTGTGGCAACCGGAACACCTGAAGGCATCTGGAGAATGGAAAGTATAGAATCCCATCCATCAATAGAATTTGAGGACTTTATCGGAACTCCTATGACAGGAAGGGGCGAAACCGAAGCCACCATTCCTGGGAGATGCGCAGCACCTCCCGCTCCGGCTATTATGACCTTTATTCCCCTTTTATGAGCTTTTTTTGAAAAATCGACAAGACGCTCCGGAGTTCTATGGGCAGAAACTATGGTAACTTCATAACCTATTCCAAATTGTTCTAGAATCTCAACTGCTCCAACCATAACTGAGAGGTCGGAGTCAGAACCCATTATAACACTTACCACAATCTGTTTCATGCTATAGCCCTCAGGTTATTCATTATGAACTTTGCCTTGTCAATTGCATTTGAAATATCGTCGTCAAGTACTGTAACATGTCCCATCTTTCTGTAAGGCTTAGTCTTGGCTTTACCATATATGTGAAACTTCGCTCCTTTAATACCCATACATCCCAGCAATCCCTCGTATCTTACTTTACCTTCAAAACCCGGTTGCCCGAGAATATTAATCATAACGGAAGGAGTTTTTATTTCAGTATCACCCGGGGGAAGATCCAAGATTGATCTAAGACACTGTTCGTACTGAGAAGTGCTGGAGGCATCAATAGTGTGATGTCCGCTGTTATGTGGTCTCGGAGCGGATTCGTTTATAAGAATATCGCCTTTTTTCGAAAGAAACATCTCAACTGCGAGTATTCCGCATACGTCTAAAGACCTTATGGTCTGCTCGGCAAGCTCACATGCCTGAGCCGATAGAGCATCGTCAAGCTCACAGGGACTTATAAGAAATTCAACTATGTTCGCTTGACTGTTAAACACCATCTCAACCGGAGGAAAGCATTTTATTTCCCCAGCGGGATTGCGTGAAACTATAACGGAAATCTCCTTCTCCACGTCAACAAGATCTTCAATTACTGATTCTCCCTCTAAAAGATGGTCTAAGTGTTCTTTTCCCCTTACTATATATACTCCCCTCCCGTCATAACCCGTTTTTGAAAGTTTTTGGACAAAAGGAATTTTTATCTTTCCAGACTCAACAGCCGCAGCTATCTCCTCTTTTCCCGGAAAAACCAAAAAGTCGGAAGTCGGAAGCTTTTGTGATACGTAGAACTCTTTCTGTTTTGCCTTGTCCTGTATAATTTCAAGCGCGTGCGGTCCGGGTCTTATAACAACCCCCTCCTCCTGCAAGCGAAAAAGCGCCTTTAGATTCACATGCTCAATCTCTATGGTCAGAATGTCGACATTTTTTCCGAAGGCGTAAACATCCTCGTAATTTCTGAAATCACCATGTGAAAATCTGGTGCACACGGAGGCCGCGGGACAATCTGATGAAGGGTCGAGCACGTAGGTGCTTAGGTTCCAGTTGCTTGCTACGAGGCAAAGCATTTTCCCCAGCTGTCCGCCTCCGAGAATCCCCAGTTTTACATTTTCAAAATCCATAGCTATCAACACGCCGGAGACTATAAGTTAACGATAGATAGAAGCTCCATAGGAGTTTCTATAAGGTGCTCCGCTCCGTTTTTTCGAAGCTCATCACTTGTTCGAAACCCCCAGAGAACTCCCACCGGAAGCATTCCCGCCCCAACAGCCGTGAGCATATCCACCCCAGAATCTCCCAGATAAACCATCTGCGATGAGTCAATTCCAAGTTCACTTGATATCCGCAGCGCTCCCCAAGGATCAGGTTTTCTTGGAATTTCATCCGTATGACCTATAACCACTTCAAAATTCCAGTCCGCAAGCAGGTCATCTACATATTTTTCCGTAAACAAATGTGGCTTGTTGGTCAGAATCGTCTTTTTCACACCTCTTTCGGAAAGTTCGTCAAGAAGCTCCGGTATTCCTTCATAAAGTTTGGTTTTTACATTGAAGGCACGACTGTAAATAATGTTGAAATCATCAAGACACTTTTCAACAATCGCTTCGTCGTTTCTTTTGTTCTCTGGAAGGGCTCTTGACACCATGGTTCTAGCCCCGTTTCCTATAAAATACTTGAAACATCCGGTCGCGTGCGTTGGAAGCCCGTTCATATCAAGTGCCTGATTCACCGCATCAGCAAGATCTTCAAGAGAGTCAATCAAGGTTCCATCAAGATCAAATACAACTGCTCCGTAGTTCATAGTCTCACGCTCAGTTAAACAATTAATATAATACCCAAAGAAAACAATTTGTTTTCCCGATAATAACCCTGATTCATGGTGAGCATTAGATACTTAAGGCAACTGCATTTTTGATTCTCTTTCGCTTCGCAATGATAATATAGTTTTTCAGAATCCAGAAACCCTTTTAGACCAGAAAGCAGGCTAGACCTGAATCAAACAGTTTTGAGGTTTTTTTCATGAGCAAAAAACAATCATCAATAATCGTAATAGGCGCGGGACTAGCCGGAGTCGAAGCCGCAAACCAGATAACGAAGTTCGGCATACGGGCAACTCTATACGAAATGAGACCGAGCAGAAAAACCGCCGCGCACAAAACCTCAGGACTTGCAGAGCTTGTGTGCAGCAATTCTCTGAAATCAGCATCAACGGAAAATGCCTCCGGAATACTTAAAGAAGAAATGAAACATCTTGGCTCTCTCGTCATCGAGGCAGCCGAGGCATCAAGGGTTCCGGCGGGAAAGGCTCTTGCGGTTGACAGGGATATGTTTTCGGATTACATAACGCGAAAAATCCAGGCTAACAATCTTATAGACTTAAGAAGAGAAGAGGTAACGAACATACCTAAAAAGAGTATAACAATAGTAGCGACAGGTCCCCTCACCTCAGATGCGCTCTGCGCTGAGATTTGCTCGCTTACAAAATCGGAACATCTCTACTTCTACGACTCCATCTCCCCGATAATTGACGCAGACACAATCAACCGCTTGAAAACTTTCAGAGGATCAAGATATGACCGCGAAGACTCGGGAGAAGGAGATTATCTTAACTGTCCACTATCGAAGAATGAGTACTACCAGCTTGTAGATGGCTTACTTCAAGGAGAAAAAGTAGAAACCAGAGAGTTTGAGAAGGCTCTTTATTTTCAAAGCTGTATGCCGGTTGAGATTATGTGCGAAAGAGGAAGGGATACTCTTCGGTTCGGACCCTTAAAGCCCGTAGGCCTTACTGACCCAAAAACCGGCAAAACTCCATTCGCTGTTCTGCAGCTAAGAACAGAGAACAAAGAAGAAACAATGTATAACATGGTGGGTTTTCAGACAAAACTCAGATACCCACAGCAAAGAACTGTTTTCAGGAAAATTCCAGCACTTGAGAGAGCAGAATTTCTAAGATACGGAAGCATGCACAGAAACACATATATAGATTCCCCCAAACTGCTTGAAAAAGATCTTTCTTTGAGTTGCCGCCCAACCGTTTTTTTCGCAGGCCAGATCACAGGAGTTGAAGGATATGTCGAATCTGCCGCAACAGGAATAATATGTGGAATAAACGCCTCAAGAAAAGCGCTCGGACTTAAACACATCCCCATCCCTAGGGAAACATCTATAGGTTCCCTGCTTGAGTACATCTCGGTCCCTAGAAAAAGCGGGTTTCAGCCAATGAATATAAACTTCGGGCTCTTTCCCAAGGTGGAAAAAGAAATCGGAAAGGAGAAAAAACGCAAGATCATCTTTCAGAGAGCAATCAGAAGTATGCTAGGGTACGACCCTTACGGACAGATGTAATATGCAGTGTGCTTTAAGGAACATTCAGTGCAGATTGTCGTAAGTATTTTAAGGCCAGGTTTTTAGCAGCAAACTGGTATAATTTTATTCTTCTATTTTAATGGTAATATTTTGCCGGTCATGACTTATCAAGAGCTAATTCTGTCCCTTCAGGATTACTGGTCATCCAAAGGATGTCTTGTGGTACAACCGTACGACACAGAGAAAGGTGCCGGAACTTTTAATCCGGCCACTTTCCTTCGGTGTCTTGGTCCTGAACCATGGCATGTAGCCTATGTTGAACCTTCGAGGAGACCAACAGACGGAAGATACGGTGATAACCCGAATAGACTTCAGCACTACTATCAGTTCCAAGTTATAATAAAGCCTTCACCTGACAACATTCAGGAACTGTTCCTAGACAGTTTGAAATCATTCGGAATAAACACCGTCGAGCACGATATAAGGTTTGTCGAGGATGACTGGGAATCTCCGACGCTTGGAGCCTGGGGGCTTGGATGGGAGGTATGGCTTGATGGAATGGAAATAACGCAGTTTACCTACTTTCAGCAAGCAGGCGGAATAGATCTTGATCCAATATCTGCGGAAATCACCTACGGAACTGAAAGAATAGCAATGTACCTGCAGGAAGTAGAAAGCGTTTACGACCTTGAATGGACAAAGGGAATAACGTACGGGGAGATTCATCACCAGAGCGAAGTCCAATTCTCAAGATATAACTTTGAGGAATCAGACCCGGCAATGCTTAGCGACCTCTTTAACATGTACGAGCAGGAATGTATGTCCCTTATAGAAAAGCAACTTCCTCTTCCCGCCTACGAATACTGTCTTAAAAGTTCGCATACCTTCAATCTTCTTGATGCAAGAGGGGCTATAGGTGTAGCAGAACGGGCCTCATACATAGCAAGAGTAAGGACGCTTGCAAACCTATGTGCAACTCTATATCTGCAGACAAGAGAAAATCTGGGGTTCCCTCTTCTTAAAAACAACCCATGGAAAAAGAACTGATTCTGGAAATCGGAACTGAGGAAATACCTGCGCTTTTTCTTAAAAAAGCCCGGGAGGACCTTGGCAACACTCTGAGCGGAAAACTCAGTGATAAAGGCATTGACTTCGGGGAAATGGAAATTTTCTATACCCCAAGAAGGATATCGGCAAGGGTAAGTGGACTTGAGAGAAAGCAGAAAGACCGCACAGCAGAAAACTTCGGCCCGCCAAAATACATAGCTTTTGACGAGAACGGAAAGCCCACCAAGGCTTCTTTAGGTTTTGCGAAATCCCAAGAAGTCGATGTTGAAAAACTTGTTATAGCGAGAAGGGATAAAGGAGAATTTCTCTGTGTACGGAAGACGATAAAAGGAAAAAAGACTTCATCTGTCCTAAAAGAAATTCTTCCGGAAGTGATCTCATCGATTCCTTTCCAAAAATCAATGAGATGGGGTAGCGGAAAGCTAACTTTTGCAAGACCCATAAGATGGATACAGGCCCGTTACGACGGTAAACCTGTAAAATTCAATGTCGAGAACATAAAAAGTTCTGATCAGAGCTTCGGCCATAGATTCACTTCCCCAAAACCTTTCCGAGTAATATCCTGGGAGAACTATCTAAAAGACCTTGAGAAAAAAAACGTAATAGTAGACCCTGAGAAAAGAAAGGAAATTATAACAAGGGATATGGAAGCTGTGTTAGCAAAAATAGGGGGAGTCGTAAAAGAGGATCCCGAACTGCTCGAAACCGTAGTGAACTTGGTGGAACATCCGACCGTTTTGGTGGGAAAATTCGAGGAAAAATACCTGCGCCTGCCTGAGGAAGTACTGATAAGCTCCATGAAGAACCACCAGAAATATTTTCCCGTTTATTCCGAGAAGACTGGGAAACTGCTATCCAGCTTCATCTTTGTCTGCGGAACCCCGATTAAAAATAAAAAGGTTGTTATAAGGGGAAACGAGAGGGTAATAAGGGCAAGACTAAACGATGCTGAATTCTTTTTCTCAGAAGATACCAAGAAGAAAATAAGCTCCTACACAGAATATCTTGAAAGCATGGTGTTTCTATCAGGCATAGGAAGCTACAGGGAAAAAGTTGAGCGCATGAAGACGCTCGCAACCTATATGTTCGGTAATCCCGATCTCGAGAGAGCAGCAGAACTTTCAAAATCGGATCTGGCAACCCAGATGGTCTTTGAGTTCGCTGAACTCCAGGGTGTTATGGGAAAGTATTACTCGCTTGCCTCCGGTGAGAAGAAGGCTATTGCAAATGCCATTGAAGAACAATACATGCCACTTACCAGAACCAGCGAGATTCCCCGAACTAGGACCGGAGCAATGTTAAGCATTGTGGACAAAACGGACAATATCTGTTCGTGTTTTATCGCAAACCTCATACCTACCGGATCTTCTGACCCCTATGCTCTCAGAAGACAGACTCTTGGAATAATAAGGATCTGCATAGAGAAAAAGTTCGACATTTCTCTTTACAAAATCCTTGAGCACAACATTAAACTCGTACTTGAATCTATAGACGTGCAAAAGAATCTTAATGGCGAATCATCTGAGCAGAAGCTTAAAGAAAATATCCTCGCGTTTTTCTCTGAAAGGTTCAGAAATTTTCTCGTCGAATCCGGATACGATAGAAACATCGTCGATTCCGTTACCTCAGCCGGATTTGACAATCCCCTTGACGCCTACAACAGAATAAACGCTCTAGGCAAATTCGCTAAAAGCAGAGACTTTGAAGTTCTTGCGACGGGCTTTAAAAGAATTTTTAACATAGCGAAAAACAAACCCTCTTCACCGTTTGACAAAGAACTCCTTAAGCAAAAAGAGGAAAAGGACCTCTACAGAGCTTTTACGAGAACGCAGACTGAGGTTTTAAAAAGAATAAGTAGCTCCAAAAAAGCCACAAGCCAAAGGGATTATCTAAGTTCTCTTGAGTCCATAAAAACGCTGGCAGGTCCCATAGACCGCTTTTTTGACGCAGTAATGGTCATGGATAAGAATCGCAAGACCAGAAACAACCGTCTGGCTTTATTAAATGAAATAAAAAATCTGTTTTTCATGATCGCCGATTTCTCAAAAATCTAACGGCACGAACAATCAGTAACAATATCGTCCAGAATAAAACTGTATTTCAAAACAATGAACCAGATCATCTCCGGCATCCCTGCGAAATGGATTTGTTGATTTGACATTTAACTGTAGCTGCTTATCTGAGTTGTTCTATAAACGGAACTTCATGGAAATTATTCTGAAAACATTTGAGAAGCTTTAGTATTCGGTTATCATTTCCACCATAATGTTCGGTCAATTCGGCATATGGGAATTAATTCTGATACTGGCAATACTGCTTATAGTTTTCGGTGCGAGCAGGTTTGAAGATTTGGGGTCATCGCTGGGTAAAGGAATAAGCGGATTCAGAAAATCTTTGAAAGACGACGAATCAGACAATAAGGAAAAGAAGCCAAGCAGTTCCTGATCAAAGACCAGTTTTCAATCCTTATTCTTCTCTGCAAGCTCCACTAGCACTCCATTCATTGACTTAGGATGTATAAAGGCAACCTTGGAATTATAAGATCCCGGCCTCGGATGTTCATCAATAAGCCTGACTCCTTTATCCTTTAAAGCTTTGAGAGAAGATTCTATATCTTCAACTAAAAAACAGATATGATGGACTCCTTCCCCTCTTTTTTTCATAAATTCCGAAATCGGAGAATTATCGTCTAGGGGTTCAATAAGTTCCACTGCTGAACCTTCTCCCGATTTGGGGGAAAGCATTGATGTTTTCACTCCATAGTTAACAACATCCTCTCTGTGAACAATCTCAAGCCCAAGCAATTTGGAGTAAATGTCTTCAGCCTTCTTTATATCTTTTACGGCGATAGCCACGTGATAAAGAAATCCATCCTTACTCAACTAGAAACCTCCTTCTCTCTAATCCAAGTCTTCTTCTCGGGAAATGGTGAATTTTTCGAGAAGATATTCATCTGATTTGAATTTTATCTTAACACCTCTTTCCCTCTGAATTCTTCTTATGGCTCTTCCCTCTATCTCTCTGACTTTCGCTATAACATTCTTGTTCGCATGTACCACAAGAGGTCTTTCAGCACTTTGCTTTGTCCACTGATCGATATCCCTCAATATTTCATAACATGTGGTATATATAGATTTTATCCTTCCGCTACCCTCGCACACATCGCAAGGTTCAGTCAGAGCGGAAAGCACGCTTTCCCTGACTCTGCGCCTTGTAAGCTGGACTATACTGAAAGATGATATTTCTTGGATAGTCGTTCTGGCCTTGTCCTTTTTCATCTCGGTGGTAAAAAGCGATTCTATCTTCCTTCTGGATTTAACAGACTGCATATCTATAAAATCGATAACTATGATGCCTACTAAGTTGCGAAGTCTGATCTGCCTTGCAGTTTCTACTGCAGCTTCCTGATTTGTTTTCATAATTGTTTCTTTATGAAATTCCTCTCCGACAAGTTTTCCGGAGTTGACATCTATTACAGTAAGCCCTTCTGCCTCGTCTATGATCAGATAACCTCCAGACTTCATCCAGACCTTTTTTCTGTACATTTTCTCTATCTGGCTCTCGATTCCATACCTGTGGAATATAGGTTCCTCTTTGTCATATATATCGACTTTGAAGTCGTCTCTTTTAATCTTGTCAGAAAAGTATTTGGTGATACGGCCATGGGCTTTGTGAGAGTCAACAACTATTTTCTTGAGGCCGTTTCCCATCAAGTCTCTGACAACCTTGATACAGGTATCGGCTTCTTCATATACCACGCCCGGGTTTTTCAAACCTTCATATTTTTTCTTTATCCTTTTCCACTTCCTTACAAGCGACCTCATCTCAAACTTGATGTCTTTCTCATCCGCACCCATGCAGGCTGTCCTCACTATAAAACCCAAGTCCTGGGGCTTTTTCTGCATAAATTCGGTAAACCTCTTCCGGCTTTTTTTGTCCGTTATTTTTCTGGACACATTAACAGAATCTGACCCAGAGAGAAGAACAAGATACTTGCCCGGTATCCCGACGTGAGAGGTTAGCTTGGGTCCTTTGTTTCCTGTGGGTTCCTTTGTTACCTGAACCATCACTTCTTGACCTTGCTGCAACATATCCTGTATTGGCTGGTGTTTTTTTCTATAGGTCTTCGCAGTCTCTTCCTCTTCAAGAAAAAGCTCAAGTGACTCTTCATATACATCCTCCGCAGAGAGAAACCCTGACTTGTCACTCCCTATGGTTACAAATGCCGCTTGCACACCTGGGACTATTTTTTCTACTTTTCCTTTATAGATGTTCCCCACCATGGAAGAGCTTGATTTTCTCTCAATGAAAAGTTCGCTCAGTTTACTCTTCTCCAGAACCGCTATTCTGGTCTCGTTGTAAAGTGAGTTGATGATGAGTTGAGTATGCATAAAACGTTGAAATATAAGGCAGGTATCTGGGTAGTATAACTGTAAGTATCAGATGTGAAAAAAATCAAGCGCGTTTTCTAGTAAGAATTGCGTTAGACATCCTGCTGAAACGAATATCCCACGCAATTGCGTACAGAAGCAAAGGATTTTTATCTGTTTTTGACAAACTCAGAAGCATTTCTTCCAAGCTCAACGATCATGTCAAAGTGCTTTTTTTCGATCTTCATGACTGAGAGTCTGCTCTGTCTTATAAGAGCTATATCCTTAAGTCTCTCGTCGCTTTTTATCTGCTTTAGAGATACCTTATTCTCAAGCGTCTCAACGGGCTTAAGATCCACTACCACCCATCTCTCGTCTTCTGTCGTGGGGTCTTGGTAGTACTCCCTTATAACCTCGGATATCCCCACTACTTCAAGCCCCTTGTTGCTATGATAAAAAAGAACCCGATCGCCCTTTTTCATGCTTTTAAGATTATTCCTAGCCTGGTAGTTTCTAACCCCATCCCAATACGTCCATCCGTCCCGGAGAAATTCTTCCCACGAATATTTAAATGGTTCGGATTTAACAAGCCAGTAATTCACGACTCAACTAATATAGCGACACGTGGATACGGATTCAACCCCCGTACAAGGCTTTAAAAGAGAGGACCGATCCAGACTAACATTTAAGTATATCAGTTGGAAATACCACGCGATTGGATAATTACCTGAGTTTAAATCGGTATTTATTTGAAATATACTTATAATAACTTCTTCTCTTGTGTATTATTCCCCTGTTTTTAAGTTCAATGAGGTTTTAAATTGTTAATAATTCCCGCAATAGACTTAAAAGACGGAAATTGCGTACGGCTTCTAAAAGGAGAAGAAGGTACGGAGACCGTATTTTCAGAGAGCCCGGCCGATACAGCGAAAAAGTGGGAACGGTGCGGAGCCAAGTGGATTCATGTCGTAGACCTCGATGGAGCTTTCAGAGGGAATCCCAGAAATTTCGAAGCGGTAGAAGAAATAGTTCGTTCCGTTTCCTCAAATGTTCAGGTTGGAGGAGGCATAAGAAATATAGCCACTGTAGAAAAATACCTGGAAATTGGTATCAAGAGAGCGATAATAGGCACCTCGGCTTTTACTGACAGACCCTTTCTTGAGAATATCTGCAAAAGATTTCCCGGCAAAATAGCTGTTGGAATCGATACAAGGGGAGGAAAAATAGCCCTGCGCGGATGGAAAGAAACAATAGACGCAAGTATTGCCGAAACAATGTTTGTATTGCGTGATATAGGGGTATCGATTGTAATCCATACAAATGTTGACAGGGATGGAACCATGGAGGGAATAGATACTACCTCCATAAACAATTTTCTTTCTCTGTGTCCCCTTCCAGTAATTGTTTCAGGCGGTATCGCATCGCTTGCCGACTTGAGAGAGATAGAATCCATCGGAGATAACAAACTGCTTGGAGCCATCTTGGGAAAATCACTTTACACAGGCTCCATCAATCTTAAAAACAGTATACAAAGGTTCCAGAAATAAAATGATTTCTAAAAGAATAATTCCATGTCTTGATGTAAAAGACGGAAGAGTGGTAAAAGGGGTACGCTTCGTTAATCTCCGAGATGCCGGAGACCCTGTTGAAGTGGCAAAAAAGTACAGCGAAGAAGGAGCCGATGAAATAACGTTTCTTGATATTACAGCTTCCCACGAAAAAAGGAAAACGATGATAGATGTGGTTGAGCGGACTGCGAGTGAGGTTTTTGTACCTCTAACGGTAGGAGGGGGTTTAAAAACCGTGGAAAACATAAGAGAACTTCTACTGGCAGGAGCAGATAAGGTTGCAATCAACACGGCGGCCATAACAGATCCAGATTTCGTAAAGCGGGCTTCTGACAGGTTTGGAACCCAGTGCATAGTGGTCGCCATAGATGCAAGGAGAAAAAAGGACGAGGGTTGGGAGGTCTTCACTCACGGTGGACGCAATCCGACCGGGATAGACGCAATCGTCTGGGCCGCGAAGATGGAGAATTTCGGAGCGGGTGAAATCCTTCTAACTAGCATGGACAGGGATGGCACAGAGGATGGGTATGATCTTGAACTCACAAAAGCGGTATCTGAGACGGTCGGCATTCCTGTAATAGCTTCGGGAGGGGCGGGAGAACTCGTACACCTGCTCGAAGCCGTAGAGACGGGGCGGGCGGATGCCGTATTGTGCGCCTCAATTTTTCATTACGGCAAGTATTCAATAAATCAAGCGAAGGAATTTTTGTCAGAGAAAGGAGTACTTGTAAGACTGCCGTAAAAAGAGGTTTACTAAATCTTGCTTATACGAAACCAGACCGAGGAAAATGAAAAAAAGTTGCTCAATCCAAGAGCAGCTCTGAGTTGCGAATCCAAGGGAAGAGTGAAGCCTGAGCGTGAATGCGATATAAGAACATGTTTTCAGAGGGACCGAGATAGAATAATTCACTGTAAAGCCTTCAGAAGACTCAAGCACAAAACCCAAGTATTCATTTCTCCCACCAACGATCACTACCGCACTAGGTTGACCCACGTAATAGAGGTCTCCCAGATAGCTCGAACCATATCTAAAGCACTTATGCTTAACGAAGATCTGACCGAAGCCATAGCACTTGGTCACGACCTCGGTCACACTCCTTTCGGCCACTCCGGCGAAGAAGGACTGAATGAAGTGTGTCCCGGTGGATTCAAACATGTTTTTCAGAGCATACGTATTATAGATGTAATTGAACGTGACGGGGCGGGGCTTAACTTGACGCATGAAGTCAGAGACGGAATTGCAAAGCACTCCAAGAGATGGGGCAAAGAAGGAATAGAAACTGAAGAAGACAGACCACTTACACTTGAAGGCCAAGTAGTCAAGATCTCAGACCTTGTGGCTTATGCAAATCACGATCTTGATGACGCGGTCCGCTCGGGTATCATATCGGCCAGCGATGTTCCCGCAGAATATATCTCGGTCCTCGGAGGTACAGCTTCACAAAGAATAAACACAATGGTGGTCGACATTGTGGAGCAGACCATCTCAAGAGGCGGAACGAGAATTCTAATGAGCGATAAAGTGTTTGAAGCGCTTCTGGACCTCAGAAGGTATCTCTACGAGAACGTCTACGTAAGCGAGAGACTGCTTTCACTTCACAATAAATCCAAAAAAGTCGTAAAGGAACTCTACTCATATTTCTGCCAAAACGAGAAAATCTTCCGCCAGAACTATAATAGAATCCCCGTACGAAAGGATGAACTACTGGAAACAACCGTGTGTGATTTCATAGCGGGAATGTCCGATCTTTACGCTCTATCGCTTTACCAAAAAATATTTCTTCCGACCAGATGGACAAACAACTAGGAGATGCAGGATATAGAAGCATGAACAAAAAAAGGGGGACAGGCCGTTGATAAATCTCGGTGCGGCGCCTTTCCTTAACATGCGACCGCTCATTTACCCTCTGGAGAAAGGGATAGTGAAGCACAGCTTCAATATAATGTATTTTGACCCTTTTCTTCTTTCTGAAAACCTGTCTAAAGGAGTAATAGACGTCGCGCCCATTCCCTCAATTGAATTTCTAAAAACCGAAGATTACTCCATCCTGCCGGGTATTTCCATATCCTCCTTCGGAAAAGTCGACAGCGTAATACTCAATGCGCACACAAAAATAAAAGAAATAAAGAGCGTGTCGGTTGACAGTAGGTCTAGGAGTTCGACTGCATTGCTGAGAATAGTTATGGAGCTCTTCTTGGGTCTTAAACCCGAATACGTAAAAAGAGAACCCGGAAACGGTTTCCTCAAAGGGGTTGATGCCGGAATGCTTATAGGAAACGCCGGTCTTCAGGCCCGTCATCTTCTTGCTGACAAAGCTCCTTTCACCTACGACCTCGGGGAACTATGGACAAAGGAAACGGCTCTTCCTTTTGTATATGCCGTAATGGCTATTAAAAAGGGAGACTATGTAACTGCTGAAGGCTGCAGATGTCTTCTTTCAATAAGAGAACAAGGCGTGGTACTCGCCCCAGAAATAGCAGATATAGAATCTGAAAAACTCGGACTCAGCAGAGAACAATGCCTGACCTACCTCCAAAAAAGAATCAAATACGACTTTGACATATCTAAGATTAACGGACTCACGAAATATCGCGATCTTCTTTTTGAACTCAACGAAATAAAGAGCAAATATGAAATCGACTTTTACTCATACACGTCGTAGATGAAATTAAGAAGGAGATAAAAATGGAAAAACTGATTATGAAGCTGGGGCACAGTCCTGACGCGGATGACGCATTTATGTTCTACGCAATAGCGAGCGGCAAGGTAAATTCAGAACAAATTGCCTTTGAGCACGTGATCGAAGACATACAATCCCTTAATAGAAGAGCCCTAAAAGCAGAACTTGAAGTCACGGCAATTTCTGCCCACGGGTACTTGAGCGTACAGGACAACTATCGGATTCTCTCCTGCGGAGCCAGCATGGGAAAAGGTTACGGACCCATAGTAGTTGCCAAGGAAAAAATTTCTAATCTTAGAGGAAAAACCGTAGCTGTACCTGGAAAACTCACCACTGCCTATCTTCTTCTGAACCTCTATGCGGATGATTTCATCCCGGTGGAAGCATCTTTTGACGAGATAATGGACAAAGTGCTTTCTGGAGAAGTGGATGCGGGTCTTCTGATACATGAAGGGCAGCTTACTTATGAGGAGCTTGATCTCGAACTTCTGCTTGATCTCGGAATGATATGGGCACAGGAAACCGACCTTCCGATGCCGCTTGGGCTTAACGTCATAAGAAGAGACATACCTCAAGGGCTTGACACTGAAACTCTACGGGTACACAAAGAAAGTATAGAATATGCTCTTTCAAACAAGGTAGAAGCTCTTGATTACGCAATGCGCTTTGGAAGGGGGATGAGCGAAGATACGGGAGAAAAATTCGTCTTAATGTACGTGAATGAATGGACTAGAGATTTGGGTGAAAGCGGAATTGGAGCACTTGAACATCTTTTCGAAAAAGCTCAAAGAAAAGGAATGATTTTAGAAAAGCCTAGGCTTGATATTCTTTGCGACTGATTCTCCTCTATATAATTTTGTCAACAAATCCCAGCAGAAAATTTATGAGACGACGAAACTCTTCTTCCCGTCTCCACGGCATTCTTAGTCTGTCGCTTATTTCAATCTGGATTGCAGGAACCGAAAACCGGTTCGCGGCGAATTTTGCCACAGTCATCTGTTTTGCGGCGGGGAATATATCAGTGCCTCCAGCCAAGATTCCATGTTCTTCTGTGGTAAGATAGAATTTATCAAGAATATCGAAAGCCGATAAAAGAAATTCCCTCCCCTTTCCCACACCCGGAAATAGATCCTGAGGTCTCTCGTTTCCGGTACCGTGTATGTCGAGGATAAGATCTACCTTCCTCTCGGAAAGAATTTCCCCAAGTTTATTTTTAAAACTACAGTCGTCATAGTAATTCGGGTCTTTCTCCTGTTCTCTGTTTGAATAGAGACAGTGACAGCCAAGAACTATATGCAGAACTGCCCCGAGAGCGGCAGTATAAAACTCATGACGCTTGAGCTTCCCCATTCTCCTATGAGCGGTCGAATGTGGACAAGTAACCAGAACAGGGACAGTGCCTTCAAGAAAAATGTTTTCTTCGCAGCCGCCATAGGGTTTCATCCTGTAATACTGTTTTTGGATATTCTCAAAAGCAACGGCAAAAGAAAAAGGGTCCGTATCAGATAGACTGAAATCTGAAAACCAGTTGCCGTTTCTTATTATGTCTAAATCTCCTATACGCTTTCTAAGTTCAAATCCAGGCTCATAGGCGTAGAAAAACTCTTCTTCGCAACAGATAGTAGTTCTTGAAAAAAGCTTTTCATCTACAGACTCAAGAAAGTCAATGCGCCTCATAAAAACTTCTGAGTCCTTGGGAAGTTCATAAAGCTCTCCCTGAACCGCTAGTGGGGAAGCTTCATCAAACATAGCTGCCGGATAGCTAAAAGGAGTACTGTATAGAGTTCCGGGAACTCTCATCATCCTAAGCAATTTGCATTGTTCGAGGTGCTTGCTTCTCCGTTCGCCTTTTCGCAGGGTTCCATAGACAAAAAACTTTCCGGGTTTCCCTTGAGTCATCCTAGATAATGAAAAACTAATGCTTGTGGCAAGCGCAGGAGTCTTTGCGGTAGATAAAATTTCCCCCTGCCATGGAGAACTGAAGATTCTCCCGCTTTGAAGATACTATGCAGAGATAAGGATCGGGATCAATCTTGTTCTGATAATTAATGCATATGATATCAGCACTTTTTCCAATCTCGAGACTTCCCGTATTTTCTTCAATAAAAAGGGCTCTGGCTCCACCAAGAGTTGCAGCATATACCGCCAAGCTGGCACTACTCTGTCCTATTCCCTGTTTAACCATCATATAATACAGAGATCTAATCTCCTCAAAGAAATCAAGGTCCGTATTGCTTGAAAGTCCATCGGTTCCAAGTCCTACCCTGCCATGATCAAGAATAAGACGCAAGTTTGGTTTCCCCACTTTCAAAAAAACATTGCTCCTGGGGCAAAGAATAATTCCTAAATCAACGCGTCGGGCTATCTCCATGTCTTCTTCAGTTACCTGGACCATGTGAACCGCGGACAGTTTTACATCCTTTCCGCGAAGATACTTTTCTATGTATCGCGTCGGAGTATCAGCAACCGGCCTTTCAAAAGTTTTTTTTCCTATCAATGGAAAGACTTTGCGCTCAAATTCATTGGGAAGTTTTTTTAAAAAATCGACTTCTTCAGGACTTTCACCTAGATGAATTCCCGATGCAACCGAATTCTCGCACGCACAAGCGAAAACAGCATCCAAAAGTTCCGGTCCGCAGGAATAAGGCGCATGAGGAAAAGGCCTTTCCTCGTAAAGATATTCATTTTTAAACTCAATTGAGGGAAGTTTCGGTAAAATGCGGTCAAAAAGTTCAAGAAACGCGATTACTCTTGCTCCCGAGTTTCTGAGTATTTCCCTTCCACAAAAATCCAAAGATGATATCTCCCCTACAGTTGTGACCCCGCTTTCTATGACATCACGAAGACCAACTCTCATTGAATCCTTCACAAAGTCCTGATCTATTCCACCGGACTTAAGAACGATTAAGCGCTCAAGCCATCCGGTAAAATTCTTAAAACCCTTGATCTTTCCCTTCGTCCAGCTTAGTTCAAGGTGGGTGTGAGCATTTATAAAACCGGGGAGTATTATCGAGTTTGGCTTTTCCACTTTCTGAAAACCGGGATAGGATGGCTCGATATTTCCTGATTCCCCTATATCAACGATACGGCCTCGGTCTATAACCACCGCTCCGTTTCTAATTGGCTGGGAACTTATCGGAACAACAAAGTCAGCCGTTAAAAGCAGTTTTTCCATTGAAAATAGGGAACCAGCCGGTCTAAAAATTCATCGCGGAGGGATTTTTAAGCTTGGAAAGCAGACTGTCGCTTAATACTCCCGAAAAAACCTCTTCTACCTCGCCACGCATTGTTATTGACCAGTCTTCCGCAATGTTTATATCAAGATGCCCACCGGGCATCAAAACTCTGAGCTGTCGTTCAGTAAGACCTGATTTTACGCATGCGGCTGCGACGGCACATGAACTGCTGCCGGAGGCAAGAGTGTAACCCGCTCCTCTTTCCCAGATCAGAATACGAACGCTGTCGCGCGAGACCACCTGAGCAAACTGAACATTCGTTCTGTTCGGAAAGAAGGGGTGATTTTCTATTTCGGGTCCAAGTTTTCTTATAATATCTTCTCTAAGTTCATCACAGAAAATAATACAGTGCGGATTGCCCACTGAAACGGCCGTAAAATCAAATTCCCCTGCCCTGAGTACAAGACGCTGAGACACAACTTCTTCTTTGTTTATGTCTACAGGGATTTCATCCGCCCTGAAAGTTGCCGTTCCCATTTCCACAGTGACATGGTGGACTTTTCCTTCTCTTTCCTCAACTTCGGCTTTAACAAAACCACCTGGAGTGTCTATGGAAAAAGCTTTACTAGAGGCATGTTTTCTTTCATAAAGGTACTTGGCGAAAATCCTGAGCCCGTTTCCGCTCTTCTCCGCTTCACTTCCGTCAGGATTGAGAATCCTAAGTCCGAAATCCGCCTTGGCGGAGGGGACAAGAAGCAGTATACCGTCCGAACCTATACCATAATTTCTATGGCATAAAAGTTCTATGGCAGCCTTGTCGAGATTAAAGTCTATTTCAGTACTGTCTAAGACAATATAATCATTTCCCAACCCGTGTGATTTAACAAAACAGTTCATCACTTTATTTTCAGTTTTGGGAAAATATTCTGGAAAAAATGCTAATCCTCCAGAATGAAAGTGATTCTGACATGGGAACGGTACTCGGTGACCTTCCCATTTTCTATATGGGCATTCATTTTCGTTATCTCGACTCCGGTAAGGCCTCTTATTGTCTTGTTCGCCCTATCAAGAGCCTCTTGTACAGCATCATCCCATGATTTCTCGGATGATCCTATCACTTCCGTCACTCTAGCTACAGCCATAGCAATCCTCCTTAGAACAGTCCGTCGGTATAATTACAACCCTACATTGTAACTTCATTTCTGCATCTTTGTAAACCTCCGCCGCAGAACATTTGTTTTGCATCATTCAAATTTGTGCTGTCCCGGGGAAATATACCCCACAACAAACGTTATCACCACAATACAGAATCCAATCACAGCCCCTAGTGCAGCCTTCCTACCTTTCCACCCAAGCGAAAGGCGTCCATTTATCAAAAAGGCGTAAAGAAGCCACGTAACAGTCGACCATGTTTCCTTTGCCCCCCACGTCCATACCTCGCTCCATATTTCCCTTGCCAGCATAAAACCGATTACCAAACTGATGGTAAGAAGTGGAAACCCAAGGAGAAGGCTCAGGTGATTTATTTTATCAAGAGTTGTAAGGGAAGGAAATTTTTTCAGATGGTTTCCGATTTTTTTCGACTTTAGCTGGTTTTCCTGAAATATGTAGATTGCACCTGTGAGAAACGATATAGCGAAAAATGCTTCTCCAAGAAAAATGGAAAGTATATGCGTGAGTATCCAGGGGTTGGCAAGAGTCGGGTCTTGGGTAATCATGCCATTCGGAATGATCAGGTAGGGAAAGGTTCCAAGAAAAGCAACAGGAAGCACGAACGCACCAAGCACCGGGGTCTTGAATTTTAGCTGTGAGACTAAAAAGACAAGAGCTATTAACCACGAAAAAATAAAAAGGGACCTAGACATGCTTCCAGCTAGCGTATCCCCGCGGATGAGAAAAACGATCAGAAGTGAGGTATGGATAAGCACTCCCGCAATAGCAAAATAGACCCCGACCCGGGAGATTCTTCTTTTCTGAGACCAGAGGTACGTTCCATAGGAAAGGGAAGAAAGCAGGTAAAAGAGCGAAATCAGATATATGACCTTCATTGAAGGTATATTCTATTTGCGTGGCTTGGCAAATACAAGTTGAGAAAAACTGTCAGTTCTCCGAAAGATTTTTCAGACTTTCGGCCTGAAAATGGGAAGTGAGTGGCTCAAGCAGAGGATCAAGGTCTCCTCTGAGCACCTCCTCAACCTTATGGAGAGTCAGGCCTATTCTGTGATCTGTTATCCTTCCTTGGGGAAAGTTATAAGTTCTTATCTTCTCGCTTCTGTCACCACTTCCAACTTGGGTTTTTCTTGTGCGGGAAATTTCGCGCACCCGTTTGCTCTCCTCCAACTCATAAAGTTTAGCGCGTAGCATGCTCATGGCATGAACTCTGTTTTTCTGCTGTGAGCGATCATCCTGACATTGTACAACTATTCCTGTGGGAAGATGCGTTATCCTTATAGCTGAATCTGTTTTGTTTACATGCTGACCCCCGGGACCGGAGGATCTGAAAGTATCCACTTTTATCTCCTTATCATCTATTTCCACGTCAACCTCGTCAGCTTCGGGCAGCACGGCGACAGTCGCCGTGGACGTATGTATCCTCCCGCCAGCCTCTGTAGATGGTATTCGCTGTACTCTGTGAACCCCGCTTTCATATCTGAGCTTACCGTAAACATCTCGCCCTTCAATCTTCACAACAAGTTCTTTTATTCCTCCAATTCCTGTCTCGTTTATTGTTATGGTATCGACCTTCCAGCGGCGATTTTCACAATACCTTGAGTACATTCTGAGAAGGTCAGCCGCGAAAAGCGCCGCCTCTCCTCCTCCGGCTCCGGCTCTGATCTCAAGAAAAACGTTTTTGCCGATATTTGGATCTTTAGGCAAAAGAAGTTTTCTGAGTCTCTCTTCTAGCTCACTTCTCTCTTTAGAAAGCTCATTGAGTTCTTCGCGTGCAAGAGGGGCAAGTTCCCTGTCATCAAGTAATTCACGGCTTTGATTAGATATATCAACAACTTCTTTCAGCCTAGCGTAGACAGAAACCACGTCCTCAAGTTCAGAACGTTCCTTAGAACACCTGATTCTTTGTTGTGCGGAGATGTCAGGGGCACCGAGCTTTTTTTCAAGTTCAATGAACTTCCGCTCAAGCTCCTCAAGTTTTTCAAACAGCTTTCTGTCTTCTATGGGACTTGTTTCCATTACAGGAGGAAATTATAGACAAAAAATTTCTAAAACGTAAAAAACCTCCGCCCTGAATTTCTATTAAGCAAGGTAAGCGAGAATTTTTAGGGTAAGACGTCAAAATTTTTTTTATGATATCTATGGTGTCGCACTGAGCCATGTAGTGGGTTCTCTCAGACGCCTTCAAAAATCAAATATAAGGGTCAGGTCTTAAAATTGACTCAAGACGTACTTCCCTCAGACACTCAATCAGTATGTAACCAAAGGCGGAGAAGTATATTCTCAACTGGTTTTAAACCATATACTGTGTAGGAGTACGGTCTGAGAACAGCTGCAGTTGCTGAACTTCAATCCTTGTTTTCCATCTCTCCTTGGCACAATACGGCTCCTTGTAAAGAGTCTTTACGTCATATTGTTCATGTTTAAGCAGGATAGAAATTCTAATTGATGTTATACTGTATATTGATAAGGTTGTTCTCTGATTATATTCTAACTAGCTGAAATAATTATATTATAAGTACAAATAGCTTTTCCATGTCTCCTGTGAGAAATCCAGTCTTCTTCAAATAGTTTAGGTGAAAATTGAGGCCAATGCCTCTGATGACATAATCAAGCTTCAACTCTTTACGAACGCGTTTAATGATGCGCAATACACCCATGTAGTTACGCACCGGCAGTCGGTATGGCTCATTCATATAAAGCGGCAAGTGCCAATCGACAGCCAGCAAACTTTGTCATTGGCATTATGTGTCTACTTCACCAAACAGGGATATTCCCAAGTCAGAAGATAGCTTGTGGGTATTAGAGATAACTTTCTCTAGCACGATGGAAGGGGTCAAGTCTTGTAGAAAATCCCTCGCAGGCACGGAATCTTGAGAGTTGTGTGGTTTTGAAACGGACTTTGACCGACTATATGCAAAAAAACTTGCAAATGCTGGTTTTCAAGGTAAGTTAAATCGGCAATGTCGTAAAGCTTTTTTATCAAATATGAAAACTCCATTTGTTTAGCGTTACACTTTGTGTTCATAAGGTTTTTGTCTTCTATCGTTTTAAGTTGCGAAGTGATTAGGTTTTTTTACCCCCCCCCATTATGAGAAAGTTTAGGAAAAGGAGGAAAAAATGGGATTATCTCTCTATTCCACTATGTACTACTTGTATTGTAGGCTAAACTACCTTACAGGCATTGTCTTAGCCGGTTTTATTTTAACTTTCCTTATATATAACCATAGCACCTTTGCCACTCCGGTTCAAAACAACGAGTGTGGCTCCCTGCCATCTGCCAGCGGCACCATCACCTGCGACACCTCCACATACAGCACGTCGGGCGACGGGGGCATCTGGTACGATATAACTGCTTCCAGCACTTCTAACAAAAATTTCACGTTCGACTTAGATGATGAAATCGATATCAAATTCGTCACTGAGTACGATTCTGTTAACGGTTGGACTAAAATTCTCGACTCAGTTATGGAGAACGACCTTCACGGAAGTAAGTGCGATGACCCTTATGATTTCGGTGAATGTGAGGATGCCGCTGCTGTCAGGATTTTGAGGAATACTTATGTCGGGGACATAACCATCAATTCGTCTGCAAATATCGATGCAAGAACCAAGGATGACTTCCATATTTTTGAGGACGAGGAGATGGGTATATATGTCAGGCAAAGGACTAAAGCCGACCTGACCCTGAACGCAACGGGCGGGACCATTATGTCTAGTGGGGAAGGTATATACTTAAGCCATACGGGTGCAAGCGGCGATATAAATCTAAACCTGTCCGGCGTCACAATCATTGCAGGTGATCGAGGCAATAATGATGATGACAGCACTCCAGAACCGGTATCTAGTATAACACAAGGCGTTTTTGCGCAGATGGAACCCAGTACTACAGGTGATTTAACAATCACTATGTCTGGAGGAAGCATCAAAAATCTCTATGGACATGGCATCTTGGCAAATCAGGAAGGGAGAGGAACTTTAGACATAACGATATCGGGTACAGCGAAAATAGAGTCAGTGGATGCTTCCGGGGTCTCGGGGCTCCTTAGTTACAATAGTAGCAGTGGCTTTAGTAGCAGTGGCTTGAAAATTAATATGTTGGGAGGAAAAATCCATGTCGAGGGAAACCGAACTGGATCTGAAGGTAGAGCCCATGGTATCCATGCCCGGAAGAGTACTTCCAACACGGTGAATGGCGACTTCAATATAAAAATGTCCTGGGGAGAAATCGTGACAGAGAAAAAGCTCGCCCACGGTATTTTTGCAGATCAGATATGGACAGGGGACATCAATATCGATATGTCGGGGTATATCCAGACGAAAAAATCAGAAGCTCTCGGCATCCACGGAAACCACACCGGAACCGGCGATATCACTATCAATCTGAAGGATGACGGATACATACGGACTGAAGGGTCAGAAGCCTACGGTATCTATGCAAACCACACCGGAACCGGTGATGTCGCCATCAATTTGAAGGACACCGACGATACCGAGACCAGTAAAATACAGACGGAGGGAAACGATTCCTACGGTATCTATGCAAACCACACCGGAGATGATGATATCACCATTGATGTATTCGGCGTTTTAATCCGGACGGGCGTAACCAAACAAGACGGGACGGTGACCGGAGACTCCGCCCACGGCATCTATGGAAAACACACAGGCGGTGGCGACCTGACTATCAGCCTGCGCGGCGAAGGAAAAATCCAGACGATCGGAGACTCCGCCCACGGCATCTATGGCTACCGAACCGGAGCCGGTAGCGGTAAAATCAACATTGACATGTTTGTCGAGAGCGCCAATACCGGAGACTGCAGCAGTAATAATACCGCAGACTGCGACATTCTGACCAAAGGTAACGACTCTCACGGTATTTATGGCTACCGAACCGGAAACGGCAACATTGACATCGATATCGATATGACCGGCGGAGACATTCTGACCGAAGGTACAGAATCCCACGGCATTTATGGCCGCCAATTCACCGGAAGCGGCAATATCGACATCGATATGACCGGCGGCAGCATTCTGACCGAAGAGGTACGCTCCTACGGCATCTATGGAAACCATACAGGATCCGCTGCCAATTCTTCCGATAATGTAATCGATATAAAGATGGCCGGCGGAGGTATTTTGACCAAGGGCGACTACGCCACCGGCATCAGGGGAATCAGCTCTACCGCAACCGGCGATGTCTCGATCGAACTTATGGGAGATGGCTCCATCCACACCCAAGGGGACTACGCCGAGGGCATCTATGGAAACTACACCGGAAACGGTGATCTCACGATCAGCCTGCGCGGTGGTAAAGGAGAAATCCAGACAACGGGAGACTCCGCCCACGGTATCTATGGAAATCACACCGGAAACGGTGATCTCACGATCAACTTCAACGGCTCCATTGAGACGTTAGGGGCGGGCGCTCATGGTATTCTCGCAAATCACAGTGGAACCACAGCCGATATATCCATTCACATGTCTGGCGGCAATGTCGTTACCCATGCCAGTGACGCCTACCCGATCCATTTCATGTCCTCAAGCGCCAACAAAACCCTGACACTTAGCAACACCCTTATTGAACACGACATCGCAGACGGCAGTTTCGGAACTGCAATCAGCTTTTCGGGCAACAGCGACGACTTGTTGAGGGTCGAGGGTGGGGGTAAAACCACGATCCGTGGAGATGTGAATTTCTCTGAAGGAAATGACAGCCTCGTATTCTACACAGACCCAAACCAGGGAACCGTGGAGTTTGCCCATGAAGGCGGCATGATGATCGACCTTGAGCATATCTCCAAGATTGGTTCGGGAGTGGCGAGGCTACACTCTCTAAGCGTAGAGAGCGGGATTATGTCGCTTGAGAACGGCGATCTGCGTTTGAACGGCCATCTTGATCTCGGTGCAGACGGAGTTTTGATGATTCACGACCCGTCTCGGTTGATTTTTGAGTCAGGTGAAGAGCCGGATGACTACGGGCGTATAACGGCCAGTAAAGTAAGCTTCATGAGTCAGAACTCCAGGTTATATCTAAGTGAAGGAGCAAATCCTGCGCTTGACGAAAAGGACGTACTGCTGGTGAACTCGGAAGAACAAGAAGTCAAAGGAGGACATTTCAGCACAGAACCCCCGGGTTCCGATCCAAACCCTGACGTGGAGCCTGTGCTATATGACGAGAACGATATGGAGATAGGTCTTGTCACGAACGACGGAATCATTTGTTTAGCTGGCACTCCTAACAATTCTCCATGTCCATTAATTATCGAACCGCCGGACGACAAGGAACCGCCGGACGACAAGGAACCGCCGGACGACAAGGAACCGCCGGACGACAAGGAACCGCCGGACGACAAGGAACCGCCG
>RKRQ01000054.1 GCA_007571325.1 Candidatus Dadabacteria bacterium
AGCTCTTCGATAAGTTCGTCCGTGTCCCCAGTCTCTATCGCCTGTATTACCTCGTAGGCCTCTTCAAGAACGTAAGACCGAAGCGATTGCAGCGTCTGCTTTCTGTCCCATGGACAGCCTCCTGGAGCACGAAGACGTCTTGAAAGCGAAACTATATCCTCAAAAGTTTTTTTCTCTTTCATGGCTGACTCGGCAATCTAGCCTGGATTTCTCACAGGAGTGTATAGAAAAAGCTGCTGTATAATATAAATCATTACAATCACTTAGAATACGAGGAGACAACGACCTCATGAGTACACAGTGTAACATCAATCATTTAGCTATTCCGCATTGAGATGTTGAACACTCGCACTTATCAGGTTTTCGTATTTTTTAGGTGTTTGCCTATATGCGCGATGACGATTTTCTCTTCATCTTTTTCAAGGATGTAATGAATTGAAGCACAGAAGTTCGGGTCACCAGCACCTATAGTAATGTGACGTTCAAAGAGCTTTTTGTCTCCCTTATATGTGAACTCATAATCTGATCTATATTTCCCCCGAGCACTTTGCGAAATATCATCACTGATACGTTTGCCCCAACCTTGTTCGCTAAGATATTCTCTCAGACTACCCTCTTTGCCTTCCCTCCATACATCATTAACAAATTCATTCAGACTGGATAGTAAAGAATATATTTCTGCAGGTCTCTTGAACGGGCTTTTTTTGGCCGCTTTATGAGCCGGTCCAAGCAATTCAATGTTATCAAACCTTGTCTCTGCCGCTTTAACGGCTTCGGCAACATTTTTAAATGAAGGAATATCATCTTCAGTTTCATTAGGCACAATAGGCTCAAACATTAAAACTTGTTGATTGGCTTTAAGGTTGGCGTTCTCAGCTTCCAGTTCTTTGATTCTTTCATTAGCAGTGTAGAGTTTACTCAAATCACGTTCATATTCTTCGTAAAAATCACTTCCTGTCTCTTTCTTTTCATTTAGTAATTTCTGTCGTTCGACGGCTTCCACCTTGCATACCAAGTCACTGATTCTGTTATCAGGCACGAAGCGGAATGCCGCGACAGTGAATATTATTCTCTCAATATCCCGTAATGCTGTGTCTGGTCCATCTTCAATCCGTGTTCCAATAAAGAACTGATGGCTACGCGGGTCAGCATCCTTGGAAAACCCCGGCCAGTAGATTCGAGCTGCACCATTGAAGCAAGATAGATGTCTACCCAATTCATCGGATAAATCCCAAGTGATTTTTGTATTCTTAATGCAAACTACAACTGCAACACCAGCAAGGTCCCGAGCAAGACAGTTAGCATCAATTCGGTTTGGTTCTCCCTGAGAATAAGGTGAGAGCAAAACGACGGGCAGTTTACGAACAGGGGAAGAAAGAAAATCGAGAAGTCTTTGGAGTTTTGTGCGTGGTAAGTTGTAAGGTTTGGCCTTAAATTTTATTTCTCCCATCTCCCCAACATGGACCGTGTTTTTTTCACAGATGTCTCTTACCACACGGGGTGATCCAACTTTTGAATATAACTCTTTAGGAGGTGCAACAGTGTAGTCAACGTACTCAATCGAAATACGGTGTTCCACGCTACATTCTTCTTTGAATTGGCCCACACGTATATCGTTTGACCAGAGAAGTGAGTGATTTTTATCATCTGGGGAAGACCAAGAAATACACACCACCTTGTCGGTCTCCATCTCGTAGACTTTATGCGACAGAGAATGATGCTCGGGAAGATCAGGGGATTTGCCGTTTTGGATTAATTCAAACTTAACTACAATACCTAGCCTCTTGAGGTAGTTATCAACAATCCATTTGCGGTAGGACGAGACAACTTGTTCAAGACCATCGGCTGTATTAAGGGTAAATCGACATGCATAAACGAGGCGCATAATTTGGTTTTCTAAATAATGTATTCAATTTGAATCACTGGAGTTGAGATTAAGCTCAATAAGAGGAATTGAAACTATTCTTCTTAACCCGTGTTTTGCAGATAACTTCAGTCTTTTTGATGCAGTTCAAAACAACCGCAAATTACTTTTCAATATCGAACAAGCAATGTCAAATATTGGGGATAGCAACTTCTTTATCTGTGAGAAATGTGGGCTAGACCCGGAACCTTTTTGAACATCTCGTCAGATTCTCATTCCCATCCCGCGTTACCACCACCACATCCTCTATCCTTACTCCCCCCAAGTGCTCGTAATAAAGACCGGGTTCTACCGTCACGACCATCCCTTCTCTCAGAATTTCCTTTCCGGGACCGATCCGCGGCGGTTCATGTATATCAAGCCCGAGACCATGTCCTGTGGAATGAATAAAGCCCTGTGGTTTTTGCGAAACAGAAGCCGTGGTTTCAAACCCGCATTCTGTAAAAAAATCCATTACCGCGCCGTGCACATCTCTTGACCTGACTCCGTCCTTTATCATGGAAAAAGCGATTTTCTGGCCGCGCAGAACCGTATTGTACATTCTTGAAAGTTCCGCAGAAGGCTCCCCTTTAACAACAGTTCTTGTCATGTCGCCGAAATAACCATTCTCCTGCGATCTTGGGAAAATATCGATTACCACCGGCCACCCCGCCATGAGAGAACCCGATCCCGTCTCATGGGGCATGGAGCCCTGAACCCCTCCCGCCACTATGGTGTTTGAAGCCAGATACCCCCGGGAGGCAAGATGGGAATCAATCACGGAACGCACGGTCTCAGAAGTAAGCGGTTTACCTTTATGATAGAGCAAGGAGTTCTTCTCAACGCAAGAGGAGATAAGCGAAACTGCAAGCCTCATCGCTTCCGCTGTGGCGAAAAGAGCTTTTTTTATAAAGAGAATTTCCTCGGGAGATTTTTTAAGGCGTCCAGGGAAAAGAAAATCTTTTTTCGTTATCCTGACGAAAAAACCCGCCTCCCGGAGCGCATCGGCGTAGAAAACCGGAAAGCTTTTCTGGACGATCAGACTTTTTATTCCCCTTTCCCTGAGAATAGCTACGGCGACCTCAGCCATCCCAGGTCTTTTTTTTCCGCCACGACCAACACTGTCAACATACTCCCGCAGGGAAACAACCCTCTCCACTCTGGCTTCTTTCTCCCCCCGCTCAAGCTCAAGGTCGCTGAGAACAAGGGTCCCTTCTCCGTCGTGCTCGAAAAAAATAACGGGGTCCGGAACGAAGAACCCGGTTCTGTAGTAAAGATCAGAATTGCGTTCGCTTGAATCGATTATAAGGTAGGCTGTTCTGCTCACGCGGAAAACTATACAGCAAACCTGTACAGCCGGGCAAACGGAAGCAGCCATGTGCTGTTGCAAATGATCCGCTTTTCGACTCCGCTTTGACAATTGCTCTTGGCAAATGTAATTTGTTACTCGGAGTGGTAAAAAATTCGCATTGCGAGGAGGCAGAGGAAATATGTTTTCCGTAACTCCCAAAGCCGTAAATGAAATAAAAAGACTGCTTGCAGAAGACGACATTGAAAACGCGTTTCTTCGAGTGAGAATAATACCTGGCGGATGTTCCGGATTTTCCTACGAGATGGGATTTGATGACGAGACCGAAGAAGGAGACAATCTTATAGAATCCGATGGCATAAAGGTAGCCATTGATGAGATCAGCTATAACTATCTTGACGGAGCGGTCCTAGATTTTAAGGATGGTCTTAACGGGCAGGGCTTTGCGATTGAAAATCCAAACGCAACCGGCTCCTGCGGCTGCGGTCAGTCTTTCACGGCATAAAAAAAGAAACCATCTATAATTTATACGTTTCCCCACTGAACCTTTTCCGAATCCATTGTGAACCTTTTTGCAAAAGATTCATTCAGTTCGGAAAGGCCGGAAAAAACGGGCTTTTCAGCCCGCAGAACCATGCCTTGGGTAAGAAACTACGGTTTCCACGTTTTAGGGAAAAACAGCGGGAACTGGGTTTTTGGGAGAACAACTTTCTTTTCGCATAAGCAAATTTAACTTATATTTATATTTAACTAGTTCGCAAAGCGGCTACCACAAAGCAAAACCATGGCGTCAACGGTAAAAACACTTCAGGCCCACGAGGAGGCAAAAAGCTATGAGAGGATCAAGTCCAAGCACCTGATCGGAACTCTCTTTGTCGACTTTATTCCCTGGGACAGGATCCCCGGGTTCAGAAATTTCATTCTCGCTCCTTCGGGCAAGAAGATCGAGTTTGTAAACGACCCCGCCGTCATAGTGGGCACCGGGGTGTTCAAGGGCACCGGAGAGGAAGTTGCAATAATAGCCCAGCAGACCCCTTCGGACGAAAAAGAAAGAACGAAGCTTAACTACGGGATGGTAAAGGCCGACGGTTACGGGCTCTCTTTGTGCATGATGGAATACGCAGAGCAGAACCATCTAAAACTCTACACTTTCATAGATACCGTCGGAGGAGACCCCTACGAATACTCTGCCAAGAAACTTCAGTCCTGGCTTATCTCCTACTGCCAGTCAAAAATGATTTCCCTGGAAACGAAAACAATTAGCACTGTGCTCGGGCTCGGAGGCAGTGGGGGAGCTATCGCCATACAACTCGGACACAGAAGACTCATGCTTTCGCGAGCTGAATATTCCGTAATAACGGCCGAAGGATGCTCCGCCATTCTTTTCAGAAGCGCAGACAAGGTGGCCGAAGCACTCGAGGTGCTGCAGCCCACGCCAACTTATATGAAAAAGTACGGAATAATAGATGAAATAGTAAAGGAGCCCCCTCTCGGAAAAAGCAATTATATTCCCTCGACCCTGAAGAATCTGCAGACTTCGCTGACAGCTGCTTCAAGGGAACTTGACCGTTTAAACGTAAGGCACCTGCGGGAGGAACTCAGAGACAAAATCGAAAGATGCGGACGGATAAACAGGCAGCAGAGAATCTACGAGGGCATTTCAAAGAAAATAAAGGCCTGGCTACCCAACTACTTCAGCGGAAAAAAGGAAATTCCCGACGTATCCGAAATGCAGATAGCCATCTATGGATCGGAACCTCATTTCTGTAACGACGAGAAGGATGGCCAAGGTAAAATCATACGTCCCGGCTGCAAGAAACAGTTTACGAAAAAAGAGCTTCATGCGAATAACTCTTCGTGCCCATACTGCGGCAGGCCCGAAGCGCTGAGTTCAGATGACTACCTCAATTTTCTTCTGGACGAAGCTTCTTTCCACGAAATAGAACCCGGTCTCTCTCTTGAAGA
>RKRQ01000066.1 GCA_007571325.1 Candidatus Dadabacteria bacterium
TATAACCTCGGCTACTATTCTGCCTTCATAAGTGGCCTTATGGGCAAGCATAGGTTCCCCGGCGACATCTCCAATGGCGAAAATCGCCGGATCACCCGTTCTTCTCTGCATATCCGTCTCTATAAAACCCTTCTCATTGACTCCAACTTCAGTATTTTCAAGGCCAAGACCTTCGGTATACGGTACCCTTCCAACAGAGATCAAAACCTTTTCATACTTTTCCTGAAAGCTTTTTTTACCAGCTTTAAACAAAACTTCGACTTCCTTATCTAATTCACTTATGGAAATCACTTCTGTTTCAAGCATTATGGATTTGAATTTTCGATCAAGCCTCTTTTTAAGCACCATTGCAAGATCCCTGTCAACCCCTTGTACAATCCCGGGAAGAACTTCAACAACAGTGACCTCAGTACCCAAAGAGGAAAAAAACGTTCCAAGCTCAAGACCTATATAACCTCCACCCACCACGAGCAAAGTTCCAGGAATCTCCCCCAAGCAAAGCGCGCCATCAGAGTCAATTACCTTTGAGGAACTAAAATCTATTCCTGGTATTCTCCTTGAAACAGAACCGGTAGAAATAACCGCATTCTCAAATAAAACTTCCTTTTCATTTCCGGAAGCGTCTATAACACGAAGGGTTTTGGATGAGGTAAAAGATGCTCTTCCCCTCACGTAATCTATTTTTCTAGCTTTGACGAGAGTTCTAAGTCCGCCTGTGAGCTTGGATACGACTCCGTCTTTCCACGAAAAAAGCTTGCTGGGGTTTACTTGCGGTTCTCCGTAAGTTAATCCAAAAGCCTCTGCGTCTCTGGCATCTTCCGCAACTTTTCCCGCGTGAAGAAGAGCCTTCGAAGGTATGCACCCTCTGTAGAGACATACGCCCCCTGGGTTGGCTTCGGGATCTATAAGTGCAACTTTTTTCCCTTTGTCCGCAAGGGAAAACGCTGCCGGATACCCTCCAGGGCCCGCCCCTATAACTGCTACTTCCGTTACTATTCTCTCCATCTCAGCTACACATCGCCTAGTTAAATATGCTTTCAGGAGACTCCTCAAGCATTTCGCACAGCCACCTAAGAAACCTAGCCGCTTCCGCTCCGTCTATAATCCTGTGATCATAGGAAAGCGAGAGCGGGAGCATAAGTCTGGGAACAAATTCCCCATCAACATATACGGACTCAACTGAAGATTTAGAAACTCCGAGTATGGAGACTTCAGGCGGGTTAAGAATCGGAGTGAAAAACGTTCCACCTATTCCTCCAAGATTGCTTATCGTAAACGAGCCTCCCTGAAGAAGATCGGCAGAGATTTTTTTCTCTCTAGCCCTAGAAGAGATATCTGCAAGTTCAATCGATATCTCCGTTATGTTTTTTTTATCCGCATCTCTTATCACCGGGACAAGAAGTCCCCTTTCCGTATCCACCGCAACTCCAATATTTATGTATTTCTTGTAAACGATCGTACGACTACCCATATGGATGCTGGAATTAAATTTCGGAAATTCCACAAGTGCAAGGGAAAGGGCTTTTACGAGAATCGCCGTCACGGTCAGACTTCCCCCCGCGTCCTTCACTTTGCCTCTGTTAAGCTTTCTCAAATCTTCAAGCTTGGAAACATCCGCCTTGTCAAACTGGGTTACGTGTGGAGCTATCCACGCTTGAGAAAGCCTTTCGGCCGTAAGTTTTCTCACTGTGGAAAAGCTTTCGGTCACCGTTTCTCCCCATCTTGAAAAATCGGGTAGCTCGGGCTCCGCAGGTACAGATGAAACAGACTTTATTATGGCCTTGGCATAAGCTTTTACATCTTTTTCCAGTATTCTGCCGCGAGGACCTGTTCCAACAATGGAGACGAGTTCCACTCCAAGCTCTCTAGCAAGACGTCTTACAGAAGGGGCGGCCGGTACTCCGAGAGGCTTTGTCGCATCAACATCATGTTCAGTTATGATGTTTGGCCGGGATGACTGCTTTTCTTTTGTCGGTTCTTCTCTAACAACGGGTTTTTCCTCCGCGACGGATTTTTCTTCCCGAGTCCCATCTCCCGCCAGTGCTGCGGTATTTTCTTTCTGAAGAGATTTATCTTCTTTTGTGGAACCATTTATCTTTACAAGGGTTTGGCTTATCTCTACGGTATCCCCAACACTCACGTACACATCAACAATCGTTCCATTAACCGGGGAAGGAATCTCGACGGCTGCCTTGTCCGTTTCTATTTCCAAAAGAGGCTGTTCGACCGACACAATGTCTCCAGGCGTAACGAAGACCTCTATCACTTGCCCAGATTCAATTCCCTCTCCAAGTTCGGGAAGCTTAAACTCTATCAACTTACTTTCCTTCTCATGAAACTGCAGGACTTGGTTTGTCCCGGTCAATTCCAAGTTTTTTTATCGCTTCGCTAACCGTTTTTTCATCAATCCTGCTTTCTTTGTAAAGCTCGTAAAGTGTAGCTAGTACTATGTGGCGGTAGTCAACCTCAAAAAAGTCGCGAAGCGATTCACGAGTATCGCTTCTTCCAAATCCATCGGTTCCAAGAGAAACAAGGGGCTTTGGAAAGCAACTTGAAATAGAATCCGGAAGGCTCTTTAAGTAATCGGTTGCGGCAATGAAAACCCCGTCGGTCCCTTCCATGCATATGGAAATATAGCTTTTTCTTTTTTTTTCAGGATTTAGCCTGTTCCACCTCTTCGTCTCATTCGCATCACAGTAAAGTTCCTTGTAGCTCGTAATGCTCCATACGTCAGTTGAGATTTCATAGTCGCTCTCAAGAATTTCCCCAGCCCTGAGAACCTCGTTCATAATGGCACCACTTCCGAAAAGGTGGGCTTTTTTCTCCGCGTCATTGGTACGTGAAGACGCAAACTTATACATTCCCCGTATTATGCCTTCCTCGACTCCTTCGGGGATAGCGGGCTGTTGGTAACGTTCGTTCATTACTGTTATGTAATAGAATGTCTCTTCTCCGTCCTGATACATTCTCTTTATTCCGTCCTTAACTATTACAGCAATCTCATAGGAAAAAGCCGGATCGTATGCCTTGAGATTGGGGTAAGCGTAGGCGAAATGATGGCTGTTTCCATCTTGGTGCTGCAGGCCTTCTCCTGCAAGTGTGGTTCTGCCAGCGGTTCCTCCTACCATAAAACCCCTGCATTTCATATCGGCCGCTGCCCATATAAGATCTCCTATACGCTGAAACCCAAACATGGAGTAGTAAATGAAAAAAGGAATGATGTTTATGCCGTGGGTAGAGTAAGCGGTGCCCGCCGCGATAAATGAAGACATGCTTCCCGCTTCTGTTATTCCTTCTTCAAGTATTTGCCCGTCCTTGGCTTCCTTATAGTAAAGAAGCGTATCAGCATCTACAGGCTCGTATAACTGTCCCACGCTTGAGTAGATACCTACCTGTCTGAAAAGAGATTCCATTCCAAAAGTTCTTGCTTCGTCAGGAACTATGGGGACTATAAGCTTTCCGATGTTCTTATCGCGCATGAGTCTCGAGAGCATATGAACGATTACCATAGTCGTAGCAACTTTTCTTTTCGGCCCTGATGCCTTTTTGAATTCCTCAAAAATTTTTTCCGGAATCTCTCCCAAAGGTTTTGCCCGCACAATACGCTTCGGGATATTTCCACCGAGAGACTTTCTCCTTTCAAGCAGATATTTCATCTCTGGACTGCCTGGAGCAGGCCTATAAAAAGGAGCATCAGGAACCTCCTTGTCGGTAAGGGGTATGTAGAATCTGGTCCTGAATCTCTTTAATTCCTCTTCGTTCAGCTTCTTTTGCTGATGGGTTATGTTCTTGCCCTCCCCTGCTTCCCCCAGTCCATATCCCTTTATGGTTTTCGCAAGAATAACAGTCGGAGAACCGGTATTTTCAATCGCAGCTTTGTAAGCGGCGTAGACTTTTTCTGAGTCATGGCCACCTCTGGCCAGTTTTTCAAGCTGCTCATCCGAATAGTTCTCAACCATCTTGAGAATTTCCGGGCGAGTACCGAAAAAGTGATTTCTTATGTATTTCCCAGGAGAAATGGTGTATCTCTGGTAATCTCCGTCAAGAGAAGCTTCCATCCTCTCCACCAAGAAACCGTCTTTATCCTGCGCAAGGATTGGATCCCAGTTTGCTCCCCAGAGAACTTTTATCACGTTCCAGCCAGCCCCTCTGAATATCCTCTCAAGTTCCTGTATTATCTTGCCATTTCCCCTAACGGGACCATCAAGTCTCTGCAGATTGCAATTAATCACAAATATGAGGTTGTCCAGATTCTCTCTGGACGCAAGAGTTATAGCTCCCAGAGTTTCCGGCTCATCCGTTTCTCCATCTCCTATAAAAGCCCAAACTTTGGCGTCGGTTCTAGGCTTAAGTCCCCTGTCTTCCAGATATTTGTTGAAACGGGCCTGATAAATAGCCATTATGGGAGAAAGACCCATTGAAACTGTCGGGAACTGCCAGAAGCCCGGCATAAGCCAAGGGTGAGGATAAGAGGACAAACCACCTCCACCAATTTCCCTTCTGAAACTTCTCATCTGTTCAATTGAGATGGTGCCTTCAAGAAATGCCCTTGCATATATGCCTGGTGAGGCATGCCCCTGGAAATAGATCATATCCCCTTCCCATTTCTCATCGCCAGCCCTGAAAAAATGGTGAAAACCTATCTCATAGAGTGTGGCGGCAGAAGCGTAAGTGGAAATATGTCCGCCAATACTGTCATTTATCTTATTCGCACGCACTACCATGGCCATGGCGTTCCATCTGATTATACTTCTTATGGTGCGCTCTATTTCGTAGTCGCCAGGATACGGCGGTTGGTCCTCAAGAGAGATCGTGTTTACGTACGGAGTATTGGAGGTGTAGGGAATCTGTACGCCTTTTTTCTGGGAGTATATCCTAAGTTTGCGGAGAAGTTCTTCGGCTCTTTTGCGACCCGAATTCTCAATAACATATTCAAGAGATTCAATCCATTCCCTATCTTCAATTTCTTCTTCCGGTATTTGAGAATTTTCTTCCATTGTAAATATAAAACGCGACAAACCGGAGTCGCAGAAAAATTTACGACAAAGAATAAACGGATTGCATTTATAACTGAGAACCCGGTATAAAAAGCTCAGAACGGTTCTCTAAATACAGAGTGAAGAGCCAAATCCGGAAAAACAGTTTAACCGCAAAGCAAAAAATATCACTGTTACGGAAAACCCCGGAAAAACCGCTGTGAACTGGCTAATAACGCGTGTTTACTTCTGTTCGGTAAACTCGGCGTCTATAACGTCATCAGCTGAACCGGAGTTCTCCTGAGCGGATGTGGAAGTTTTCTGTTTGTCTTGCCCAGAAGACTGAGTCGATTCTTCCTGTTGTTTTTTGTACATAAGCTCCGCAAGCTTGTGAGATACGGCCGTTATTTTTTCCGTCGCAAGGTCGATTTTACCCGGATCATCTGATTTGAGAGCCTCTTTTCCTTCTTCAAGCGATTGTAGAAGCTCCGTTTTTTCTTCCTCAGAAAGGCTGTCTCCCAGTTCCTGGAAACTTTTGTCAGTTCTATAGACAAGTTCGTCGAGCTGATTTCTCTTCTGAATCTGCTCACTTTTTTCTTTATCTTTCTCTGACATCTTCTCGCCTTCTTCCACCATGGCGTCAATTTCCTCACTGCTGAGCCCGCTGGAAGCCTCGACCTTGACTTTCTGCTCTTTCTGAGTCGCTGTATCCTTAGCTGATACATGAAGTATTCCGTCGGCATCAGTATCGAAAGTGACCTCTATCTGCGGAATCCCTCTAGCCGCCGAGGGAATACCAGACAGAATAAATCTAGCAAGTGTTCTGTTATCGGCCGCCATCTGTCTTTCTCCCTGCAATACATGAATTTCAACAGAACTCTGGTTGTCCTCGGCTGTGGTGAAAATCTGGCTTTTCTTAGTGGGAATGGTAGTGTTTCTTTCGATTATGGTAGTCATTACCCCTCCGAGCGTTTCAATACCCAGAGACAGAGGCACTACATCAAGAAGGAGCATATCGGTTACGTCTCCTCCGAGTACACCAGCCTGTATGGCAGCTCCCATGGCAACCACTTCATCGGGGTTTATTCCCCTGCTAGGGTCTTTTCCGAAAAAGTCCGTTACGACTTTCTGAACCAGAGGAATCCTGGTCGACCCTCCGACCATTATGATCTCAGCTATTTCTCCCGAGTGAAGTCCCGCATCTTTAAGGGCCTGCTCGCAGGGCTTGAGGGTACCTTTTACAAGATCCTCAATGAGTTGCTCAAACTTAGAACGCGTTATCTTCATCACCAGGTGCTTAGGGCCACTCGCATCAGCCGTTATAAATGGCAGGTTAATCTCTGTTTCAACCGTGTTTGAAAGCTCAATCTTGGCTTTCTCGGCAGCTTCTCTGAGTCTCTGAACAGCCATTTTGTCATTTCCTAAATCTATTCCCGAATCCTTTTTGAATTCAGAGACGATGTAATCCATAACCCTTTTGTCAAAATCATCACCGCCGAGATGAGTATCGCCATTTGTTGATTTCACCTCTATAACGTTGTTTCCAACCTCAAGAACAGATACGTCAAAAGTTCCCCCTCCAAGATCATAAACAACTATCATGCCCTCTTTCTTCTTATCGAATCCGTATGCCAAAGCCGCAGCTGTTGGTTCGTTTATTATGCGTTTTACGTCAAGACCGGCTATTTTTCCAGCATCTTTTGTTGCCTGGCGCTGGCTGTCGTTAAAATAAGCAGGAACCGTTATAACGGCTTCTGCGACTTCAGAACCAAGATAACTTTCTGCAGCTTTCTTAAGTTTGTTGAGCACTTGTGCTGAAACTTGCGGGGGAGAGTACTGTTTTCCCTCAACTTCAACCCATGCATCCGACTTGCTTGATTTTACAACACTGTAGGCAAGACCTTCTGCCTCGTGCGATATTTCCTCAAACCTCCTACCCATAAGCCTTTTATTCGAATAGATGGTATTTTCAGGATTGGCGACAGCTTGGCGTTTTGCCGGTCCGCCAACGAGAATCTCTTCTCCATCTTTCAGAAACGCTACCACTGAAGGAGTGGTTCTCGTTCCTTCCTCGTTGATTATCACTTTCGGTTCGCCACCTTCAACGATGGCGACGCATGAATTAGTTGTTCCAAGGTCAATTCCTATTATCTTAGAAGCCATTTAATTCCTCCTGATTTTCCTTCTTTTATAATTGAATTTCCAGTTCTTTGGCCATGTATCCCCTTAGTCTTTTTACGGATTCGGCCTGTATCTGCCTTACTCTCTCCTGAGAAACACCGAGGTCCTCTGCTATCTCGCGGAGTTTCCGCGGAGGTTCGCGGAAAAACCTCTCGTTTATAACCTTTTTCTGCTTAGCAGATAGAGTCTCAAGGGCTTTGCTCAGACTCTCTTTCGTCAGATTGTCAAATCCAAGTTCGCAAAGCACCTGTTCCTGATTATCTGATGGGTCAGAGAGCATCTCCCCATAAGTAACAGTGCTTTCTCCCGCAGGGTTTTCCGAGAGAGAAAGGTCTCTTTTGGAAACGCGAACCTGCATATGGGAGATTTCTTTTTCCTTAACTCCTAGATGCTCAGCCAGGCGGCTTATATCGTCATCTTCCATATGTGCGGTAGTTATACCCAGCTTACGCTTCGCTCCTTCTACTCTTTGGAATATTTTCCTCTGAGATTGCGTAGTTCCGATTTTCACATTGCTCCAGAACTTCATTATATGGTTCTGAATTCTTACCCTTATCCACCAAACGGCATAGGATATGAGTCTGTATCCCCTGTAAGGATTGAATTTCTTCACAGCGCGCATAAGTCCTACTGAACCTTCCTGAACAAGGTCCATCATCGGAAAACCGTAGGATTTGTATTCAGAAGCGATTCTAACCACAAACCGAAGGTTAGACACTACAAGCTTGTTGGCCGCTTCAATATCCCCGTTTTCGTAATACTTTATTGCAAGTGCGCGTTCTCGCTCTTTTGAGAGAACGGGGTGTTTCTCCATTTCCCTCATGAAAACCGAAAGAGAATCGCACGTAGCAACTGCTGTCTGCATTGACATTTACCTCTATGTGTCAAACTAATCATCAAAAATCCTGTGTCAAGGTATGAGAAAAAAGTAAGGATATAAGGAAAACTGGTAGAAAAGAGATTAGGTATTTATTGTAACTTCTTGAAATCAGTTGGTTTTGACAGCATTGACCACTTTAAATGCGGCTTCCTTCATATCAGCTCCAGTCTGAATATCAAGACCCGAGCCTGAGAGAATTTCCCTTCCGGCTTCAACATTGGTTCCTTCAAGTCTAACCACTATAGGAACATTTATTCCAACCTCTCCCGCGGCTTCAACAATACCATGGGCAATTGTGTCACATTTCATGATGCCGCCGAAAATATTAACGAATATGGCCTTTACGTTCTTATCGCTCAAGATCATTTTAAATGCCTTCGTTACCTGTTCGGTCGTAGCGCCTCCGCCAACATCAAGGAAATTTGCGGGTTCTCCTCCGTGGTGCTTGATAATGTCCATAGTAGCCATGGCAAGCCCCGCACCGTTAACCAGACACCCTATGTTCCCGTCAAGTTTAATAAAACTTATCCCCGCGTCGCTCGCTTCAAGCTCAAGAGCTTCCTCTTGCCCCCTGTCCCTCAGTCCGGCAATGTCACGGTGGCGGAAAAGCGCATTATCATCAAAGTTAAGCTTCGCATCAAGAGCCACTACGTTGCCAGAGGAAGTAAGAACAAGCGGATTTATCTCCGCAAGGGAACAGTCTTTTTCAATAAACACTCTGTATAGAGAGGATATAAACGATACGAATTGTCTCACGCTCTGACCCTCAAGACCCATGAAATAGGCGATTTTCCTGCACTGATAAGGCTGAATGCCAAGCGATATATCAACATGCTCCTTTATTATTTTCTCAGGAGAATTGGCTGCCACTTCCTCAATTTCAACTCCACCTTCGGGGCTTCCCATTACAACCACTTTTTCCCGGGAACGATCAATCACTATTCCCAGGTAAAACTCCTTTTCTATGTCGGAAGCTTCCTCGATCAGCACGCTACCCACTGTTTTGCCTGCGGGACCCGTCTGGTGGGTAACAAGATTCATCCCTATTATCTGTTCTGTGGCCACTACGGCCTCTTGTATGTTGTCAACCACTCTGATTCCACCACCCTTACCTCTACCCCCAGCGTGGATCTGAGCTTTTACGACATATCTCTTTGAACTAAGATTTTCAAGCGCTTCTGTGGCCTCGTTTGCGTCAAAAGCAACATGACCACACGGAACTTTGACTCCGAAATCCGAAAGAAGCTTTTTGGCCTGATATTCGTGTATGTTCAATGTATTTTGCTGTCTCCTCTATTTCCCCTTAATTTTTCTTAAAAGCCATGAGAAAGGATCGTAATACTTGTCAACCACCCTTTCCTTCAATGGAATAATTCCGTTGTCCGTTATGTGTATATCTTCAGGGCATACTTCCGTACAGCATTTCGTGATGTTGCAGAAACCAACTCCCGCTTCTTCACGCGCAAACTCCCTTCGGTCAAGCGTATCGAGCGGATGCATTTCCCTTTCGGCAATCTTTATCATGAACCTTGGTCCGGCGAATGCATCTTTGCGGTTGTGGTCGCGAAGTATATGACAGACGTTCTGGCACATAAAGCACTCTATGCATTTTCGGAACTCCTGCCCTCTTTCGACATCCTCCTGATACATTATCCAGTCGGTATTCTCCGCCGGGGTAAAGGGAGGAATCTTTTTGCTGACTTCGTAGTTCCATGAAACATCGGTAACAAGATCCTTTATCACGGGAAATGCCTTGATTGGATAAACGGTAATCAATTCACCCTCGGCAAAACTGTCCATACGGGTTTTACAGGCGAGTCTAGGTTTTCCGTTTATTTCTGTACTGCAGGAACCACATTTGGCCGCCTTGCAGTTCCACCGCACCGCGAGGTCACCATCGTAATTGGCCTGTATGTAGAAAAGCGCGTCAAGAACCACCATTCCCTCATCCACCGGGACCTCGTATTCTTTTTCTTCTCCATTTTGTGAATCACCACGGAAAACTCTCAGTTTGGCCACCGACATCACTTATCCTCCATAAACAGTTTCAAAAATTCTTCGGGCATCTGCATGATCGGTCGCGTTCCAACATCCATCTCCCCGTTCTTTAGAGCAACAACGGAATTTAGTTTGCCCAGCACCTCATCGTCGCTTTCGGGATAATCAACCCGGCTGTGAGCCCCTCTGCTTTCCTTTCTTGCCAGAGCGCATCTTGCCAGAGCCTCTGAAACAATCAGCATTGATTTAAGGTCTCTGCATAAATGCCAGCCTGGATTAAACATTACAGAGCCTTCTATTTTGAGCGTTTTCGCCCTATGCTTAAGCGCCTCTATCTTTTCTATCCCCTTGCTTATATTTTCTTCAGTGCGAAATACCCCTATGTAGCGTTGCATTACGTCCTGAAGGTCCTGATGGATCGTGTAGGGATTCTCTCCCGTCGTGTTGTTAAAAGGTTCGAGAAGCTCATTGGTAAATTTTTCCAGAAGTTCAGTGGGTACAGACGCGTGGGATTTCCCATTAGCATAATCAGCAGCTCCCTCTCCCGCCCTTCTCCCAAAAACAAGAAGATCGGAAAGAGAATTGCCGCCCAGACGGTTCGCCCCGTGCATTCCTCCCGCAACCTCACCGGCGGCAAAAAGTCCCGGGACAGTGCTGGAACAAGTTTCCGCGTCAACCTTGACTCCCCCCATAACATAATGTGTAGTTGGGAATACTTCCATCGGGCCTTTCGTTATGTCTATATCGGCAAACTCCATGAACTGGTGGTACATGCTCGGAAGTTTGCGTTTTACGTAGTCGGCCCCTCTGTGTGATACATCGAGGAATGCTCCTCCATGAGGAGAACCGCGACCCTCCTCCACCTCCGTATATATAGACCTAGCTACTACATCACGTGTTGAAAGCTCCATACGCTCGGGATCGTACTTCTCCATAAAACGCTCGCCATTACTATTCCTGAGGATGCCTCCTTCGCCCCGTACCGCTTCAGTAACCAGAATCCCTCTTACGCTCGGAGGCCAGACCATACCCGTGGGATGGAACTGTATGAATTCCATATCTACAAGTTCCGCTCCCGCTTCGTAGGCCATCGAGTGACCATCGCCTGTATACTCCCAAGAATTAGAGGTGTATTTATATGCCTTTCCTACTCCACCCGTTGCAAGAACAATAGAATTTGCGCGGAAAAGAACGAACTTTCCGCTCTCTCTCCAGTAACCGAAAGCCCCTGTCACACTGTCACCATCTTTTATAAGATGCGTTATAGTGCATTCCATGTGAACATCTATACCGGAATGTATCCCCTTTTCCTGCAGGGTTCTTATCATCTCAAGACCCGTTCTATCACCCACATGGGCAAGCCTTTTCCACGTGTGCCCTCCGAAAGCTCTCTGATTTATCGTTCCATCTTTTGTTCTGTCGAAAAGCGCTCCCCAGTATTCAAGCTCGCGCACTCTCTCGGGAGCTTCTTTCGCATGAAAAAGGGCCATCTGCCAGTTGTTAAGCATCTTTCCGCCTTTCATGGTGTCTTTGAAATGAGTTTCCCAAGAGTCTTTATTGTCAACATTGGCTAGAGCAGCTGCAACGCCGCCCTCCGCCATAACCGTGTGAGCTTTACCAAGAAGGGATTTGCAGATAAGTCCGGTCGAGGCGCCTCGGGCAGAAGACTCAATGGCAGCACGAAGACCCGCGCCACCAGCGCCTATGACTATAACGTCATAAGTATGTGTTTCATATTTTTCCACTTCTATATCAACCTCAGATCAATAATTGTTCCGTTCGCAACCAAAAAGACGTAAAGGTCCGTAAGAGCCACAAAAATAAGACTTGACCACGCCCATGTCATATGTATTTCGTTCATGGCGCTTGTAGAACCCCATAGACGGAAACGGGTCGGGCATCTTGAGAACACATCAAGCTTTCCTCCCACAAGATGCCGAAAAGAATGGCAGGAAAACGAATACATGGTAAGAAGAAACGCGTTTATCGTAAGAATTATGGTTCCGACACCGATTCCTATGCCATCCTGGAAGAAAAATGCTTCAAATGAATCAATCCAAAGAAAAAGTAGAACGAAAGTGGACGCATAGAGAAAGAACCTGTGGACATTCTGTAGAATGAACGGGAACCTTGATTCTCCCGTATAAGAACCTTTTTTGCCAACCGGGTTTACCGCGCAGGCAGGAGGTGAGAGAAAAAACGAGCGATAGTATGCTTTTCTGTAGTAATAGCAAGTAGCGCGAAATCCAAGCGGCGCCCATAGAATAAGTATAGCCGGAGAAAACGGCCACCAGTCAGAAAGTATAAGAGGAGAATAAAAAGGCGAGAGATAAGGCTCGGTATAGTAATACTGGTTTGAAAGAGCCCTCCAAGTTGAATAAATCCCGAAAGCCCCCAGCACCACCGCCGTAACCAAAGGCTCCACCCACCACGAATCCTTTCTAAGCGTGAGTGCCCTGCTCGCAGTACCGTTAGCCATATTAATAAAACCTCCAAAAAATATTTAAAAACATCCGGAGTACCTGTTTTAGGATAAAATCGGCTCCGCGCAACGAAATGGAAGCGGGAATCTCACAATCACAATATTCCCATTCCGTCAATTACTTCACAAAGCTCCCTCACTTTGCCCACGGAAGCGTGAAGAGCCGCATGTTCCTCATCGGAGAGATCAAACTCTATTATTTCTTCAACCCCTTTGGACCCGAGCCTTGCTGGAAGACCCACAAAGGTATCTTCTATTCCGTATTTCCCGTTTGCGTAGACAGAACAGGGAAGAATCTTCTTTTTATCTTTTATTATAGCTTCGGCCATTTCCACAGCAGCTACCGCGGGTGCGTAAAACGCACTTCCGGTCTTAAGAAGCTTCACTATCTCAGCTCCTCCATTTCTGGTGCGGTCGACCATTTTTTCCAGTGTGTCGCTTGGAACAAGCTCAGCTATAGAAACCCCCGCCACAGTAGTATGGCTGAGGAGTGGCACCATTGTGTCTCCGTGTCCGCCGAGAACGGAAGCGTGTATGGTTTCAACCGAGACTCCAAGCTCCATTGAGATAAATGCCCGGAAACGCGCCGAATCCAAAACCCCGGCCATTCCCATCACTTTGTGGTCAGCAAAACCACTTACCTTGTGTGCTACGTACACCATTGCATCAAGAGGGTTTGTGACTAGTATCAGTACCGCCTCAGGAGAATGAGAGACCACCTGTTCAGTAACGCTCTTTACCACTTTAGTATTAGTTGAGATAAGATCGTCGCGGCTCATACCGGGCTTTCTGGGAATACCAGAAGTAATTATCACTACATCGGAATCCGCAGTGTCTTCATAATTATTTGAACCAACGATATTGATGTCAGATCCGGAAATCGGACACATCTGGGAAAGATCAAGGGCTTTTCCCTGGGGAACTCCCTCCAGTATGTCAATCAAAGCCACATCGGCAAGCTCAAGTTGCGCTATACGAAACGCCGCCGATGCTCCGACGTTTCCTGCTCCTATTACGGAAATTTTCGGTCTGCCTTTTTCCAAGACTCCACTCCTTTTTAAAAGATTCCTATTCCGGTTTTTAACCCATTACTCTGTCCATGTTTGTTACAATCGCCTCTCCATATTCTGAGCACTTAAGAAGAGTCGCTCCTTCCATCTGTCTTTCGAGATCGTACGTAACGGTTTTCTGAAGAACAGTTTCCTCCATTGCTCTGAAAATGAGTTCCGCCGCTTCATGCCACCCCATGTACTGAAACATCATGACTCCAGAGAGTATTACCGAGCCCGGGTTCACTTTGTCCTGTCCCGCATACTTGGGCGCAGTTCCATGAGTAGCTTCGAAAACTGCCAGGTAATCGCCTATGTTGCCTCCCGGAGCAACTCCAAGACCCCCTACTTGCGCCGCGCATGCATCGGACATGTAGTCACCGTTAAGATTGGGCATTGCCATAATGTCGTATTCGTTTGATCTGGTGAGGACCTGCTGTAGCATGTTGTCGGCTATGCGGTCTTTGATGACTATTTTGTCTTCGGGCTGTTTGCCGCCGAAGTCGTCCCAGAGTTCATCTTCCGTTATGGTTATGTCTCCGAACTCCTCTTTGGCCAGCTCGTAGCCCCATTCACGGAAGGCGCCCTCGGTGAATTTCATTATATTGCCTTTGTGAACGAGAGTTATGCTCTTTCTTTTGTACTCTATTGCGTATTCAATCGCTTTGCGCACAAGCCTTTTGGTTCCAAAAGGGCTTATGGGTTTTATTCCTATTCCGCTCAGTTCACGGATGTCCACGCCATAATTGTCAGTGAGAAAATTCCTTATGTCCTCCGCTTCCTTGGTACCACTCTCCCACTCAATTCCCGCATATACATCTTCTGTATTCTCCCTGAATATCACTACATCAAGCCGTCCAGGGTTGCGAACAGGATTTGGGGTTCCCTTGATCCACCTTACAGGTCTTACACAGGCGTAAAGATCAAGTATCTGCCTCAGGGCAACGTTAAGGCTCCTTATTCCTCCTCCCACGGGAGTAGTAAGTGGACCCTTAATGGCAACTATGTATTCCTTTATGGTCTCTGTGGTTTCTTCGGGAAGCCACTCTCCGGTCTTCTCATACGCTTTCTCGCCAGCCAAGACCTCAAGCCATGATATTTTCCTTTTACCTCCGTACGCCTTTTCAACAGCGGCATCAAACACTATCTGGGACGCATGCCATATATCGGGACCCGTCCCGTCGCCTTCTATGAAAGGAATTATGGGGTTGTCAGGAATTACAAGTTTCCTGCTTTCTTCATCAATCTGTATTTTTTCTCCACTTGGGACTGCCATTGGACGCTTCTCCTTTTGATCTAAACGAAAATTTAAGCTTCAAAATATAATAAAAAAAACCGCCTATTTCAAATTGATTTGCTTCTATCCGGATATCATCTTACGCAAAACTGTCTGCAGTATTCCACCGTTACGGTAATATTCAACCTCAACCGGCGTGTCAAGCCTGCATATAGCACGAAATTCTTTTTGCCCGCCATCTTTGTCCGTTACGGTTACGGTGAGTTCCTTCCCCGGATAAAGATCCTCGGAAATCCCGTGCACACCGAAAGTCTCAAAACCGTTAATACCGAGGGACTGCGCATTTTCCCCTTCTTTGAACTGAAGGGGCAGAACCCCCATTCCTACAAGATTGCTTCTGTGAATCCGTTCAAAACTCTCAGCGATAACACTCCTTACACCAAGAAGAGCGGTCCCCTTGGCCGCCCAGTCCCGGGAACTTCCGGTTCCGTATTCCTTTCCCCCTATTACGACAAGTTCCGTTCCGTCGCTCATATACTTTGAGGACGCGTCGTAAATCGACATTTCCTCGCCAGTGGGAACATGTACCGTCCATCCCCCCTCTTTTCCTTCAACCATCTTGTTTCTTATTCTTATATTGGCAAACGATCCCCGGATCATAACTTCATG
Source organism: Candidatus Dadabacteria bacterium (assembly GCA_007571325.1). GTDB lineage: Bacteria > Desulfobacterota_D > UBA1144 > Nemesobacterales > Nemesobacteraceae > Nemesobacter. The sequence goes on from RKRQ01000066.1 coordinate 15,473, forward strand.
ATTTCCCCTTCTCGATCCGAAACTGTTAAAGTTCAGGGGAGTCACACCCTTTGAGATAAGATAACCGCCCGCAGGCCCGTCTTTGGGAATGGAACCGGCAGGAGAAATATGATCCGTCGTTATCGAATCTCCCAGAAGCGCTAGCACATTCGCATTTTCTATGTCTTCGGGGTCGCAGGATTCAAGTGAAAAATCATTAAAGAACGGAGGTTCCTGTATATAGGTTGACTCAGCCTCCCATTCATAAATGTTTGCCTGTGGAGCCGTAAGCGATTTCCAAGCATCATCTCCTTCAAAAACCTTGGAATACTGATTGCTGAATATCTCCGGGGTGATTGCTTCTTTAACCGTATCAATTATCTCCTGCTGCGTAGGCCAGATATCTTTGAGAAACACATCATTCCCATTGCTTCCAACTCCGAGAGGCTCATTGTACAGATCAATTCCCACCTTGCCAGCTATAGCGAACGCCACGACAAGCGGAGGCGACGCCAAGTAAGACAACTTCACAAGAGGATGCACTCTGCCCTCAAAATTTCTGTTTCCGCTCAAAACCGCCGCGCAGGTAAGATCACTCTCTTTTATGGCCGCATCCACCTCATCGGGAAGCGGACCGCTGTTGCCTATGCATGTCGTGCATCCGTATCCCACCAGATCGAAACCCAGTTTTTCAAGATATGGAGTGAGCCCGGCGGCGTTTAGGTAGTCGGTTACCACTCGCGACCCCGGAGCGAGGCTCGTTTTTACATAAGGATTAACGGAAAGTCCACTCTCTACGGCTTTCTTGGCAAAAAGTCCCGCTCCTATCATCACGGAGGGGTTCGAAGTGTTCGTACAGCTTGTTATGGCAGCTATTACAACCGAGCCGTCAGATATACCATTTGTTTCGCGGGAGGCGTTCCCGTTCATGCCGACTCCCCTAGCTCGAAGGCTCTCGTTGTAGGAATTCTTCATATTACCAAGCGAAATCCTGTCCTGCGGACGGCTCGGACCGGCAAGAGACGGCTCAACGGTCGAGATGTCAAGTTCAAGCGTATCGGTATAAACAGGATCTTCCGCTTGATCAGTTCTGAACATCTTTTGTTCCTTAGCATACGCTTCCACAAGTGTGGCTGCCTCTGTTCTGCCCGTCGCCCTAAGATAGCGCAAGGTTTCAGCGTCTACAGGAAAGAATCCCATTGTAGCTCCGTACTCGGGAGCCATATTGGCTATAGTAGCCTGATCCGAGAGAGCAAGGTTACTCACACCGGGTCCAAAAAACTCAACGAATTTACTTACTACCCCTTTTTCTCTCAGCATCTCAGTAACCCTGAGAACCAGATCTGTGGCGGTAACTCCTTTTGAAAGCTTGCCCACGAGCCTGAATCCAATAACATCAGGTACAAGCATGTAAAGAGGCTGTCCGAGCATGCAGGCCTCAGCCTCTATTCCTCCTACCCCCCATCCCATCACGCTAAGACCATTTATCATGGTCGTGTGGGAGTCCGTTCCTACCAAAGTATCCGGGTAAGCAACCGATTCCGAGCCGACCTGTTTTGACGCAACTACGCTCGCAAGGCATTCAAGATTCACTTGGTGAACTATTCCGGTTCCCGGAGGCACGACTCTGAAATTGTCAAAAGATCCTTGGGCCCATTTCAAAAAAGTATATCTTTCTTTGTTTCTCTCATACTCAACTTCCACATTTCTGCTAAAAGCATTAGCGTTTGCAAAATAATCAACCTGAACGGAGTGGTCTATAACCAGGTCAACGGGAACTATGGGATTGACAAGCGATGGGTCTCCACCTTGTTTCTTAACCACTGACCTCATTGCCGCAAGGTCTACCACACAGGGAACTCCCGTAAAATCCTGGAGTATCACTCTTGCAGGATTGTAAGGAATTTCTCTGGCCTCGGTATTTGAAGGGTCCCAGTTCGCAAGGGATTTTATGTGTTGTTCCGTGACGGTTTTTCCGTCAAAGTTTCTCAGTACATTCTCAAGCAATATTCTTATGGAAAAGGGAAGTTTTGAAACCGACAGCCCATAGCGCGATTCAAGCTTAGCAAGGGAGTATATCTTGTAATTTCTGTCTCCAGCTGTAAGATCGCAAA
>RKRQ01000088.1 GCA_007571325.1 Candidatus Dadabacteria bacterium
CCCTAATACTCACTAACATGAAAAGAACAAACGTACTTTTTATCAACCACTCTGTAAGAGACGGAGGACCGGGAAGAAGTCTTTTCTACATACTGAAGTACCTTGATCGAGAAAAGATAAATCCATTTGTTCTTGTGCCGAAACACGACATATTTTCTGAGAGTCTTAAGTCCGAGAGGATTTTTGAAAACGTCATAGTTGATTCCAGGTTTCCTGAGAACATACAGAAGTCAGCAATGGTAGCGAACACCACACAAGCCCCGGGTCTGATGAGAATCCTCTCTATGATTGTAAACATAGTTAACCTGATCCGACTGCTGTGCGCTTCCCCTAAAATAGTCAAAGAGAATAGGATCGACATCATTTACTGCAATGGAACCCTTGCCAAAATCATAGGCGCTCTGATCGGAAAGAAGAATAAAAAATCCGTTATCTGGCATGTTAGAAACATACAGCAGACCCGGTTCCTCAGGTTTCTGATCGGAACTCTTTCGGGATTTCGATGCGTGAAGAAAATAATATGTGTTTCCCATGCCACGGCCAAACCTTTTAAAAGGGTAAAAAGTAAGATTCATGTCGTCTACAACGGAATTGACCCTACGGATTTTGATAAAAATTCCGTCAAGAGTTCTCTGAGAGAAGAATTCTCTATACCTTTGGATACTGTACTTGTCGGAAATACAGGAAGAATAGTTCCGAGAAAGGGTTACATAGATTTTGTTAAGACAGCAGACCGCCTTCTCTCACACAGTGACATCAAAGAGAAAGTAAAGTTTGTGATAGTCGGAGATACTCCATGGTTTTTCCCTAAAAATCATCTTCAAGAACTTAAGGATTACGCCAATAAACTCGGGATTCAAGACAGTTTTATTTTTACCGGATACAGAAAAGATGTGAGACCGTATCTTAAGGATTTTGACCTGTTTGTGATTCCATCCAATTATCCTGACCCTTTCCCAAGATCTGTGATAGAAGCGATGGCGCTCAGTCTTCCCGTAGTGGGTTTTTCGATAGGTGGCATAGCAGAGGCTGTGGACGATGGGAAGACTGGTTTTCTCTGCACTCCAGGGGATTTTAAGAAAGTTGAAGAAGATATCTCAATTCTTGTGCGGGATGTAAAGCTCCGGCATGAGATGGGACGGAACGCAAGGCGCAGAGTTATGGAAATGTGTTCTGCGGCTGAACGTACTGCAGACATACAGAAAATAATACTTGAGACTCGCTAACTTAGACTTCTTTTCCTTCCCTATCCCGAAACAGAAGTTTTAAGGGAACTCCTTCGAAATCTCCGCATTCCCTTAGCTGGTTTTCAAGAAATCTTTTGTAATTCTCAGGGATGCCTTTTGCGGAATTAGTGAAAATTGTGAAAGTCGGTGGTGCGGCAAAAGGCTGCGAGATGTAAAAAAGCTTTATCTCTTTCCTCCTGTATACAGGAGGAGGGTAGCGTTTTGTTAGTTCTCCAAGAAATCTGTTAAGTTTCCCAGTAGATATTTTTTTTCTGAAATTGTTGTCTACTCTCTCAACAGCGTCAAAGATTTTGTCTATTCTCCTGCCGGTAAGAGCGGAGATTGTGAGTACAGGAGCATACCCAACCCCACTCAATTCTTCCTTTATTATTTTTTTCACTTCTTTGGGGTCTGCTACGTCTTCGGGGGCGAGGTCCCATTTGTTAAGCAGTATTATGAGTGCTCTGTTTCTATTTTTTACCAGTTCTGTAAGACGTGAATCGTGGTGAGTCGGACCTGTCTGTCCGTCTATCATCATCAGGACAATATGGGCTCTTTCAATGGATCTTATGGCCCGAAAGACGCTATGTTTTTCAACTAGGGCATTTATTTTTGACTTTCTTCTTATTCCTGCGGTGTCAATAAAGACGTATTTTTTCCCGTTTTTTTCATAGACAGAGTCCACGGAATCGCGGGTTGTACCGGGAGTTGAGCTTGTTATAAGTCTGTGTTCTCCGAGTATTCTGTTCACTAGAGTGGATTTTCCCACGTTGGGTTTGCCAATAACGGCGATTCTCGTTTCCTCGGATTCTTCTTGCTCTTCCGGCTGTTTATAAGTTTCTATGCAGGAAGCGACCTGCTCAACCAGCTCATAGATATTCTTGTTATGAAGGGCGGAAATGGCCATGAAATCATCTGTGCCCGTTCCATAGAACTCATAGGTGCTCAGCACCTGTTTTATATTTCCATGGTCAATTTTATTTACCACGTAGACAACTTTTTTTTCAGTCTTTCGAAGATATCGCACTATTTCTGAATCTTGAGGCAAAACCCCGTCTTTTCCGTCAAAAAGCATCACCACGAGATCCGCTTCCCCAATAGCTACATCTATCTGCTCTTTTATGAGCGAGTAGTCTTGATCGTCTTCATTGAAGCAAAGACCTCCTGTGTCAACAAGAATGAACTCTTTTTCCTTCCATTTGGTGTTTTCATATACCCTGTCTCTTGTGACTCCTGGAATGTTTTCTACTATGGTTTTATTCCACCCTATTATTCTGTTGAAAAGGGTGGATTTCCCTACATTTGGTCTTCCAACTATGGCTACAATTGGTTTCTGGCTGTCCATTTTTTATCTTTGCCACCGGTTCGAGATAAGCTTCTTTTAAACTCTGTGTTTCAGAAATTAAAATTGTAGAAAAAGTCGACTCCGGGATTTTCTCCTCCCATCTGACTTTCTACCGAAAATGATCTGTTCAGTTTCCATTCGAGATTAAGCTTGTTACGCATCCGAGTTGTTTGGTCGATAGATGTTGCGGAAGGCGATCTTTCATAAATGACGAGAATATCTTTTGTCACATAGAAACCAATTTTCAGAATGCTGTCCTCAAGTCCCTGGTCTCCTTCCTGAATGCTTAGAAGACCCAGTCCGATTTCTGAGCTTAAAAGCTGCGAGATTCCACCGGCGGCAACTGCTGTAGCGAATTTTCCTAAAAAGTCTCTCTGGCGGTTCTGAAGTCTGTTGCTTGGAGCTCCGAAAACTATATAAGATATTATGTCGATATCTTCAAGTTCCGAACTGCTTGACATGGACAAATCCGGCTCCATTAAATCTCCTGTAACGTTTGCGTATACATCAATATCGCCCGCATCGTAATATGCCTTGATGTTAAGATTTGGGTTGTTCGGTTCCCCAGTAAAGTTGAGTGTACTGTCCTCTATATCGAAAAGCTTTCCGAATACAGTGTAATAGCCCTCAGAGGAAACTATGTTTCCCTGCAGTTTAAGGTCTTCACCTAGTTTTTTTCTAAGTTTCAGTTTTCCACTTGTGTTGAGTTTGGCTTCCCTGGTTTTTATCCATGTCCCGGAAAAAATATCGACAGAGATATCTATTTTAGTTTTCTCTTTGTAAAAACCGGCTTGGTTTTCCTCTTCAAGTGAAAATTCTCTCGCAGTTTTTTTCTTTTTCTCTATTAAATTTATATCTTTTATGTTTTTTATCCTGCCGGGGTACAGGCGGATTCTTCCCGCCGTGACCTGAGTATCTCCCGTTACACTAAGAAACTCGTCTTTTTTCTCTATCTTAAGATGACCGGAAATATCTGTTTCTATTGAGTGAGGATTAAAACGGATTTTTTTCATTTCAAGATATGCTAGAAAGTTAAGACCAGAGAGGTTCATCTTACCTTTCATATATGCCTTTCCATCTTTTGAACGGAGCTCCGTTCTGGGCAGGGTGACTGTTCTTCCATTAAATGAAAGCCCGGCATATTGTGTGAACAGATCGTTTTTGAGCTGGGAGAGAGAAAAGCTCATGTTATTTATTTCGAGATATCCCTTTATCCATGGTTTGGAGAAAGTGCCCTGAAGAGAAAGTTGGTGTGATGAGAAATCCCCGTCGATTTTTTCTATGGAATTTGAAAAAATCTTAAAAAGGTCGAGTCTGTACCTGTCCGAACTCAGTTTAAGGTCTAGTGAGCTTTCCGTTATTGCCTCAAGGGGGCTCTGAGCATTCTCTGGGAGCATTAAGTCTCCCCTAAGACTGAGGCTTTTTCCTTGATCCATTGAGGAAATAAAATCAAAAGAAAGCTTTCCGTTTTCTCCTTGAAGGTTGATTTTCATCTTTCTGGCCTCTGATATCTTGTAGAATAAGCCGTCTGACTTTACTTCAGCCCGAACAAAAGGACTGGTGAAAGGACCGCTGATTCTGACTTGTCCATTAAATATTCCTTCCAGATCGTTTTTGAAATTGAGAGCTTTTGATATGATCAGCGAGTTGAAGTTTACTATTGTTGCTCGCAGGTCTATAGTCTTTTGCTGTTGATTGATTTCTCCGAGAAAATCGGTGAGTTTTCCCTCTCCATAGACGAACTCATCTCCTTGCAGTTTTTTTCTTTCAGGAGATATCTCAGCAAACATATTTCCTTTACTTCTAAATTGTATTTTATCCAGAAGGCCTTCAAGATATGTCACCTCTATTTTTTTCTCTTTTTCCAAAAAATTGCTAACCTTGAGTTTTGAAGAAACGAAAGAACCATCCTTTCTGCTCGAAAGGGTCTCTATCTTAGTTTCTATTTCTGTTCCCTGTAGTTTTGCTTCTATTACATCCAAGTAATTGCCGAGAACGCGAGCCTGTTTCCCGTGGAGATTTACATCAAGCGATATTCTAGGTTTGTTTCTTAGATCAATCCGGGTGCTTGACCGCACTGACATATCGTTAGCTATAAAATTCTCTTTATAAGCAAAATTCCTTAAGTTTGAAGTCGCCTCGATAACTAGAGCGAAAACGCTACCACTGATTTTTCCACTTGAACTTATTTTCCCCGAAAGCGGAGGAATGCTTTCAGTAATATCGGAGAGAAAATCCAGGTTTTGCGTTGCGAATTCAAAAGTGCAGTTAATATTCTTTTGTCTTACCGCAGTTTTTTTTGCTGATAAGGAAAACTGATCGGACAAGATGTCAAGTCCGTTTACAGTAAGGATTTCTTCTTCAATACTGGCATTAATCTTGGAGTCTATGTTGGTTATACCGTAAAATTCTGTTGTTCTTAGGTCGGCGTTTATGTATAAATTTATATCTTCAAAGAGTTTGCCTTTCCTCGGTATTGTCCCCTGAAAAGAGGAGGTTCCATCAACATAGCTGTCAATCATCATATAGGGGAAGTTAAGATTCAGTTTGAATCTGTTTGCTTCTGATCTGAGGTCAAAATTCGTAATGTCGTTTTTTAACGTTAAAGAACCTCCGACCGAGAGACTGCTTTGCTCCCCGTCGGTTAAGTCAATGTGGTCAGATTCAATAAGCAGGGAATAGATTTCTTTATTTGTCCAGCTGCCGCTGACCCTAAGATTTGAGTTAACCTTTGAGCTGTCTCCAAGTTTCAGCGGGTAGGATGAAGGGTTTAGTATTTCCGTCAGTTCATCTGTGTTTGCGTTGTTAAGATTTATTTCAAAGTCAAACCAGTTTTTTTCGCCTTTCGCAAGCCATTTCTCAAAATTAACATTCCCTGTTAAGCGGGATTCTCCGAATCCCGAGCCTAAAGTGCCTTCTATATGGGCTTTTGTTCCGTTAATCCTTATTGGTTCAAAATCTGTCCAGAGCTGATGTGAATTGAGAAGTGAATCCCGAGCCGAAACATCCATGGTACCGACCATGTTGTCGACAGAGTACATTTTCACTTTTGTTTTCGCTTGGAGGTTGAGTTCTCCTTTGCCGTTTATCCCGACTCCGTCAAGATAAACAGTCATGTCGAATTCAGGTTCTCTGAGGTTCTTTACAGTACCATTTCCCCTAAGCGGTATGTTCTCAACCTTAAATTCTGCGTCTTTAAATACACAGTTCCATGAGGCTATATCAATCTTTCCTCTGAGATTTCTTATTCTGATTCTTGGAGATAGGTAGTCAAAATTTATATCCTTGGCGTCAAGCTCAATTTTTTTTGTTAGCTCCACGATTTTTATTGAGAAATCTGATTCTTCCACAAAATCAAATTCCCAGGTCTTATCTCTTGTATGATCACTTATGGAAACATGGGAATTGCGGATTTTGTTGTTTGCAAGAACAAGAGATATCTTCTCCTGTTCAAGACCTGTGGCGATGCCATCTTCGTTCTTGAGTTTCTTAAAATTCCATTCTCCACCGCTGTCTTTTTCGAGCAAAAGCCTCAGGCCATATATATCTGTATGTGATAGGTAAAGCTTCTTCTTTGAGATTATTGAGTACAGAAGAGGAACTGAATAATTCGTTGAAAGTTTTTCTATTTTAATGAAATCCTCTCCGGCTATTTTCATTTCAATATCGTTAATTTCCATTGAGGAGATTATTGTTCCCCTGATATCTCCAAGCTTAACGTGGAGATTGGGAATTGAGTTGAGTCTTTTCTCTATGATATTTTTTACGTATTGGTGACTTTGATCGGTTTGGGAGAGCAGAACAAGCCCCCCGATAAGGATGCACACTACTGCCGCCAATATAAAAAGAGTGGTTTTTTGACGCACTGTCTTCGGTCAAAATGAAGGGAGTTTCCTTCCGGTTCCACTAAAATATGGATTTTCTTAACAGGACTATTATACTTAGAAAACTGCCAAATAGAAACAGAGCTTGCTCGGTTGGTTTTGTTTTTATGATCGCTTTACTTACAGGGTTTTCTGCTGTGTGGGCAGAAATGTAGGGATTGGTTCAAGTTTTCTTGAGGCGATCTTGATATAATCTGTCTGACACTAATGCCGTCTAAATTGTTTTTAATGATGGTTAGAGGCAATTACGTCTGTCTTGACTGAAGGAAAATTGTTTTAATGCTAAAAATCTCTGGAAAACAGGTTGCCGCTTTTCTGGTGACATTTCTTCTGATCATTGGTATCGTAAAAGTTATCTCCATTTCCGAGACGGATCCTCCAGTCATATCAATTGAACGGGATGTAAGCGAACTCGGCACAGCCCCATTTGACGTAAAAGTGTCTGATGAGGGTACGGGGCTTTCCAAAGTGCGCATATACCTCCTTGACACTTACGGGGAGTCCGTTCTTGTTGAAAAAGATTATAAGAAAGGAACGAAAAATGATGTGATAAGTGTAAGAATCAATCCTGAGAAACTCGGCATAAAAAGTGGCGCATCAGAACTTTTCATAGAGGCGACTGACCGTTTTATGGACGGTCTATTCTCTGGAAAAAAAGCCGTTTTCAGCCAGAAGGTAACCCTTGATTTTATACCTCCTCAGATAGAGGAACTCTCGCCCATGCTGTATATGAGACATGGAGGCTCGGGAGTTGTTATATACAAGGTTTCCGAAGATACGGTTTCAAGCGGCGTCAAAATAAAAGATCTTTTTTTCCAAGGATACGGCGGATATTTTAAAGATCCTCTCATATACCTTGCCTTTTTCGCATATCCGTACAATGCGTCCAAAGGGGAAGAGATAGAAATCTATGCGACCGATTCTGCAGGGAATGAAGCCAAGGAATCAGTTGTTTACAGACTTTTAGGAGCTTCGTACACAAAAGATAAAATACCTCTCTCCGAGGGGTTTTTGAAAAAAAAGATCATTCCACTTTTTAACAAGGTTTATGGCTATTCCCCGGTCACAGATAAAGGGGAACCTGATTTTCTTGAGGCCTTTCTTAAGGTTAACAATGAAACGAGAAAAGAAAATGACGACAGAATACATGAGGTCGGAAAGCAGAGTGAGGATAAACTCCTTTGGGAAGGGAAGTTCATCCAGCTTCCCAATTCCAAGGTAGGGGCGACATTTGCGGACTACAGGGAATATCTGATGGGTGATAAAGTTATAGACAGGCAGTACCACCTCGGCTACGACCTTTCTGTTAGAAAAAAATATCCTGTTTCAGCCTCTAACAAAGGAGTGGTAGTTTTTGCAGAGCATCTCGGTATATATGGCAATACAGTTATTGTTGATCACGGAATGGGGATTATGAGTCTTTATTCCCATTTAAGTTCAATAGATGTAAGAGTTGGAGACAGTTTAGGGAAAAAAGACCGTCTAGGAAGGACTGGTACTACCGGGCTTGCAGTGGGAGACCATCTGCATTTCGGGATTTACATACAAGGAATTCCCGTGAGGCCGCTTGAGTGGTGGGATGCCAAATGGATTAAAGACAACATCCAGTACAAAATTAACTACGTAAACAGGAATTTTGTGAGGCGGGGGACTCCTAGGTGATTGTTTACGGTAAAAATTCCGTCGCAGAACTTCTTCGTAATTCTCCTCGGGATATAAAGAAGGTTATGGTTTCGGAGAATTTCGATCTTTCTTCTTATCCGCGCATAAATGTCTCAATTAAAAAATTCCACATAGAGCTTTCCCATATTTCAAGAAACGCTATTACAGATATATGCAGGAGCCCAAACCACCAGGGTATCGCGGCTGAAATCTCGGATTTTTCCTATAGTTCAATTGAAGAGATACTCGGAGTTGCTAGGCAAAGAGATGAAAAGGGGTTCATGCTGATTCTAGATCATATTGAGGACCCTCATAACCTCGGCGCTGTGATAAGGACTGCGGATTTTCTCGGGGTCCATGGGATAGTTATACCTGCTGACCGGGCTTGTGACGTGAATCCCACCGTGGTGAAGGTTTCTTCTGGGGCCTCGGCTAACATAAAAATTGCCCGGGAAACGAATCTTGGCAGAGTCATTGATTTTCTTAAGAAAAAAGGCGTTTGGATTGTGGGAGCTGATGCTGATTCTCAAGAGCTGATCTGTGGTTCTGACTTCGCTTCGCTTGATATAGCTGTTGTGATTGGGAACGAGAGTAGGGGGATGCGAAATAAGACAAAGAAAAAGTGCGATTTTCTTCTTTCAATCCCACGGGAAGGGAAAGTTCAGTCTCTCAACGCCTCTGTTGCCGCAGGCATTTTTCTCTATGAAGTATGTAGACAGAGACATGAAATTAAAGCCCAATAAGTTTCTTTAGCTGTTCTTCATCAATAATACTTATTCCTAATTCGCTCGCTTTTTTTAGCTTTGTGGTTCCAGGGTTTGTTCCCAAGATCAGAAAATCTGTTTTTCTTGATACCGAATTGATGACTTTTCCTCCGACCTTCTCAATTTTTTGCTTTATCTGCTCCCGGGAAGTTGAGAGAGTGCCGGTAAGGACAAATGTTTTTTCGGCGGTTGCACTGTTTTCCGGGTATGGTTCAGGTTCTTTTTCAATTCTTACCTGATGCAACAGTGCTTCCACTACGCTCTTTCTCTCAGGATTCTCAAAAAATCTTATTATGCTCTGCGCCAGTTCCTCTCCGATACCGTCTATAAGGATAAGATCCTCACTTTTAGCTTTCATGAGATTTTCTGGGGTTTTGAATTCTTGTGCCAGTATCTGCGCTGTTCTGGTACCCACGTGTTTTATACTCAGAGAGTTTATAAATTTCTCAAAACTTATGTTCCTGCTGTTTTCTATTTCATCTAGAAGTTTTTTGGTGGATTTTTCAGCAAATCCTTCAAGGTTAAGAAGCTGTTCTTCTTTAAGAGTAAAAACATCTGCTATGTTCTGCAGAATCCCCTCATTTATTAATTGTTCTACTCTTTTTTTTCCGAGTCCCTCTATGTCAAAAGCGTTTCTTGAAGTGAAAAGACTTATTCTTCCCTTGATCTGTGCGGGACAGGAAATGTTTGGACATAGGTGAAAAGAACCTTCTTTTTCGACACAGGTCTCGCATCTGGGGCAAACCTGTGGCATTAAGAATTGTTCTTTTCTTCTTTGCTTTGAAGGAACCATTTCCACTATTTCCGGGATTACATCTCCCGCTCTTTGCACAATTACCGTGTCACCGACCCTTATGTCTTTCTCTCTCACCGTGTCCTCTGTGTGAAGAGACGCTCTTTTTATCTCAATCCCGGATATTTTTACGGGGATAAGTTCCGCTACAGGGGTCAAGTGTCCTGTTCTTCCTACCTGTATGGTTATATCTATTACCTTTGTGCTTACCTGCTTCGGAGAAAATTTTATTGCCACACTCCAGCGAGGATACTTGGCTGTTGCTCCTAGGATTTCCTGAAGCCTTCTGCTTCTTGCTTTTACGACTGCTCCGTCAATTTCATAATCAATAGAATCTCTCCTCTGTTCAAGTGACATACTGTGTTGAATGGCCTCATCGATATTACGGCAGTTTTTAGGTTCTTCAACGCTGAAACCCCATCTGTTAAGAATTTCGTATATTTCAAACTCGTCTCTGAAATCCATTCCATCGCAACCACCTATCCCCCAAGCGTAAAAGTGTAGCGGGCGTCGTGCTGTAACAGAGGAATTGAGTTGTCGGAGCGAGCCCGAGGCGGCGTTTCTCGGGTTTTTAAAAAGCATCTTTAGAGGTTTCGGGTTTTTCTTTTCTTTTAAGAGAGTTTCATTCTCTTCTTCAAGTTTTTTATTAACTTTTTTAAGTTCTTCGTTGAGTTTTGCAAACAGGCTTTTTGGAAATATAACTTCCCCTCTGATTTCAATCAGTTTCGGCTTGCGACCTTGTCCCGCAAGAATCAATGGAACGGATCTTATGGTTTTTATATTCGAGGTTACTTCCTCTCCCATTTTTCCATCCCCCCTTGTAGTTCCGTGGTGCAATTCTCCGTCAACATAGGTAAGAGACGCTGATACCCCGTCGAATTTTGGTTGTAGTATGTATTCAATCTCTTCTTCGGTTTTGAGAAATCTCTTTATGCGTCTGTCAAATTCCCTAGTTTCATGCTCGTTTGCTGTATTGTCTATGCTCATCATGGGAATTTTATGAGCGAAGGGGTTGAATTGCTCCGCAACTTCTCCAGAAACTCTTCTGGAAGGAGAATCTGGAACTGCAAGGTCGTGGAGTTGTTCAAGCTCAATGAGCCTTGCCATAAGTTTGTCGTAATCGGCGTCAGGTATCTCAGGATTATTTTCGGCGTAATAAAGATGATCGTGGCGGCTTATTTCTTTCCTCAGCAGAGATACTTCCGCCCGTGCCTGTTTTTTGGTAAGTTCAGGCATTACAGGTCGTGGTTTGCCAACCATTTTAGGAGTTCATCAAGGCTGTAGGTGTTTACGACATCAGTTTTCTTTACCCATCCCCGCCTTGCTGTACCTACTCCGAAAATTATTCTTTCCATATGCTGTATTCTGTGGGAGTCTGTGGATACTATGATCTTGACCCCTTTACTGACGGCTTTTCTTGCATGAGCGTCTTTGAGGTCCAGTCTTCTGTAGGATGAATTAATCTCAAGCGCTTTGCCGTAGCTCTTTGCGGTTTCAATGACGGCGTCCATGTTGACCTGGTAAGGTTCTCTATGTCCTATAAGTCTTCCTGTGGGGTGTCCTAGGGCGTCCACATTGGGATTTTTTAAGGCCCCGCATATTCTCTCTGTCATCTCATCTTCTTTCATAGAAAAAGAGCTATGAACTGATGCGACGACGAAATCAAGTTCCCTTAGTATCTCATCGGGATAGTCGAGGGAGCCATCAGGCAGTATATCAACTTCAGAACCCATAAGCACCCTGATTTCCCTACCTTCTGCGTTTATTTTCTCAACCTCTTCTTTTTTCTGCCAGAGCTTTCTGGTGCTGAGTCCGTTTGCGATCCTTGAAGAGGGTGAGTGATCTGTTATAGCTACGTATTCGTACCCAAGCGAAGCCGCCTTATCAACCATCTGGCGGATGGTTGACGCTCCGTCGCTCCAGGTTGAGTGTACATGGAGGTCTCCTCTTAGATCACCTGTCTCAAGAAGCCGAGGAAGTTCTCCATTGCTTGCCGCTTCGATTTCTCCTATGTCTTCCCGCATTTCAGGGGGAATGTAATCAAGCCCTATGGATTCATAGATTTTCTCTTCAGAAGAAAAATACCCCGTCTTGTTGCGGATACCGATAGAATCTGTTTCAAAACCCTTCGTTGCCGCAATTTCTCTTATTTTCACGTTATGGGAATGCGAGCCCGTGAAGTTCTGAAGAGCAGAGCCATAGCAGGAGAACTCTACTACCAGAAAATCTGTCTTCACTCCGTGTTCAGTAACGACCTGTATGCTGTTTTCAGTTTTCTTTAGAACTTCTTTTACAAATCCAAGACTTGTTAACTGTTCTACTACTTCTATTTTATTTTCCGCCGCTACAATTATGCTTATGTTTTCTACGGTCTCGTTCATCCTGCGTAACGAGCCGGCTGACTGAACTTTTGTAACTCCTGGGATTTTTTCTGTTTCTTCTTTTATGGCTGTTGCAAGAGTATGGGCTTCTGTAAGACTGATTCTCTTTTTTCCCGCTTCAAAAATTCTTGCTGAGCGAGATATTTGCTCAATTTTTTTTCTTCCCATACCGGCTATTTGAAGAATATCAGGGCTATCTATAGTTTTCTTCAGGCTTTCGATATCTGTTACTCCAAACTTTTTTACGAGAACTCGGAGGAATTTCGGGCCTACTCCCCTTATCTCAAGAAGTTCGACGAGCTTATCGGGAACCAGTTTTTTTATCTCTTCATAGTAGGCCATTTCTCCTGTAGACCTGTACTCCATTATCTTTTTTGAAAGATCTTTTCCTACTCCGGGTATTGAAGAGAGTTCCTTTTCGTTCTTAAATTCTTCAAGAGAAATGGACATGGAGGAAATATTGCGGGAGGCTTTTCTGTAGGCGTTTACCTTAAAGCCGTTTCCATCAAGAATCTCAATAGAATCGGCTATCCTTGCGAATATTCTTGAGATCTCATAGTTTAAGTTTCCCATACAATACGCTGCGTTTCAGGAAACTTTCTGGGTCTGCATTGAATACTGCTTTATTCCCAGAATTATCCCATCCACTATTTTTTCTATGTAGGCTTTAGTTTTGAGCCTTTTTTCCTCTCGTGGGTTCGTTATAAAAGAGGTTTCAACAAGCAGGCTTGGGATGTCTGCACCTATTAACACTACGAAAGGTGCCTTTTTTACTCCCTTGTTCTTTATATACTTGTACTTTATGGAAACGTTTTGAACTATGGATTTCTGCACGTGACCGGCTAATTGCTGCGATTCTTCTATCTTTGAGCTGAGGATGTAATCTTTTAGTATGTTGCGAAGGGAGTGCAGCCCCTTGGTCGTTGTAGCATTCTCACGGGCCGCTAACTGTAACGAAGTCTGGTCGTTCGTAAATCCCAGTATGTAGGTTTCTATTCCATGTGCTTTTTTCGTTTTTGCCCCGTTGCAGTGTATTGATATGAAAATATCAGCTTTTCTTTTCTTCGCTATGGCTGTACGCTCCTCTAGGGGGATGAATCTATCGTTGTCTCTGGTAAGGTAAACGTTTTCTATTCCGAAATTCTTTCCCTCTTCAATAAGCCTTTGCCTTAGTCTCTTTGCTATCTTTAGCACTACGTCTTTTTCCTTAAGTCCACTTGGACCTATTGCGCCCGGATCATGTCCCCCATGGCCCGGGTCGATCACGACGGTTCTTATCTTGAGTCCTAAAGCCTGCTTGAGGCTTTCTATATCTCCCTGCGGGATGTTGGGTCTAAACGACGGTTTTTTATCATTGTATAAAGGGGGGTTTTTCGCGAAGATCTTTTCCGGATTCGCTCCCTTGCCCTTTATATCCATCACAAGCCGGAAGAAGGGGTTTTGCTCAGATTTTTTCAGGGAAAAAACCTTATGGCCATCAAGATCTTTTATATAGAGTACGACGCGCGCCACTCCAGGGCGGTTTCTTGCAAAACTTATTCCCTCAAGAAGCCCTTTTGTAATAGGTTCGATTTTGATTGAATCGTCAAAGACTGTTTTCTCAAGGTCTACGTAGAGACGGGGAGGGGTTTTGAGATTGGGATCTGGACGGAGCATATTGGACGAGTACTTGATCTCTCTGTCGGTTTCTATCACAACTCGCGTATAGTCGTCTGTTGACCAGTGTCTTATGTTTTTTATTATGGCGTAACCTTTTGGGTGAGGTTTTGACGGGGTTCTTTTGTGTGCTGCGGGCTTTGCTTTTCTCGAGGCAGCTGTTTCTGAAAGTGCAGCCAGTTTCTTTTTTGCGGTTTCATAAGTGTCTGATTCCTTCATTCCATAGACGATCTTCTGATAAGCTGTAGCAGCTTCCTTTTTCTTTCCCGCGCGTTCCAAAATTCTGCCCACCCGGAGCCATGAGTCGTCGGCCAAGCTGTCTTTCGGGTATGTTTTTACGAATTCCCGCGAGTATTTAAGCGCTTTTTCGGAGTCTTTTGGCGAGTTGAACCTCAGGGATTTCTTCTCATAGACCCTGGCCGCGACGAAGAGACAAAGTGGGGAATTTTTCCAGTCAGGGTCCTGTGAATATATTCTGTAGAAAGTGTTTCCAACCAGATCCCAAGTCTCGCTTCTCTCAGCTTTCTTGGAGCTTGATTCAAGCTGGCGATAAAGTTTGAAAGTTTCTTCGTAAAGAGCCTTGTTTTTTTCGTTTGCGGTGGCGAAAGAAAAGGCGAGAAGACAGATAAACACTGCAAATAAAAAGGGGGATTTTATGCGACTTTTCACTTTACGCAGAAAATATATTTAGTTGTTAAACTATTGTAAATTTATTTTCGGAAGATTTATATGTATCGTTCTATAATTAATTCTACCATGTTTGGCGTATTCTATGAAGGTTAAAGTGCTTGGGTGTGCTACTTCAACCGGAGTTCCTATAGTGGGTTGCCAATGTGATGTGTGCACATCGGATAACATTAAAAACAAACGTACGAGAAGTTCCGTACTTGTTGAAGTGGTCGGAAAAAAAATACTTATTGATACCTCAACCGATCTGAGGATGCAGGCCCTGAGAGAGGGAGTGATCAGAATCGATCTTGTTCTTTATACTCACGCCCACGCAGACCACACTCATGGAATAGATGATCTTAAGGCATTTAACTTCATGAATTCAATGGACATAGATTGTTATGCAAACCCCGTGACTCTTCGTAACATAAAACGAAATTTTGCCTATATATTTGATTCTTTCCCCGCAGCGGGGGGAAAACCCAGACTGAATTTTAAGGAGATAGCTGAAGAGATAAGATTCGGGGGAATAACCATAGAACCTATAGACATTTATCACCATAACTGGGAGATACTGGGCTACAGGATCGGATCTTTTGCCTACCTTACAGACTGCAGCACAATCCCTGAAAGCTCTTATGAAAAACTCTCGGGTCTTGACCTTTTGATAATCGGTGCACTAAGATACAAACCCCACAGGGCTCACTTCAACATAGAACAGGCTATAGATGAAATAGAAAAACTGGCGCCTAAAAGGGCTCTTATTACTCATATGGGACACGAACTTGAATATGAAAAACTGAAGGCGGAGCTTCCAGATCATATAGAGCCCGCATATGATGGAGTCGAAATAGAACTCGAGAATCCTTGAAAGAGTTTTTGCTTTAGTTTACCAAGAGAAAATGCAGGATTTGGTTTCAAAACTTGTTCAGAAAAATTCCTCAAAAATAGTCTTCTGCGTTCTTGATGGACTCGGTGGACTTGCAGTCGATGGAAGAACAGAGCTTGAAGCGGCTAAAACCCCTAATCTTGACCGAATTTCTTCAAATTCATCCCTGGGGTTGCATGTGCCGGTGGAAAGGGGGATAACTCCGGGAAGCGGCGCGGCGCACCTGGCTCTTTTCGGCTACGACCCCGTTAGAAACGAGATAGGAAGAGGAGTGCTTGAAGCTTTGGGGCTTGGTATTGATCTGGATTCCTCAGATGTAGCGGTAAGGGGGAATTTTGCCACAGTTAGATACGAAGGAGATACACCGGTTGTTACCGACAGGAGAGCGGGTCGACTCGGTACGGAAGAGAACAGAAGGGTGATTTCAAGGATTTCATCAGCCGTTTCGGAGATATCGGGAGTCAGAGTAAGTTTTTATCCCGGTCTTGAGCACAGATTCGTCGTGATCTTTTCTTTTCCCGACAGACTCTCGGAATCAGATGCTTTTGTCTGCGATACGGACCCGCAATTAGAAGGAGTAGTACCCATAAGGCCTTCGGGGGAAAGTGACAATTCTCGAAAAACAGCGGAAGTTGCCAGAGAACTGATTGACAAGGCCTGCGAAGTTATAAGGGATGAGCCTGTGGCTAACTACATGCTTTTTAGAGGCTTTTCTGTGAGACCGGATATTCCGACTTTTCATGAGGCTTACCGACTTCGGGCCGGTTGCGTTGCTTGTTATCCTATGTACAGGGGAGTATCGAAACTGCTCGGTATGGAAGTAATAGATGTTGCAGGAAACTCGGTAAGTGACGAGGTTCAGGCGTTATCTGCCAGTTTTGGAGACTATGATTTTTTCTATCTGCACGTGAAGAAAACGGATAGCTACGGTGAGGACGGTAATTTCTCTGCAAAAACAGAAGTGATAGAAGAATTCGACTCGCTTCTGCCTGATATAATGGGACTTGAGCCAGATGTTCTTGCCGTTACGGGTGATCACTCTACTCCAGCGGCTATGGAATCGCACAGTTGGCACCCTGTGCCTCTTCTCATCAGTTCAAAGTATTGCAGGTCTCGGGGTCTGGGCGAGTTTTCAGAATCATCTTGTCTGTACGGAGACTTGGGAATTATAAAGGCAACAGAAATAATGCCGCTACTTCTTGCTCATGCGGGACGACTTCGCAAGTTCGGCGCTTGAAATTTATACCTTCCGTGATACTTTTACTCACTCTGATTTTAGGCCGAAGTGGCGGAATAGGCAGACGCGCTATCTTGAGGGGGTAGTGCCCTACGGGCGTGCGGGTTCGACTCCCGCCTTCGGCACCACAATATTCCATCTAAGAAGCTTTCTTTATGTCCTCAGTCCGGCAGTTCTTAAACAATAAGGGGAGTTATGCGAACTTAAAAAGATAGCACGCGGATATGTTACTTCATTTCTGCTTATGGTGATATATAGTTTGGCGTTTCTTTACGGATTTTCTCCGCTTTTTCCGGTTTTCCTGTTTCTTCGTAAACAAGGCTTATATTTCTTCTCGCTTGCGCATAGTAGGGACTTTCGCTTTTGTCTATTTCTGAAAGATATTCTATGCTTTTGTCCCATTGCTTGAGTTTAAATCCGGAGAGTCCTATTACGAGATTTGCTCCGTCGCGGAAAATAGCATCTTCAGGGTCTTTTTCTAAAAAAGACTCAAGATGTTTTATCGCTTCTGCATAGTTTCCGAGCTTGTAACTTATCATCCCCATATGATAAAGAGCCAGAACAGACAAGTCAGTTTTGGGATACTCTTCATGCAATAT
>RKRQ01000039.1 GCA_007571325.1 Candidatus Dadabacteria bacterium
GCCGGGCCAACTGAAAATGCTTTAATTGTGTTGTTCTAGCGAAATACAGAAGAATAAATTTTGGACTGCGCTGTGTTGGGTCAATCGTACTAAATTAGCAAGAGAGTGCTTATCTTCTGGGAGGTACCTCTACTGACCCCATGATACCAAACAAATAAACCGGATTTGTCAAGACACCACCTGCCAATATCAGCCAATTATGACCTGGAATCCATATCCAGCATCTTATCTATCTCAGGCGTGGTAATGCAAGCTTTAAGAATAATTTCCGCTGCGGCTCTCGCATCTTCTCCCGCATCGTGATGGCGAAAGCGGATACCGAGGTCACGGGCAACATTTCCGAGATTATAGCCCCTGATAGAGTACTTGTCCGGCCAAGCGCGCCTTGCTACTTGCGCGCTGTCGATCCAGGTTTTGCAGTAAAAGGGTTTTCCAGATTTTCTAAACGCTTTTGATAGCGCCCTTTGGTCAAAAAGGGTGTGGCTTACCACGACTTCTCCAAGGTATCCGGCGATTTTATCACATATCTCTTCAAACTTCGGGCAACCCCTTACCATGTTGCCGTCTATTGAGTGTATAGCCGTGTTGTAGGGGTCGAAAAAATCATTTGGATCTATAAGCTGCGTCCATACGTCTATGATTCTTGATGATCTGACTACAGCGATACCTATCTGACAGATGCTTGAGATATCTGAGTTTGCCGTCTCCACGTCAACCGCGACAAAATCCAGCTTTTTGCCTGAATAAGAACTCTTTTCTTCATTTTCCCTGCGGCGCGTTTTGGGTTTTTTTGTTTTTCTCATTTTCATTAATTATTAAAGATAAACAGCTTTTTTTCAGTAACCTTCTAGATGCTTCGACATTTTTGGGGCTTTAAACTCAGATTATATTGTTTATAATTCTCTGAATTAAAAGTTTTTCCGGAGGCCCAACGTGCCGTTATATGAGTATGAATGCGATAGTTGCATGGAAAATTACAACACGGATATAGATAATCTGGTCGCCAAGCTTACAAAGACGAACGCAAGGAGAATTTTCAAGCGGAACAATAATTTCTGTTACATTGAAGTTACGGGTGACGAAAGTGGGAAGCTGCTTTTTGAACTGGGTGAGAGGGGTGTAAGCGGCGCGAGGAGATTTCGCTACAAGCTTGATAACGGGAAGATGCTATATCTTGAACTCAAGAACTTCCGTTTTAATCACCTTGTATACGGAGATGATGACCAGGATGAAATCAAATGCCCTCTTTGCGATGATTCTGAGACGGTGAGAAGGGTTTTTTCCACATTCAAGGCCATATTTGATGACAAGAACAAAAGAGTTCCGGGTCCCGGCGACGAACTCAGATGGCATCTTGAGTACAAGCAGCAGAAAGATGAAGAGATAGCGAGCAACTGGGTCGGGCAGGATCATCTGAACCAGTATTTCAATAGATAGGAGACACAAATGCCCCTATATGAATTTGAATGCATAAAGTGCAGAGGCAATGTTGAGAAATCTCTTAAGACTCTTGAGGGAAAACAGGACTCAAAAACGGTAAAGAGTCTTGTCGAGAAGTTCGACAACATCCATGCCATAGAAGTTATTGACCTTGAGAATGAGAAAATAGTGGCAAAACACGGAAGAAAGGGAAAAGATTCCATATTCAACGATTTTTACCTTAAGGGTGGAACCCTGCTCGCGCTTTTTAACATGAAAAACTACAGATTTTCTGAGCTTATATACGAAGAAGGAGACGAAAAAAAAGTGAAGTGCTACTGCGGGGAGAAAAAGAAAGTGGAAAAAGTGATCTCGACATTTTCCTTTACGAAGGACCTCTCAACCAATATGCCGAAACCCGATCTCTCGAACCTGCCGCCTTCGGTGAGGAATAGAACTCACATAGGAGAATATATAGAGGAAAAGGACAGGCCTAAGAGCCACAGGCCTCCTAAAGGTGGAAGATAAAAAGCGTCGTCCGGCCGGGATTTTCACATCTGCGCTTTCTACTTTTTCTGTTCATACTCTTGTTTGCGTTTGCCGAACCTCTTCTCAAGCTCATCTGATATCTCCTTGGGTGTGAGGCCTGCTTTGGATAAAAGCACCATGGAATGAAACCATAAATCAGTAAGTTCGTATATTAGTTCGTTTTTATCCTCGTTTTTCGCCGCCATTACAACTTCAGTGGCTTCTTCTCCGATTTTTTTGAGTATTCTGTCAGCATCGCCTCTCATGAGGCCGCTTACGTAGGATCCTTCCTTGGGGTTTCGCTTCCTGTCCTCTATCACGGAAAACACTTTTTTAATCGATGATTTCTCGAACACGGGGGCTGCTTTTTTCTCCATGTCTCCTGATCTGTAAAAACATGAAGGTTCTCCCGTATGGCATGCTACGCCTGTCTGGTCCACCGTTACAAGCACCGTATCGTAGTCGCAGTCGACGAAGATTTCCCTTACGTCCTGGAAATGACCTGATTCTTCTCCCTTGTTCCATATCTTTTTCCTTGATCTGCTCCAGAAGTGAGTTCTTCCGGTCTTTATAGTCAGTTCAAGGGCCTGTTTGTTCGCATAAGCGAGCATAAGTATCTGCCCGCTTGAGCTGTCCTGCACTATGACGGGCAAAAGGCCTTCGGAATTAAACTTAAGCTTTTCAAAATCCATACCAATAAGGGGTTTGCTCCACTGAAAATACGTCAAGATAATAATTGCATAACCCGCGTTGTCAAAGACTTGGAGCTACAGGGAGACTGTTGCATGGGAAAGAGTAGTTCAAAGCCTTTTTCCGTCCGGGAATTTTTTTCTGATTTTTGCTTTTGTGTATATAACTGTAAGACTGATTTTTGCGGAGAGTATCTGAGTCTATGTTTTTTCCAAGGCATCTCGTTCATTTTTTGGGGGTTCTGCTCTTAGCGGTTCTGATTTTCGCTATAAACCTTGCGTTATACTACTATTCTGAAGATGTAAGTTTTAACCACGGCGTCGCAAGCGGCGACCCTCTGACTGATAGAGTTATTCTTTGGACAAGAGTCACTCCGCAGACATATAAGAAAAAAGTTAAAGTACGAGTCGAGGTTGCTACCGATAAAAGGTTTGAAAACCTTGTCCGCAGTCTGGTTGAGAATGCCACGGCGGAAAGTGATTACACTGTCAAGATTGACGTTAAAGGTCTTTCGGCCGGGACTGTCTACTACTACAGGTTTCTCTCGGGAAAGGCTACGTCCATTGTCGGTCGTACAAAGCTTCTTCCGGAGGATGGAATAGACTCGGTCAGACTGGCGGTATTTTCATGCGCTAGCTATCCCGTTTCCCATGGCGGTTACTTTAACGTTTATGGTCATGCGGCGAAGACAGCTGATGTGGATGCGGTAGTTCACCTGGGCGATTATATATATGAATACGGCAGAAGTTCTGATTCGGTAGCGGGCAATTCCGGTGAAGCTGGCAGAGACCTTCCGGAACACAGCGATAAAGAGATACTTACGCTTGACGATTACCGAAAGCGTTACGCTTTGTACAGAACCGACCTGCAGCTTCAGGCTCTGCATGCCATGCATCCATTCGTCACCGTCTGGGATGATCATGAAATAGCGAATGACGCTTACTCTTCCGGGGCGGAAAATCACGATGAGGGTGAAGGCAGTTTTGATATCCGCAGGACGGCTGCGATTCGTGCCTATTATGAGTGGATGCCCGTTCGTCCTGTGAACGAGGATCGTCCTGAACGTATATACCGCAGTTTTTCCTTCGGAAACCTTGTTGAGCTTTTTATGCTCGATACCCGTCTTAGCGGAAGAGACAAACAGCTTAACTACGAGGACTATCTTGATCCGAATGCGGGTTTTGACGGGACGCGATTCGGCAAGGATATAAGTTTACAAAACCGTTCTTTGCTCGGACAGGATCAGCTTGAATGGCTTCAGGACAAAATTGCCGGTTCGCGTGCCACATGGCAGGTTTTGGGTCAGCAGGTACTTATGGGAAGAATGAATGTTCCAGCTGAAATAATCTCTTACCTGGGCAATCGTACTCCTGCGGTTGCGGCTCTTATTGATGAAGTGACGGATATCAAGGCCCGAGCGTTGTTGGGCGATCCTCATTTAACTCAGAACGAAAGAGACCGCGTAAACAGGGTGCTTCCCTATAATCTTGACGCTTGGGACGGTTATCCTGCGGAGCGTGAAGCGGTGCTGGGGACAGCTTACAGCGCGGATAAGAACCTGGTGGTGCTGGCTGGGGATACGCATAACGGCTGGGCGAACAACCTTAGAGATGGTCAAGGTAACCATGTAGGAGTTGAGTTTGCCACCGCGTCCGTATCTTCAGGAGGTCTTGAGACTTACCTGAAGCTTAAGCCGCGACAGGCGGAAGAATTGGCCCGGGACCTGGAGATTCTTATTGACGATCTTGTTTACTCAAATACGAAAGACCGAGGTTATATGATCGTGAGTTTCACTCCAGAAAGGGCACAGTCCCGGTGGATATACGTGGATACCGTAAAGCTACCGGAATTTACCGAACTGAGTTCAAATGAAAAGATACTTAGCGTGTTTCCTGGAAGAGCAAACCGCAGGCTGGTTTCCCACCGGCTCGGGTTTCTGGATGACTAGCTTCTTTTATAGATGTGGATAGGCTTGGTGTTCTGCGTTGAGACGATTTCCTAAATTCATGTGGAATTTTTCCATGGGGTTACGCGTGAAAGGACTTTGCGATGGCGTTGTATACTGGGCACTGAAGGGCCGGAAAAACGCTTGGATGAATCTGTAATTCGTTTTTGGTTAAAGGTATCTGGAGCTTTGTTGATAGCCTGAAAGAGAAGTTTCGTTATCTAGGGTGTTGCATTTTTGACTATTTTTAATAAACTCTGAACTTCAGTTTGATATCATCAGGAAGGTGAAAATCTATGGCTAGAATTACAATTGAAGACTGCTTGGAGAAAGTGGAGAACAGATTTGCTCTATCCATCGCGGCTATGAAAAGAGCAAGCCAGATATCCCGGGGAGCCACTGTCGTTGCGTCTGAAAATGACGACAACAAACATGTGGTTTCGGCATTAAGGGAGATAGCGGAAGGAAAAGTAAACGTCATATATCCCAGAGACAGGGACAATTACTGATATGCTCACATAACCGCTCGGCTTTAAACCCGCACCCGGTTAAGTTAGGATCTTTTTATGCTTTCTGTAGGCATAGATGCGGGAGGAACATTTACTGATTTTGTTTTTTTCGACGGGGAGAAAATATCGG
Organism: Candidatus Dadabacteria bacterium; assembly: GCA_007571325.1. GTDB lineage: Bacteria > Desulfobacterota_D > UBA1144 > Nemesobacterales > Nemesobacteraceae > Nemesobacter. Next base: position 5,222 of record RKRQ01000039.1, read on the forward strand.
TAAACAAGGTTCCTTCAACTCCCCACGACCCCTCAAAAGCAGTACTAAAGGGACTTCAAACCCACTCCGTTGATTTCTCCCACATATTAAAAATTATCCACGGAACTACCGTGGCTACAAACGCTCTTTTGGAGCGCAGCGGGGCAAGGACTTGCCTCATCACTACGACAGGTTTTGAAGACGTAATTGAAATTAAGCGGCAGAACAGAGAAAAACTGTACGATTTGCTCTGGAGTCCTGCAACTCCTCTTGTTCCCTCGGAGTTAAGACTCGGCATTTCAGAAAGAACCGATTATCGCGGGTGTGTGCTTACCAGTCCCGATGAGGCTGAAATAGGGGAAATAATGGAGAAGATATCTTCTCTGGGCGTTGAAGCCATAGCGATTTGTTTTCTCCATTCATACGCCAATCCAGAAAACGAAAAAGCGGTCGCAGCTGCGCTTGCCAAGTTTGATATTCCTATTACTCTCTCATCAGAACTTGTCGCGGAATTCAGAGAATATGAAAGGACTTCAACAACTGTTTTAAATTCCTACCTTATTCCTAAAGTAAGCGAATATATGCGTTCGCTTTCCCATACTCTCAGAGGAAAATCTCTCTCGATAATGCAGTCAAATGGCGGAATTATATCCGCCGAACAGGCGGCCGAGGGTCCTGCGAAGATAGTTCTTTCAGGTCCGGCTGGAGGAGTGGTGGGAGCTTTTGAGATATGTGCGCTTTCCGGTAGAAAGAAAATCATCACCTATGATATGGGAGGAACATCGACCGATATATCTCTATGCGACGGCAAAATAAGTTTTACGACTGAAACCACCCTGGACGGTGTAGCGCTCAAGGTGCCTATGATAGATATTTCAACTGTAGGAGCCGGAGGTGGTTCGATCGCATATATAGACCAGGGGGGCGTCCTTAGAGTTGGACCGCGCAGCGCCGGCGCTGACCCTGGGCCTGCGTGTTACGGAAAAGGCGTTTTACCAACTGTGACGGACGCTAATATAGTTCTTGGGAGGATGGACCCCGGCTGGTTTCTGGGAGGCGAGATGAAAATCCATCCTGAAAGATCCTTCCAAGCCATCCGCTTGCTTGTACCGGATCATTCCACAGAAGAAATCGCAGAATCTGTAATAAGAATTTCCAATTCAAAGATGGAAAAGGCTCTTCGCGTAATTTCGGTCGGAAGAGGTTATGATCCGAGAGAATTTTCACTTGTTTCATTTGGCGGTGCGGGAGGACTTCATGCCTGTCACCTCGCTCGTTCTCTTGGCATTCGCGAAGTCGTGTTTCCACAAAATCCAGGAGCGCTTTCCGCCTACGGTATGCTTCTTGCCGATTCCTTTAAGGATTATGGAGTTACGTTCTTTTCCCGGGCGGATGATAATTACCATCGGGGGACGGACGAGAAATTTGCGGAGCTGGAAAAATTCGCGCGGAGAGATATCGGAAGGGACGACCTGAGGTTCGAAAAATATGTTGACGTCAGGTACAGGAGGCAATCGCACGAACTCACCATTCCGTACAGCGATTCTGTAGCTTCGGATTTCCATCCGGAACATAAAAGAGCATATGGTTACATGAAGGAGTCTTCTGTGGTTGAGATTGTGACTCTGAGACTCAGAGCTTATATTCCCGACCGCAAAATAAAAATCCTTCCCGTCTTGGGTAAAGGGCCGGAACCGCGGTTTTTTATAAAAGAGATTATGTTCGAGGGTAGAAAAGTAAAAGCCAAGTGTTGCGAGAGAGAGAATATTCCACCAGGTTTTCGATTTGAAGGTCCATGCATTCTCTACGAGAGAACCGCGACGACTTTTATTCCTCCCGATACCATCTGCGAGATAGACGATTACGGGAGCGTTATAGTGACCGTGTATTACTAAGAGTTTTCCATGGATTTTTTAAACATGATAGATGAAATAAGAAAAATCTTGGATTCTCCGGAAACCCCTCTTGATATGCAAGAGGGACTTCTTGCTGCTGCCGTACTGGTTATGCTTTGCGAGCGGGATGAGGGTTACGGAATATGGTTTATAAAAAGAACCGAATACGAAAAAGACGCTTTCTCTGGACATGTTGCTTTTCCAGGCGGAAAGAAAAAACAAAATGACGCGACTCTTGTTGATACGGCTTTGAGGGAAGTTGGAGAGGAACTCGGTTTCGATGCCAGGAGAAAAGTGGAGATTCTCGGGGAAATGGATTTCATACGTCCCTACACTCCTTCCGTTAGACACTATTTGGTAAAGCCTTTTGTAGCAATTATAGAGGGTGAGGAGAATTTTGTTCCTAATTACGAGGTGTCGGAGTTTTTCTGCATTCCGGTCTTCCATCTGCTTGATCCGAAAAACCGCGATATAAGGGAAAGAGAACGGGACGGAAAGATAATAGATGATTACGTGTTTGCCTATCGCAACCACATAATATGGGGACTTACGGGCAGAATACTTAACGAATTTTTCAAAAAGACTTCGGGATGTTTTACGAAGTAGTTGAGCGTCGGGAGTATTTGGCGCCTTGGCTACTGCCTTGGAGTTGGCTGCTTTTGTCTGATGTTATATAAAAAAACCATCTATCGTTGGGAAGTTCTTTTGTTTAAATATAGGGAATCTTCATGTACAATTTCGGAAGAATATAAAGAGTTGTAATTAAGACTGATGGCGGCGGTAAACAAAGCTATAATACTCGGTAATCTGGGAAGAGACCCGGAAGTAAGATATACGACGGACGGAAAGGCTGTAACCAATTTCTCTGTCGCCACGACGGAAAAGTGGAAAGGCAAGGATGGAAGCTCCCAAGAGCGCACCGAATGGCACAGAGTGGTAGTGTTTGACAGGCTCGGCGAAGTGTGCGGAGAATATCTTTCCAAAGGAAGTTCGGTCTATGTTGAGGGTTATCTTAGAACTCGCTCGTGGGAAGACAGGGAAGGTAACAAAAGATACACGACCGAAATCGTAGGAAGAACCGTGCAGTTTCTCTCCCCTAGAGGCGAGAGCGGAAGACAAGGTGGCGAACCGCCCCCCGCGGATGATTTTGTCTATCAAGAGGGTGCTGGCCTTACGGACGACGACGTTCCGTTCTGATTCTTTTGATTTCTACTGACACAAAATAAAAAGGTTATGTCTCTGGCCGTTATAATCCTGGCGGCGGGCAAGGGAGTCCGCATGAATTCGGAACTCCCAAAGGTGCTGCATCCTATCCTGAAAAAATCCATGCTGAATTATGTTCTGGATGCTGCCCAGGAGATCAAACCTGAAAGAATCGCACTTGTCCTCGGACATGACTATCAGCATGTAAAAGAAGCGGTCTCGGATTATCCTGTACGCATAGTTTTGCAGGAACCGCAGCTTGGAACAGGACACGCCGTTTTGTGCTGCGAGGATGCTCTCCGGGATTTTTCGGGGGACGTTCTTATACTGAGCGGAGATGTTCCCGCCGTAGGTGTTCCTACTCTGCGGGAATTTACGAATTCTCACCTAAAAAACAATTCGGACGTTTCGTTCATATCCGCGCTGGTCGACGACCCTGGCGGCTATGGGAGAGTGTTGAGGAATATCGAAGGGGAAGTGCTTAGCATAGTGGAGGACAAGGATGCCACCTTAGAGGAGAAGAAGACGAAAGAAGTAAATGCCGGAATTTACTGTGTCAAATCATCTTTTCTCTGGGAGAACTTAGGCGGACTTGATAGAGAAAACAGTCAAGCGGAGTATTACCTTCCTGGAATCATAAACTTTTGTGTTTCCGGTAAATACAGGCTCTTGGCTTTTATGCTGGAAAATCCAAAGGAGGTGGCGGGAGTGAATAGCAGGGAACAGCTAAGCGAAGCTGAAAAAACAATAAGAGACGGGATAAATTGTCGACATATGGAAAACGGAGTCACGATAGTGGACACCGCAACCACTTACATATCTGACTCCGTCACCATTGGCAAAGACACAACTGTGTATCCGAATACATATATTTGCGGGAAAACCCGCATAGGTCAGGGCTGTAGAATAGGTCCCTCCGTATATGTTGAAGATTCGCTTATAGGGGATAATGTTGAGATAAAGTTCTCTTCGTATCTTACGGGATGCGAAGTCGAAAACGACGTAGTTATGGGACCTTTTTGTCATCTTCGTCCAGAGGCTAAAATAAAAGACGGGGCCAAGATTGGAAATTTCGTTGAGATAAAAAAATCTCAGATAGGAGTTGGATCCAAAGTTCCTCATCTGTCTTACGTAGGGGATGCGGATATAGGGGAAGGAGTTAACATCGGCGCTGGAACCATTACCTGCAACTACGATGGTGCAAGCAAGCACAAAACGGTGGTTGAGGACAATGCTTTTATAGGGAGCGATACCATGCTGGTTGCGCCGGTGAGGGTTGGAAAAAAGGCTGTTACGGCTGCGGGTTCCACGATAACGAAAGATGTTTCCCCAGGTGCTTTAGCCATAGAACGTTCCGGGCAGAAGGAAATAACCGGCTGGGCGGAACGAAAAAGGACTAAGAAGAGAAAGTCGTAAAATGTGTGGAATAGTTGGATATGTGGGAAGTCCGCGGAGAACCAAAGATGTCCTCTGTGAAAGCTTGCGAAGGCTTGAGTACAGGGGATACGATTCTTCCGGCATCTGTTTTGTTGAAAACGGCCGTTCCCGCGTTATAAAAAGCGGGGGGAAGCTTGAAAATCTTTTTTCCAAGCTAAAAGACTGTGAAGTGACTTCTTCGCTCGGTATCGCTCACACCAGGTGGGCGACCCATGGCGACCCTTCCGAGCAAAACGCCCATCCTCAGGTTTCTGGTCCTGTAAGCGTAGTGCACAACGGCATAATTGAGAATTATCTGGAACTTAAGAAGGAACTTGTTGCCGCCGGTTACGAATTTCTTTCTGATACGGACACTGAGGTCATCTCTCATCTGATCTGTGATTTTACGGAAAAGGGGAACTCTCTTCTTGAATCGGCGAGAAAAGCGTTTGATAAAATAGAGGGTTCATACGCCGTGGCGATTATGTCGGATACCGAACCCGGCAAGATAATAGCGACAAGGCGTTTTTCTCCTCTTATAATAGCGCGTAACGCAGCCGAATTTTTCTTGGCTTCAGATATACCGGCGATTCTTCCCTATTCTAGAGAGTTTATTTTTCTTGAGGATCATGATTTCGTGGTTATTACCGAAGATGGCATCTCGATAACAGATGCGACTGGCGAGGTGGTTAACAGAACGCCGACAGTTGTGGACTGGGACCCTTCCGTAGCTGAAAAATCGGGCTATCGCCATTATATGTTAAAAGAGATTTTTGAACAACCCAGAGCCATTCTCGATACACTTCGGGGAAGATTTACAGGGGATATGGAAAACGTGGTTCTTGAGGATGTGGATCCTTCGCTTTTGCGAAAAACGCAAAGAGTGATTATTGCCGCATGCGGTACTTCCTACCATGCGTCCCTTATAGGAAAGTACATGATAGAAGAGGTGGCCGGGGTCAGTACCCAGGTGGAACTTGCCTCTGAGTTTCGGTACAGGAATATCGTTACTGGTCCCGACGTGCTTTTCATGGCGGTTTCTCAGTCGGGTGAGACCGCGGATACTTCAGAAGCCCTTATCAAGGCCAAGAAATTGGGTATGAATTCCGTAGGCGTAACGAATGTTAGTTTAAGCAAAATCTCAAGAGAGTCTGACTGTGTCATAACCACAAAAGCAGGTCCGGAGATCGGAGTTGCCTCAACCAAGTCTTTCACGGCGCAAGTCATGGTATTTTATCTCTTTTCCATCTATTTGGCGGTTTTGAGGAAGGCGATTGACTCCAACAGGGCAAAAGAACTCATAGCCGATGCCATATCTGTGTCGAAACTTCAGCAGAAAACTCTTGAGCTTGATGAAAAACTCAAAGACCTTTCGAAAGATTTTCACAGTTACAAGAATTTTATCTATATGGGTAGGGGAATTAATTACCCCGTAGCTCTTGAAAGTGCGTTAAAACTTAAAGAGGTCTCCTACATACATGCCGAAGGGTACGCCGCCGGGGAAATGAAGCACGGACCCATAGCTCTTATAGACAGAAACATGCCTGTCGTATTTATCGCACCTGAAGAAGATATATATTACAGAAAACTTCTTGGAAATTTTCAGGAAGTAAAGGCCAGAGGAGGGCGGATCATTTTCATAACGTCTGATGAGGATTTTCAGCTCCCCGATGAGAGGGACAGGAAAATAGTTATCCCCAAAAGCCCTTACTTGGTAAGCCCTATGGTCTCTGTTATTCCGGCGCAGTTTCTGGCTTACCATGTAGCTAATATTTTGGGAACGGATGTGGACCAGCCGAGGAATCTGGCCAAGGTTGTCACTGTGGAGTAGGTTGCATGGGGTAGTTGTTGATAATACTATCCCAGTTTTTTGTTTCCCCTCTTGACTTCATAGGTTTTGTAACGTAAGTAGCTGATATGATTGAGTGCAGATTGAAAATGGGCACTACATTAACTCTGCTTATTCTTGCAGAAAAATATAATTAACCAACTTACAGGTCAGGCCACAGACAACCTTCCTCTCTTTTGCTGTATCCCTTGTTTCTAAGTACGTCTTCACGTTCACTCTCAAAGTAAAGAGTTGTACAGTCCATAAACAAAACCTCCAGGGGTTCGGGAAACAGGCTCCGAGCCTGCTCGTGGGATATCTCCCGTATCCAGTACCTTTCTAAAAACTTAAATCCAGCACAAAATTATATGTAAATAGCGAGTTACTCGTTATGCGACAATTTTCGGAGTTGAGATTTGGAAAGTGGTGGGGAAGCCGACTAGCGGACATCGTTTTTTTCTGCCCAAGAAAGCCATGCTTCAGCCATCTTGGGCATGTTGCCGTAAACATTTTCTGGAATCGGGTCTTCGCCCGTAATGGCTTCAAGCGCTATAAACCAATGATCGGGATTGTTTCCTTCTTGCTTAAGTTGAGACAGTATAAGTGGAAGTACTACATCCCCCATTTTGATTATCTTCTGATATGAATCACACTTCACTATATTCGAAATAGAAGACGTAGGTCCTCTCTCTCCATACCACCTTTCCAGTAAAAGAGAAAACTCTAAGCAGATAATCTTTTTGATAAAAACATCTTTTCCCTTTTCCATTTAAATATCCTTTGAAATACTTAAACTATGCCACAATACTATGGTATTCTGTACAGTACAGGGCTGAATTACAAGGAATAGTTTTTATAGAAGAAGCGCACCAGTGCTTTTCTCTTAACCATATAATTTTTCAGCAAAAAAACTACCTCTCTTCTCTAATTCACCGCTTGCTTTGCCTTTTACCTTTGATATTATGAAAGTGAAATTATTATGAATTTTTCAAGAGGTTTTGAATGAAGGTACTTGTTGTCGGAGGAGGGGGCAGAGAACATGCCCTTTGCTGGAAAATAAGCCAGAGTCCTATTGTGGATAAAACCTACTGTGCTCCCGGAAACGCTGGGATAAGCCTCCACGCCGAATGTCTTAATATAGATGTGGGGGATTTTAATTCGCTTGCGCGGTTTGTTAAAAAAGAATCTATTGACCTTACAGTGGTTGGTCCCGAGCAGCCTCTTTGCGAAGGAATAACCGATTTTTTTGAAAAAGAAGGCCTCATGATTTTCGGTCCATCCAAAGCCGCTGCGGAACTTGAAGGAAGCAAGATTTTCTCAAAAAACCTCATGAGAAAATATGGGATTCCTACTGGAGAATATTTCGTTTTTACCGATATGGAAAAGGCGCTTGCCAAGACGGCGGAAATTAATCTCCCGTTTGTTGTAAAGGCGGATGGTCTTGCGGCTGGCAAGGGGGTCATAATATGTCGCTCCCGACAAGAGGGAGCGGATGCTGTTCGTTCCATGATGGAGCGCGGGACTTTTGGCGATGCAGGGGCTAAGGTGGTAATAGAGGAGTTTCTCGTAGGAGAGGAGGCTTCTTTTTTCGCTTTTACTGACGGGGAAAAAATACTTCCGCTTGAGCCTTCTCAGGACCACAAGCCCGTCTTTGACGGGGACGAAGGACCAAACACGGGAGGCATGGGAGCGTATACTCCCGCTCCGGTTGTTAATGATGGGTTAAGACAGAGAATAATTGAAGAGGTTATGGTTCCGACCATAAAGGCGATGAAAACAGAGGGGAGAACATACAAGGGAGTTCTGTACGCCGGGTTGATGATAAAAGACGATGATTTCAAAGTGCTTGAATTTAACTGTCGCTTTGGTGACCCGGAAGCTCAGCCGCTTCTCATGAGAATGGAATCGGACATTGTCCCGATTCTTTATTCAATAGCATGCGGCGATATGGAAACCAACCCTATAGAATGGAAAGATGGTTTCTGCGTTTGCGTGGTCATGGCTTCTAGGGGATACCCTGGAAGTTACCAAAAAGGAGTTCAGCTAAAAAAACTAAAAAACTTCACAGACACCTATGAGACGGTGATTTTTCACGCGGGAACCCTTTTTTCTGAAAATAAGCTACTTACAAACGGCGGAAGAGTCCTCGGTGTCACTTCACTTGGCGATACGATAGGGGAATCAATAAAAAGTGCTTACAAGGTAATCGATTCCATTTCTGAGGAAAGCCTCATTTACAGAACAGACATAGGAAAAAAAGCGCTTTTGCGTATAAGTGACTGACGAAGTACTCATTAAGAATATGAGTATTTCATGATAAGAATTTGCTTAAAAGTGAGGTTTTGAATGTTTCTGTTGAAAACCTTTTTCCTTTCTGTAGTATAGTCCTTCCGTTTATTTGGGTCTGTAACATTTTTTGCCGCAATATTATTGACATTATTTCATTGTTAGGATTATATAGTGGGATTACCCAAATTCGGGAGAAAGTGCTTTTATGCCTACGATAAGTCAGTTGCTTAACAAGGGAAGGGAGTCGGTCAAGAAGAAAAGCAAGGCCAGAGCTCTACAGAGATGTCCCCAGAGAAGAGGGGTTTGCATTAGGGTTTATACCACCACTCCCAAAAAGCCCAACTCAGCTCTTCGGAAGGTTGCCAGGGTAAGACTTACAAACGGCATAGAGGTGACGGGATACATACCGGGAGAAGGACACACTCTCCAGGAGCATTCTGTCGTTCTTGTAAGGGGTGGCAGGGTAAAGGACCTTCCTGGAGTGAGATATCATATAGTAAGAGGAACTCTTGACTCGACAGGGGTTGAAAACAGAAAAAATGGAAGATCCAAATATGGAGCGAAAAAGCCTAAATAACAAGTGGAAATCGGAAGATGCCAAGAAAAGGTAGAGCAACAAGAAGGAAACTGACTCCAGATTCAAAAACCGGAGACCCTATAGTCGCCAAGTTTATCAACAGCCTTATGTACGATGGCAAAAAGAGCAAGGCGGAAAAAATCTTCTACGGTTCTCTTAATAGAATAAAAGAACAAACAGGAAAAGATCCCCTTGAAGTCTTTCACGACGCTCTTAACAGGGTGAAGCCTTCGGTCGAAGTGAGATCGAGACGCGTCGGTGGAGCCAACTATCAGGTTCCAATGGAGGTCAATTCCTTTAGAAGACAGTCTCTTGGAATCAGATGGCTTATAAATTCCTCCCGCGCAAGGTCGGAAAAATCAATGATAGGCAAGCTTTCTTCAGAAATAATCGATGCGCATAACAATAGGGGCAATGCGGTAAAGAAAAAAGAAGATGTTCACAGAATGGCCGAGGCCAACAGAGCCTTTGCCCACTACAGGTGGTAATTCCCCGGAGGATTGAGGTGTCAGAGCAGATATTTCCCATAGACAGGGTTAGGAACATTGGAATAGTGGCCCATATAGACGCTGGAAAAACCACTACTACCGAAAGAATACTTTTCTATACCGGCATAACCTACAAAATAGGCGAAGTGCATGAAGGCGCAGCCACTATGGACTGGATGGAGCAGGAACGTGAAAGAGGTATCACTATCACTTCTGCCACGACTACCTGTTTCTGGAAAGACTGCAGGATAAACATCATAGACACTCCCGGTCACGTTGATTTCACCATAGAGGTTGAGAGGTCACTCAAGGTGCTTGACGGAGCGGTTGTAGTTTTTGACTGCGTTGGAGGAGTTGAGCCCCAGACGGAAACCGTATGGGGACAGGCGGACCGTTACTCCGTTCCGAGAATGTGTTTTGTGAATAAGATGGATAGAGTCGGGGCGGATTTTTACAGGGTCGTGGACCAGATAGAGGAAAGGCTCAACGCCAACCCGGTATGCCTTCAGATTCCGTGGTTTGACGGTGATGAATTCACCGGGATAGTCGATCTTATAAGAATGAAAATGGCTGTATGGGACGGGGAAAGCTTGGGGGCCAAGTTTGAATTTGTAGATATTCCCGAAGATACGAGACAACAGGCGGCCGAATACAGAGAAAAGCTTCTGGAAACCCTTTCGGATAAAGACGAGGAAATAATGGAACTTTATCTTAACGGAGAAGATGTTCCGGAAGATATGATCCGAAAGTCCGTGAGGCGACAGACGATCGATGCAATTATAATCCCAGTAATGCTAGGGTCCGCTTTTAAGAACAAGGGAGTGCAGCTTCTGCTTGATGCCGTTGTGGAATACATGCCGGCTCCGGTTGATCTGCCTCCTGTAAAAGGTGTTCATCCAAAGACCGAAGAGGAAACTGATAGAAAGCCTGACAAAAACGAACCTTTTTCCGCGCTTGCGTTTAAGATTATGTCGGACCCCTTTGTCGGCCAGCTTACCTACCTTCGTGTTTACTCTGGAAAACTTAAATCAGGAACCACAGTTTACAATTCATCTAATCTTAAAAACGAAAAAATCGGAAGACTTCTTCGCATGCATGCGGACAAGAGGGAAGATATAAAAGAGATTGAAGCCGGGGGAATAGCGGCCGCTGTAGGTCTGAAAAACACCCTTACTGGAGATACGCTGTGTTCGGATTCAAATCCCGTGATTCTGGAAACCCTTCATATATCCGACCCGGTAATCTCGATTGCGATAGAACCCAAGTCAAACGCTGATCAGGAAAAACTTGGCCTTTCACTTAGCAAGCTTGCCATGGAGGATCCTTCCTTTAAGGTGAAAACCGATGAAGAGACTCGTCAGACAGTTATTTCCGGTATGGGCGAACTCCACCTAGAGATAATTGTTGACAGACTTAAAAGAGAGTTCAATGTTGACGCGAATGTAGGAAAGCCTCAAGTCGCTTACAGAGAAACGATAACGAGCACCTCCGAGACCGAAGGCAAATATATAAGACAGACCGGAGGGCGTGGTCAGTATGGTCATGTAAAAATAAGGGTTGAACCTCTTGACAGGGGCGAAGGATTTCAGTTCCACGATCAAATAAAGGGAGGGGTGATTCCCAAAGAGTTTATTCCTGCGGTCCAGAAGGGAATAGTTGAGGCTATGGAGACCGGGGTTGTTTCTGGATATCCGGTTGTTGACTTGGCGGTCACGCTATACGATGGTTCTTTTCATGATGTCGATTCCTCAGAAATCGCCTTTAAAATCGCCGGCTCCATGGCGTTTAAGGAAGCAGTCCATAAGTCCTCTCCAGTTGTTCTTGAACCTGTAATGAAGCTTGAGGTGGTTGTTCCCGAGACTCATATGGGAACCGTCATAGGTGATCTGAGCTCAAGGCGAGGGAGAGTGAACAGTACGGAAATGAGAGGCGCTATGCAGGCGGTGAAAGCGGAAGTTCCTCTTGGAGAGATGTTTGGTTACGCGACTAACTTAAGGTCAATGACGGAAGGACGGGGGTTGTTCACCATGGAGTTTTCCCATTACTTCACCCTGCCCGCAAACATGGCAGAAGAGTTAAAACAGGCAGCAGGTGTCGGCTGATATTTTGATGTTCTTTATTAGTTAAGGAGGTTTAGCAGAGATGTCAAAGGAGAGATTTGAGAGGGGGAAGCCGCA
>RKRQ01000061.1 GCA_007571325.1 Candidatus Dadabacteria bacterium
AAAAGCTTTTGCTTCGCGGATTCTCTGCCCAAAGGTAAGAAATCCTCAGATTAAAGAAAGGGGAGTGTCAATCTGGAATGACTCTTGTGGGGAGGAATTTTAAAAGAGTTTCTCTATTAGGCAAATAACCTTCTCGCTGTTTTTTAACAAGACCTTTTTCTACTAAAAATTCGACATCCCTTTGAATAGCTCTACTGGACTTGCCTGAGTACTTCTCTGCGGCTTTTGCGCTTATTTTTCTTATTTCTTGAATTTTTAAGGGTTTTTCCACATTCCAGAAATCCAGAGCTAAATTTCTTCTGCGTTTATCAATTTTCCCTGTGTTTTCTCCGAATTTTTCGAAAATATAATCTCTCCAGAAAATCTCTAATTGCTGAAGTTGGATAAAATCAATCTGTTCTCTTAGCTGATCTACAAACCCCCTGACCGCGTAACGTATAAATTGGTAAATGTCCCCTCCTGACTTGCTTGCATAGTCAAGCTGACGGTAATATTCGCTTCTGGTTTTGTTGTAATGGTTGCTGAGTAAGTGGCATACAGGGGTTGGTGCGCCGGAAGCCAATAGTATTTTTAACTCGACCAGTCTGGCGGTTCTTCCGTTTCCATCACCAAAAGGGTGGATCCACGCTATATATAAGTGTGCCAGTATGGCTTTTATAATCGCAAAGACAATCTTATTTTTATCTGGATTGAAGCACGGGCTGTTTAGCCACCCGCACATTTTATCTAGAAGATATTCACAGTCTTCTCTTGGAGCACCCCTGTATCTGAAAACGCCAACATTATGTTGGCTGATCTGACCGGGAACAACATTTTCCTCCAAGGGAAGATCTTTCAGTATTGTCTCATTGTAATTTTTTATTTCTTCTATACTTATTTCCTGCGTTTCACCATCTTCCAGCTTTTTTGCTACGCTATTAAAAGCTTCAAGAACGTTATCGATTTCTTTACCTTGGTATTCCATTGAATCGGGTAGTTTAAGTTTCCCTTCAATTCTTTTTTTCACTTCTTCCTCGGAAAGAGTGTTACCTTCAATTGCTGTTGAGCCCTGAATTCCCTTTACTAGATAAGTGGAATAAAGAAGTTCTGAAAGTCCGGGTTTCAATGGAACATTGGAAACATGAACACATTCTGATCCTGCTTCGCCTAACAATAACCATGTTTCATAGTCGATTTTCCTGAAATCGACTATGAAAGTTATCCAAGGATGCGTTTTTTCGTATTTTTTGGCACACATTTTGTCAAATAAAAACAACCCGTTTTTATCTGTTATAACTCAAGAATTATATAAAATATGTAAAAAATGACAATTATTTTGTCATAGAAAATGACAAAACGAGAAGTATTCGGTCAATTGTAAGGAGAGTGTACAGAAAGGTTCGTGTCAAAGTTGCTTTAAGTGGGAAAAGTACAGGCTCAGGAAATGTCACTCCATTATCTCAAAGCGGAATATGTCGGGTCTTGAGAAGTGCCCAACGCAGTCTATAACGGTTTTCGCCCTTATTATCTGGTCAAGGTCGATTTCCGCGTAAAGAATTTCCTCTTTTCCATATACGGGACCCGCAATGTATTGTCCCCGGGGATTTATTATGCCGCTTCCGCCGGGATAGTCCCATATAGTCTGCTTTTTAAGGGGAAAAGATTCGGGAATCATATCTTCTTGGATGAAACCGGAAGAAATTATAACGAACACCTGTCCTTCAAACGCATACTGGCGGCTTGAGAAATCCATTGTTTCCTTGGCAAACCCATGTCCTCCCCAGAGACCGACGTGCACCTGCTCGCCCTTGGTGAACATGGCATATTTCTCAAGCGTCATGTGGTGCTCGTAGCAGAAAAGTCCCCCTATTTTCCCGACGGAGGTATCAAAGACCCTTACATCCTGAGCGGTTCCGTTCGCCCAGACGCATTTTTCGCTGTCAATCGACATAAGCTTTCTGTGTTTTCCCAGAATGGATCCGTCCTTGCCGAAATACAGTATGGTGTTGTAAAGCGTCCCACCCTCTTTTTCGTTAACCCCGATAACTACGCATGTTTTTTCCTTTCTTGCGGCTTCCCCTATTCTTTTCGTGTCTTCTCCGGGAACCTCGACCGAGTTTCTGTGAAGCTCTACGTGAGCGTCCATCGTAAGTTTTCTCTCGGAACCGAACCCAAGATCTTTGGGCCAGTATGGATAGGTGGGTATGAAAGCCTCGGGAAAAACCACCAGCTCAGCCCCGTTTCCCGCAGCTTCCTTTATAAGCCGCAGGACTTTTTCAACCGTGCCTTTTCTGTCGAGAAAAACAGAAGCGGCTTGCACAGTGGCCGCCGTAAAAGATTTTCCGTTGCCCATAATAAGTTATTATATAATGAAAGTTAATAAAAAGCAGAGTTTTAACTCAAACCAAGGGGGATGCAATATGGATAGACTCGCTGGAAAAACGGCGCTCATAACTGGCGGGGGCGAAGGAATAGGAAAAGCGACCGCTCTTTTGTTCTCAGAAGAAGGAGCGAAAGTCGGCATCATGTCCAGAACGGCCGAAAGGCTTTCGGAAGTGGTGGTCGAAAACCCGGGACCCGGAGAAATAAAGGCTTACCCCGGGGATGTTTCCATCGAAGATGACGTGAAGAGGGTGGTGGAGGATTTTTACGGCGATTTCGGAAAAATCGACATACTCTTTAACAATGCGGGGATTTTTGAAGGCGGCACCGTAGTTACCACCACCGACGACGTCTGGGAAAGAACGATCAACATAAACGTAAAAGGGGTTTTTCTGGTGAGCAAGCATGTCGTTCCGCTTATGGCAAAGCACGGGGGAGGTTCGATAATTAACAACTCAAGCGTTCTGGGTATTGTGGGCATGGAAGGTTGTGTCGCATACAACGCCTCGAAGGGCGCGGTGAGGCAAATAACGAGAAGCATGGCCGTCGACCATGCCAAGGAGAATATAAGGACGAACTCCGTTTGCCCCGGCTACATAAAAACCAAGATGGATCCCGAGTTCATGGGCAACCCTCCCGACGCTGAGGAGCAGCTTGACAAGATAGCGGCCGAGATGATTCCTCTGGTGAGAAGAGCGGAGGCGGTTGAAGTCGCTCATTCGGTACTTTACCTTGCTTCTGACGAAGCGCGGTACGTTACGGGTTCCGATCTCGTGATAGACGGCGGATGGACCACGCTTTAGAAGCTTTAGCAGTAGGAAAACTGAAAAACAAACTTACGGAATAAGGAGGAAATTCAAATGGAAGTTTTTGAAGCGATGGGAACCAGGAGGAGTTTTCGGTTCTTTAAGCCATGGAAGGAGGTTGAAGACTGGAAGATACAGAAGATGCTTCAGGCGGCGCGGTATTGTTCCTGCCAGGGCAACTGCAACTCTACCGAAGCCATAGTGATAGACAAGAAGACCTATCCCCCCGAGAAATTCGAGCAGATAGTCGAGTGCGGTTCCGCGTTTAACGAGATTCACCTGCGCCAGGCCCCGATTATCGTTGCGTGGCTAATAAACATGGACGCCTGGTACAAGGAGCTCATACAGACCTTTCAGGTGCTTTTTCCCGCAAGAGCCATAACCGCGGCCCACGGCTGGACTTACAAGATACTGACCGAAAATACCTATCCGAGACTTATGAGTTTTCCCAAGGACAGGGCGGAAGATCTTCTGAGAATCGAAGCGGGCCAGGCGATAGCCAACGCCATGCTTGCGGCGACGGACATGGGTCTTGGGTGCTGCCTTGTAGCCACGGGCAGAAAACCGGCCGAGTTCCCCAAAGTGTTGGGTATTCCGGAAAACATAGTTCCTATCTGGCTTATGACGGTGGGGTATCCGGCCGAGGATCCCGGGCAGAGGCCGAGGAAAAGATTCGACAGGCTCTATCACCATAACGAATACGGAACTCCTCTCAAGGAAGATCAGGATGTGCGCAAGGAGCTTGAACAGCAAAAACTTATACAGCCAATGGATCCGCTTCCCGGCAGGGAAGAGGAGCTGAGGCACATATGCAGAATGTTCGGTTTCAGCGAAGATATGCCCGACATGCCAAAGGAAAGAATACTTGAGATGTACGAAGAGGACTCTCCTTACTACGGAGAACTTCCCCCGGGTCTTGAGAAAAGGGGAGTCTGAAAAAGGGCACATTTGTCTTCGGAGCTTTTTCCTTACTTTTATTACTTACGCTTTCTTAGGCTCTGCATCATGTGTGTTCCATACTTTCTGTATTTTTGTGCTAGGAAGGTCGTAATTATAGAGATGATAAACGGGAAGGATAATGATGAATGAAGGATATGGAACATGGGAGAAATGTCAGCAGGATTGTCTAGGTATATAGATTAGGGATTGGGAAATGAGGATTGAATCTGTACGTATAGAGAACTTTTGAGGTATTACGATTGGTCTAGCCAATCCAGGCTTTGTCATAATATAATGACTACCTTTTTGGCGGTCGAAGAGACAACCCTCATCTTCGCAGACACGAACCAGTTCTTTCCATTTAACGGCACGCACGAACGGAATCACCTAATTGATGTTCTGCCATATAGGCCGGGATAACTCCCTCAATTGAGGAGTGAACGCTGCGATGATTAGGTGAAAACTTAAACTCTGGAACTTCCGTATCGGGTGATAGTTTCTGAATTTGAATGGAATCAGACCCCATTCCTACCTCCTCGTCGGGAGGGACTTTTTCGAAACCAGCTTCTTTCAGTGCTTTGTCAAGAACGCCGCGCTCAATGCAGAATTCAAACCAGAGCTGAACCGCTTCTCCGAGTGCTTTAAAAACCCCTTTTTTTGTTTTTTCTTGGGTAGTAACGTCAATGCTTGGACACCAGGCAAGCCATGCCCGTCCGTCCCTGCGAACCCATACGCCAAGTCTCACTTTGTAGATAATTATTTCTGCGTCGTT
>RKRQ01000021.1 GCA_007571325.1 Candidatus Dadabacteria bacterium
CTCATGAGGCTGCTGCCTCCTTGTGTTCTAAGTGATTGATATAACTTTGTTATAACACGAACAGCGGCCTTTTTTTATGCTCTCTGTGAGAAATCCGGGTTAAATACAGTGGATTAGAGGCAAACGAACTATGGAAACCTGTTTTTAACTTTGTAATATAAGTTTTTCAGAGTAATTCAGCATCTTCGGTATGTTGCCGGGTATACTCCCACCCGCCTGCGCCATGTCTCCACCACCTCCCCCTTTTCCTCCTACAATTTCGGCAAGTTCTCTTACTAGTTTCCCCGCATGGTACCTGCCTACAAGATCTTTTGTGATTCCTACAAGGATAAAAACCCGTCCTTCATTCTCCGTTGCAAGCACGGCAATCCCATTATTCATTTTTCCTTTCAAGTAATCCCAAAAGGAACGCAGTTCCACAGATTTTGAAACAGAAACCTTTACTCGGAGAAGATTAATTCCTCCAACATTTTCAATCCTGTCAGTTAATCCAGATGCTGACTCAATAAGAGCCTTTGACCTCAGAGATTCGATTTCTTCCTGAAGACTGGTGTTTTCATTAACTATCGCTGTAACCCTTGAAATAAGTTCAGAGCGGGAGGCATTAAGAACGGAAGAAAATTCGTTCAGGATATTTTCCTGACTCTTGATATAATTCCATGCTGCTTGGCCACTTACGGCCTCTATCCTTCTTACCCCGGCAGAAGACGCACTCTCAGATACTATCTTCATCATTCCTATCTCGCCCGAGGAGCTCACATGGGTCCCACCGCAGAGTTCCTTGCTATAATCTCCTATCATTACCACCCTTACCCTGTCACCGTACTTCTCCTGAAATATTGCCGTTGCTCCGCTTTTTATTGCTTCATCGTACGATACGTCTTCTTTCGTCACAACTGTATCATCACGCCTTATCCTCTCGTTAATCATTTGTTCTACGGCATCAATTTGTTGTTTCTTAATTGAGGAATGGTGATTGAAGTCAAATCTCAGTCTGTCGGGTGCAACAAATGATCCCGCTTGGCTCACGTGAGTTCCGAGCACTTCCTTTAAAACGGCGTGGAGTACATGGGTTGAAGTATGGTGAGTCATAACTCCCTGTCTGAAAACTGGGTCAACTTCCATCCGCACTGGATCATCAACCCGTACCTCTCCCTTTTCCATAAGAACATTGTGAACGAAAAGCGTAGGGATAGGTTTTTTCGTGTTTAGGACCTTCGCATGAAATCCCTGCCCCATAATTTCCCCCCTGTCTCCTATCTGTCCTCCCGACTCTCCGTAGAAAGGAGTGACGTCGGTCAGCAGCTGCACCTCTTGTCCTTCTTTAGCCGTTTGGGAAATTTCTTCCTGAATTATTATTCCCCTAACCACGCTATCGTATGAGAGCGTTTTGTAACCGACAAACTCTGTTGTTATCTCTGCGGCAAGTTCAAGCAAGACAGATGTAAGAGAGTCTTCACTTCCACCTGTACGAGCCTTCCTAGACTTGGTTCTCTGCTTTTCCATTTCCTTCTCAAAACCCTTCAGATCAATCGCTATATCTTTGTTTCTGGCTATGTCCTCCGTTAGATCAACAGGAAACCCGTAGGTATCATAGAGATTGAAAACTACTTTGCCCGAGAGTTTTTTCTTTTTCCCAAGCTTTGCAATTTCCTGATTGAGAAGCTCAAGTCCCCTATCCACTGTTTCAAGAAATCTTTCCTCCTCGCTTTTTACTACTTGCGATACAAAATCTTCTTTTTCCTTAATCTCAGGATAAGTTTCTCCCATGACCTGTTCAACCGCGGGTAAGACCCTGTAAATAAAAGGTTCATCTATCCCTAGAAATTTTGAGTGGCGAACCGCCCTTCTGAGTATTCTCCTCAGCACATACCCTCTGCCTTCGTTTGACGGGAATACTCCATCTGAGATAAGAAAGGCAAGCGCTCTTGAATGATCAGCTATTACCCTCATCGCCACCTTGGTTGACTGATCAGCAGAATATTCTCTTTCAGAGAGTTCCTCTATTTTATTTATTACTCCGCTTAGAAGATCAGTCTCATAGTTACTTCTTACTCCTTGAAGAACCGCCGTAAGTCTTTCAAGACCAAGTCCCGTATCAATACTGGGACGAGGAAGAGGCGTCATATCTCCTTTCTCGTTTCTCTCAAACTGCATGAATACAAGATTCCAAAGCTCAAGGTAACGATCGCACTCGCACCCGACGGCGCATTCGGGCTTTCCACATCCAAAAGATTCTCCCTGATCTATAAGTATCTCGGAACACGGACCACACGGACCTGTGTCCCCCATGGACCAGAAGTTGTCCTTCTCTCCCATTCTCACTATTTTCTTCTCGTCAATGCCAATGTTTTTGTTCCAGATATCAAAAGCCTCGTCGTCTTCCTGGTAAACGGTTACCCAGAGTTTTCTCTTCGGCAAACCGTAAACGTTGGTAATAAGGTCCCATCCATAACTGATAGCTCGTTCTTTGAAATAATCGCCGAAAGAAAAATTTCCTAGCATTTCAAAAAAGGTATGGTGCCTCGCCGTATACCCTACGTTGTCAAGATCATTATGCTTCCCTCCTGCCCTCAGGCACTTCTGAGAGGAAACTGCTCTTTTGAAATTTCTGCTCTCTGTTCCCGTGAAAACATTTTTGAACTGAACCATACCGGCATTGGTAAAGAGAAGCGTTGGATCGTTCTCCGGTATAAGAGTCGAACTACGAACTGGTTCATGGCCCCTTTCAGAAAAATACTCGATAAATTTTCTTCTAACCTCATATCCTTTCATCTAACAGACCTCCTCACATAAAACACAGTGAACCGGAACCAATTGAGAAGCTGGTTTTGAACCCAGATGAGAAAATATAACAGGAATGGTAGAAAACTGAATTGAAACAGCAAGCAGAAAACAAGAAGAAAGCGTTACTTTTTGATTTGCTGCAACGCCTCTTCTTCAACTCCTATCACGGCATAGCAGAGTTTATCTTCAACCTTTTCCCTTCTTACTTCTAAATAATCGCTTACGCTTGCACGGAAACCAGTCGTAACAAGTATGCTCCATGGCCGTGCCCCGTCACAAAGAACTTTTGCTTCATCCACAAATGTTTTTGCACGCGTGGGAACATCCAATTTATCAAGTACTGATAAATTGGTTGAGGAAATGCCCATTTTAAGCTTTATATCTGACTGGGAGGAAATTCGCTTTTTATCTATAACCCCGGCAAAAAGTTGTATTACTTCAACAGCGCAGCATATGCAGCTAAGTTCGGACGCGGGAACCTCTTCAGAGTTGGAATTGGTGAAGAAAG
This sequence comes from Candidatus Dadabacteria bacterium, assembly GCA_007571325.1. GTDB lineage: Bacteria > Desulfobacterota_D > UBA1144 > Nemesobacterales > Nemesobacteraceae > Nemesobacter. The sequence goes on from RKRQ01000021.1 coordinate 3,296, forward strand.
CTACTACCTCATCGCGAAGTATAGCCTCTACAGTCCCTCCGAAAGAATTTACGGTGCTTGAAATGAATTTTCTGTAATCTGAAGTAAGAGAATCAATGTCGAGTGGCGAAATATCCTTAATCAGACTTTCAAAATCTACGATCTTTATGACAAGAATGCTAACTTCCATCTTGTCTAGCTCCGTCTCCTTGCCTTGGAAATCTACTATATCGGTAATCGGAGAAGGAGTCTTTTTAGGTTCGGTATCTTCTTTATCAGAAACAATAATAACCTCCTCTGTCTCCTCATTAGAGGAATCTGTAGAGGTTTCAGATGAAGAAATTTCAGATGTCTTTTCTTGGTTTAGAACCATCTTCGGATAAAAACCTGCCTGCTCTTCAGTGAAATCCTGAAGACCCAAATCTCCTGACTTCTCCTGCTTGATTGAGCTACTCTCAAGAGAAGAAACCATCTCATTGAATTGACGATAGAGCCACTGAACATTAAATCCTGCAACTTTAGAAGATTGTCCATCAAGACGAACTGAATAATTCCCTCTAGAAATAGAAGTTACAGCATCTGATAACTCCTTTAGAAATCCGAATGCCCGATTGCTTATAAAACGTATTGATAAAGTAAAGACAACTGCCATCAGAGAACCAAAAATCAGGCTCCAGAGCACAGCATCAAAGTAGAATTTCTTTGTAGCTGAGGTTCCTATCCCCACAAGTACAGTCTTTCCTTCCGGCCCCTTTATTGTGAGTTTTTTAAAGCCCTCATCATCTTGAAAGCCGAAGCTCTTCTCAAGTACTCCGTTATTATCAAGGAGCCTCACGTAACCCACATCGTTCCTAGTATCAAGAACACTCCTAGCGCGGTCGGCGAAAAACTCCTCTTCGTTGAAGACTTCTTCCATTTCCGCAACTCTTAGGTCAGCGTATCTTTCTGGAAAATAAAAATGCTGAAACAGAAAACCTGCCAGAACTGAAAATATAAGACAGAAAAGAAATACTGTGGAAAATGGAAGAATGCTGAAAGATTTTTTCCGGTTATTCAAAGGACTCACCGCTTAATTCATCCAAAAGGATAACACGCCGGCAAGAGCGCTTGGTAATTACATATAGGAGAAAAAATCGGTTCTTAAGAAGAACAGCTTAATTGGGAACGACTGAAACTTTAGTTCTACCCTTTCCAGACTTCTGAAATTTCACGACTCCGTCAGACATCGCGAATATAGTGTAATCTTTGCCAAGCCCCACGTTTAAACCAGGCTTAATGCTTGTACCACGCTGCCTTACTATTATATTACCCTTGACAACTGGCTGGCCTCCAAATTTCTTTACACCAAGCCTCCTGCCTGTGGAATCCCTTCCGTTCTTGGAACTTCCACCACCTTTTTTGGTTGACATGCTTAATAATCCCTACGCATCAAGCGCTTATATTCGTAATTTTGACGCTAGTCAGATTCTGGCGATGACCTGCCTTCCTTCTGTACCCTTTTCTCCTCTTGAACTTGAAAACTACTATTTTTTCGCCCTTTTTCTGCCGTACTATTCTACCCTCAACCTTGGCACTTTCAACAACAGGGTCACCAACTTTAATATCCTCTCCATCAGCAGATACCAGCAGAACTTCTTCAAAATCAACCTCTTGGCCGGGTTCGCCAGAGATCTTCTCTATATCAATAATGTCTCCCGGCTTGACTATATACTGCTTTCCGCCGGTTTTTATAACAGCGTGCATAAGACCCTCCACACTTTATGGAAGCATAATTTTGCCTGTTAAAAAATTCTTTTGTCAAATACTATCTTTAATATCCCATGTTCTGAGACTGGTATAACTAGACCCCTGAGGTCCCAGTTCGCTTTTTACAATCCCTATGCTTGTTATAGAAAATTCTGTTCCGTCTAGCTTGGGGATTTTGGTTGCTCCCCTAAAATTTCCTCTTACCCTGCCTATGGTAACATGTGGGATAAATTTTCTTTTTTCCATATCAAACCCGTTTTTTGTAACAGCATTTTGGACTTTGTCAAAAAGAGACTGGAACCGCTCATTTGTCGCAAGACCTAAAGCCAGCACTCTAGGATTTTTTGAGCTTGGAAACACGCAAAGACCGCCAAGTTTGGTCTCAATATGCCCTAAACCATGAACCATAGAATCTATATCCTTTGATATGTCTTCAAGACGCGATTCTTGAACATCCCCGAGAAACCTGATCGTAACATGAAATTTCTCCCTCCGTTCCCACTTAATACCTTGAACAGAGCCTCGAAATGACCGTACGTAGCAAAAAAGTGCGTCCTTTATTTCTTCTGGAAGAAAAGCTGCGATAAAAGACCTCAACAATAGAGCTCCTTTCCTGAGCTATCTAACGCACCAAGTTGAAAAAGAATCATTTTCGCCACGGGAGAGCGGAAGCTTGTTCTCTCCGTTTAAGTACATGATGTATATTTTTCTTTTTCCAAGTTTTTCTGAAGAAAAAGTAATGTAGTAACCGTCAGGAGACCAAGAAGGGTGCTCGTTGTTCCCTGAAGTGGTAAGCCTCTGCTCTCCCTTGCCGTCGGGATCTATGGAGTAAATGTTGCTTTCAGACTTTTTTACCTTCACAAAAGCTATACGGTCAACAGAAGCACTCGGAGACCAAACAGGATCAGTATTGTAACCTCCCGAGGTAATTCTTACGGCACTTCCTCCCTGCAAACCTATGACGTATATGTTCGGCGCTCCAGCCCTATCCGAGACAAAAGCAATTTTTTTGCCATCAGGAGACCATGTGGGTGAAAGATCTATGGCACCAGACCTAGTAAGTTGTCTGAGTATTTCTCCTGAAGCGGAAGCTATGTATATGTCTCCATTGCGGCTAAATGCCATACGTGTGCCGTCAGGAGACCAGCGCGGAGAATTATCAAGGTGAATGCCTCGGGTTAATCTCTCACCCTCGGCCGGAAGACGTATCGACTTAAAATTCAGCAAGTAAAGGTCATGGTCCCAGCTTTTGTCAGAAGCAAAAACCACTTGGCTTCCATCGTGTAAACAGTCTGGAGAAAGAAGTGAGGCTCTGTGATTAGTAAGCCTTTTTTTATTGTGCCCGTCATAATCCATTATAAAAAGATCCTTTTCTTGTCCCCGACCACTTACAAATACGATCTCGGAGTTAAAAAACCCGTCAAGACCTGTAAGTTCCTTCATGAGTTCTTCTGAGAATTTATGTACAACATTCCTTACGTAAGACGGAGAGGTAACGTATTTTTTTCTCATACGCTCCCGTTTGCCAGGCACGTCATAAATTATGATTTCGTAAGTAATTTCCTGGGACGCAACTCCGAAACTTCCACTTACCAGATACTTGGTTTTCTTTGCATTTAAATGTTCAAAATCTATATCCTGAAAGGAGGAGGAAAACTGTATATTCACTAGTTGAACATCGAAAAGGGCGGCATTGGTAAGATCGCTTTTTAATACATCGGTAAATTTCTTTCCGTATACGCTAAGATCCCCTGTGGATTTAAGCACGGCGATAGCAATCGGGATTTTTTTTATCGGAGAGGCGACTGTGGGAAGCAATATTTGCGCGGCTGCCAAGCAAGGGAAAAACAAGAGCGCAAAAAATACCGCAAGCACTGATCTCATCTTTTTCTTCTCCCTGGACGCGAACTGGAAAACCGGACAGTGGTCCCGCAAACAAAAATATATTCTGAGATAAACCCTCAGTCAATCAGTTCAACATTCCAATAAGACATATCGACAAAGCTCAGAAAAGGTTCCCATTCTTCATATTTCACAGTTTTGAAATGGAGGTTGGAAAAAATACTAGCGGCTGGTTTCACTGGCTTGGAAAGTAGTTTCATATTCGCCTGTTGGGGAGTCCTGCCTCCCTTTTTCCTGTTACATTTAACGCAGCAACAAACTATGTTATCCCAGGTACTTTTTCCACCCATTGACCGTGGGATCACATGGTCAAGCGTAAGACCGCTTTTTGGAAAGGCTTTTGCACAGTACTGGCATGTGTCGCCGTCTCTTCGGAAAATGTTTATCCTGTTGAATTTAGGCTGTTTTTTGTGATAACCGTCATATCTTACTAAAATTATCACTCTGGGAATTTTTATGACATTTGTAACCGTTCTTACGCAGTCATCGGCATCAACCGAACGAATATCCTTCCACGAATCGAAATCAAACGTCTCATACTCCCTGTTTACCGCCCTAGCAGCTCCACCATAAAGAAGAATAAAAGCCCTTTTAAGACTTGTTACCGAAACAGGGACAAAAAATCTGTTTAAAACCAGTACAGGAGACTGAAGCATATCAGCCGATAATGTACCGGCTTGCAGATGTTATTCAAGAAATGCAACGGTACTTTTATTTTCCTTAACCGTTCGTTAAAATTGTCACCGATTAAACTATAGGAAGTCCTGTTACATGGAAATGAAAACCAACCTGCTTATCCAGATAATTCTCTGCATAGTACTTTTCATATCCATATTTCTTCTAATGAAATCAAACTCCGAAGTGGAAAAAGAACTGGAGTCCCACAAAGAAGAAAAATAGATGTTTCCCGAACTTCTTAGAATAGGTGATTTTCAGATTACATCTTTTGGGGCAATGGTTGCCATTTCTTTCCTTGTTGCCTTCTGGGTATCTTGGATAGAGTTTGAGAGAAAAGGAATATCTAGGCAGCTTCACGAACATGTTTTTATTGTTTGTGTTATAGGAGGCGTGCTAGGTGCCAAGCTTCTTTTTTTAATTGAGAATGTTCCCCTGAGCAATATTATTTCCCATCCAAAACACTATTTACTGCTAAGGGGTGGCCTAACTTTTTATGGAGGTTTTTTTCTAGCTCTTATAGCTGTTTTAGCAGTAATAAAAAGACACAAGGAAAGCTTCTGGAAAGTTCTTGACGCCCTCGCTCCGTCCCTAGCGATAGCTTACGCTACGGGAAGAATCGGCTGTTTTCTGGTCGGAGACGATTATGGAATCGGTTCTAACCTTCCTTGGGCTATGCCATTTCCAAAGGGTTCTCCTCCAACTCTTGACCCAGTACATCCAACTCAGCTTTACGAAACGATCATAATGTCCCTTGTGTTCGTAGTGCTCTGGAAAATAAGAAAAAATAAAAAGCCTGTTGGATGGCTTGCCAGTATATATCTTGGGCTCGCAGGTCTTGAGAGGTTCTTCATTGAATTTATAAGAGATACAACCGAGAGTCCCATCTCTGGATTATCAGTAGCGCAGATAATGGCACTTTTTCTTATTATTGTCGGAGCTCTTAAATATAGGTCCATTCACAAAGGCAACAAAGCATCTTAAGTTTGCAACTTCATAGCTACAAATGAAAAAATTCCGGATAACTAAGCCTACCGGGAGCGAACTCTTAGCCGCCGGATCGGGAATACTCTTTTCTGTATCTCTTTTTTCAAGCGCCTTCGGCATATTGGGCTGGATATGTTTTGCCCCATTGCTTTCTGCCCTTCAGGAAAAAAACCCTCGGCAATCACTTCGATTGGGGATGATATCCGGGACGTCCATGAACCTTGTCTCGCTTTACTGGCTGGTCGGAACTCTGACTAGGTTCGGAGAAATACCTCTGATCGCGAGCATGGTTGCCGTGTTTATTTTCTGTGTTTACTCATCGCTTCAGTTCGGAATTTTCACCTGGTACGTATCAAGGTTCAGACTCTGCAATGGAAAAAGCGTTGTAAACGCGTTTATGATTTCCTTTGCGTGGGTGGTTGCGGAATTTTTTTTTCCGGTTCTCTTCCCCTACGGCATAGGAATCTCGCAAAGTTACTATCCTACCGTAATACAGATAGTTGATCTGTTTGGAGTGAACTTCCTCGGATTTTTGATGTTGCTTGTTAATGTATCGGTTTTCTACACTATCGACGATCTGAGGAAAAAGAAAAAAAGTCTGTTTCCGCTTGCAATATCAACTACAGTGATCTTGATTGTATTTGGCTACGGATCACTCAAGATCAATGAAATAGAGAACTTTCTCGAGACACAACCCCGGATGAAAATCGCGATGGTTCAAGCAAATTTTGACTATGCGGAGAAAAATCTCGACAACGAACCTGCTATAACGGAAAAGCACAGGAAGATGTCAAGAGAGATTGTGGGGGTGGACCTTTTGATCTGGCCGGAGACATCTGTTCAGCACTGGTTTCCTAAACAAAATTCCGTGTACCAAATTGAATATAAAAGAAATGTTGTACCAGATGGACACACAGCACACTTTCTTATAGGGGGGCTTTCATTTACCCAAGACCCCGAGCTGCTTAAAGACGGCTGGGATGAAGAAGATGCAAAAAAATACAACACTGTCTTTCTAGTCGATCCTAAAAATAATATTCTCTCCAACTACAGCAAGACCCGGCTTTTTCTGCTGGGCGAGTACTTTCCCTGGATAAACGAAGAACTCAGATTTTTAAAAAGGGTTTTTCCCATGATCGGAGATCTTAGCCCAGGAGAGGGACCCAAAGTCCTTGAGGTTCCAGAAAAAAACATAAGAATAGGTCCTCTTATATGTTATGAAGATATAATGGCGGAGCTTTCTAGAGGCTATGCGAAAAGAGGAGTCAACCTGCTTGTTAACCTTACCAACGATGCGTGGTTTGGAAAGAGTATGGCCCCTTATCAGCATCTGCTTCTTTCAATTCCAAGGGCAGTTGAGACGCGTCGTTACCTGGTAAGATCAACAAACAGCGGTATAAGCGCAATCATATCTCCGACCGGAAAAATCGAGGCTCATACGGACATATTTACTACGGAGAATCTGAAGGGAGAAGTAGTGCTTATAGATTCGCTTGGAACTCTATACACAGAAGTAGGAGATATATTTGCGTGGATGGCCCTCGCTATAACCGTGCTTTTTCTTGTGAAAAACTATCTAGGAAGAAAATATGCCGACTAGAGCCTCAGTAAGTCGGTCGTTTTCCTCCCTAGTTCCAACCGTAACCCTAAGGCAGTTCGCAAGACGTCCTTTTTCCTTGAATCGTCGGACCAAAATATCGTTTTTAACCAGTTCTGTAAAAAGAAAATCTGCATCCGGTACTCGGACCAGGAAAAAATTTGCATCCGTGGGGTAGACATGAATAGCATCAATACTCTCAAGCTCTGTGCGAAGTCTTTCTCTTTCGCTTAATATAAGATCTATCTTCCGGTCGACAATCCCAGGGTTTTCAAGTGCAAAAGACATTACACGCTGACTGAGAGAATTTATGTTGTAGGGCAGACGTGCTTTATTCACTTCACTTACGATTTGTGGACATGCAAAAAGCATCCCGAGCCTAACACCCGCAAATCCAATTTTGGACATCGTTCTCAGTACCAGTAAATTTTCATGTTCTCCTATATGGTCTATGTAGCTTTTTTTCGAAAAATCACAGTAAGCCTCATCAACAACCACAGCACCTTTGCTTGTATCTAAAATCTCAAGAACTTTTTCTTCTGAGAAAGAATTTCCCGTAGGATTGTTCGGGGTTGCAAGAAAAACGATGTCCGGGTCTTCAGAGTGGATCATCTCCAAAGTCGGTTTAACATCTATGTCAAAGTTCTTATCAAGCGCTACCTCGGCTATACGCTTTCCCAAGATGAGCGACGTAATCCCGTACATTGAGAAAGTTGGAGACGGTACGAGCACGCAACCGCTTTTTCCTCCAAGCACTTCAATTACCATCTGTATAATTTCGTCCGATCCGTTGCCAAGCAATATACCGTCCACGGGAAAATCCACCTTACGGGAAAGAGAGGTTCTCACACCCAGAGCTTCAGAGTCCGGATACCGATTTAAGGGAAGTTCCGTCAACCACTCGGAAAGGATAATCTTCTCCTCACTCTCAAGATCATAGGGACTTTCGTTGCCGTCAAGCTTGACCGAACACTCTATCCTAGGTACGGAGTAAGCACTTATAGATTTTACGTTCTTGGAGATTCTGCTTTTAATTGAACTGGTATCAGGCACTTGTATCTCCCGGTCTAAATCGTAGCATGAATATTACTCAGCAATCCTCAATTCGTCTTCTTACAGAAAACGCATGTCCCGAAAGCCCCTCGGAGTGGGCAAGGTTCATTACAGTCGCACCAAGAGACGAAAACCCTTTTCTTGATATTGATATAGTGCTAGGCATTCTGAGGAAATCATAAACGCTGAGAGGAGAAGAGAATCTAGCAGCTCCTCCCGTTGGAAGCACATGACTCGGACCCGAAACATAATCGCCGAAAGGCTCGGTCGAAAGAGACCCCAGAAATATTGCTCCCGCGTGCTTTACTCCTTTAAGAAGAGATTTGGGAGAACGCACGCACAGTTCAAGATGCTCAGGAGCAACCGAATTTGATAGGGTTACAGCCTGCTCCATATCTTCGGTAACGTAGATTCTTCCGTTGTTTGAAACTGCGGCACCTGCGATTTCTTTTCTGTCAAACTGTTTTAACTGCGAGAGCAGTTCCTTTTTTACCTCTTTTGCGTAATTATGGCTGGTGGTTACGAGAATTGGTATTGACATCTCATCATGTTCAGCCTGGGCGAGCAAATCTGAAGCCACCCATCCCGGAGGGCACGAGCCATCTGCAATAATTAGAACTTCAGTAGGCCCTGCCAGCATGTCGATGTCGCAGAATCCATAAACCAGTTTCTTGGCTATCGTAACGTAGATGTTCCCGGGACCTACTATCTTATCTACCTTCGGTATGCTTTTAGTCCCAAAAGCCATAGCCGCTATGGAATGAGCCCCTCCTATTTTGTAGACATCGCTCACCCCGGCAATTTCGCAAGCCAGAAGAACCTCGGAATTTATCTGCTTCCCCGAACATGGAGTTACGACGCTTATCTGGCTTGCTCCCGCAACTTTCGCCGGTATAGCAGTCATAAGCACGGTTGAAGGATACGAGGCCTTTCCACCCGGAACATACACTCCAACTTTCTCAATAGGTCTTATAAGCCAGCCAAGCTCGTTTCCCAACGCATCCTTGTAGGATTTAGCTTTCGGAAGTTTCTTTCTTTGGTAGGATTGAATTCGTGAGGCAGCCTTCTTAAGATCCCTTGCAATGCCTGGGGCGACAGAGGTTGCCGCCTCTTTGAACTCATTATCGGAAACTCTTACGTTTTTCGCGTTTACATGCGGTCCATCAAATTTTTTTGCATAACTGAAAAGTGCCGAGTCCCCATGCTCCCGAACATCTTCAACAATTTTTTCCGTTTGCAAAACGAGTTCAGGATCAAAATGAGAAATGGATTTTTCTATCTCTCTGGATCTTTTTTCCAGATTTTTCGAGTTGATCTTTATAAGTTTCATAGCTGTAACCGCGTTTTTCCTTTAAAAATTGATACCGGTTTTGTCCTGTTTTAAAAACAGGCAGAATGAACTCAGCCCTCAAGATTTATTCCCTCTCCAAAACCATTTTCAATCAAACTAGAAATTCCCTCCATAGCAATATCCGAATCTTCTCCCTCTATCGTAACGACAAGCTCCGTACCGTAAATAGCTGCAAGCGATAAAACCCCCAATATACTTTTCGCATCTATCTCAAAGTTCTCTTTTCTTATCATTATATTGGAACTGAACTTGCTGGTCAGGGCAACCAGAACTGCAGCCGCTCTGGCATGAAGACCCAGACTATTTCTTATTACAAAGCTTTTTACAAGCGGTTTTTGGGACAATTCACGGTTCCTCCGTAGACAGAAATGAAGAAAGGTCCTTCTCTGAGTTTACACGTAAATTGTCATCATAATTCACCTTAAGACTGTAATCAGAAGTTTCAAACAGCAGTTCTCTTGGGAAATAACTATCTGTAGCAATCTTTTTAAGCAGGGAGAATTCAACCTTAACCTTCCGCCCGTCGGCAAGCTCACCCTCAATTTCAGTTATGAAATTTTTCTCAAGATCAATTGTAACTCGGGCCTTTTTACTTCCCGAAAACACAAAAACTATCTCTTCTTCTTTTTTCCCCATCCGCAAAGAGTAGCCTTCCTCCGGAATGACAAAAGGAGCCCCTCCGAGTAAGAAGTTTACAACATCTTTAACTCCAAGTTGCGGCGGAAGTCCTGGATAAAGATAAGAAAGTCTAAAATCTTCTGGGTTTTTAAAAATCAGTTCTTCCCAGTTGGTTTTCATTCTCACGTTTTTCCCGTCAGAAACAATCCTTGCAAGCATTTCACCAAAAGGAGCGAAAATGGAAATTTTCAGAAACTCCGGACGGGCAATAGTAGCTACCTGATCAAAGACAATCTTGTTCTGCGGGGATTTTATTGATACTCTCGCCTTGCCTTTTACCGAAGCAAAACCCTGCTGAGCCTGTTTTGCTTTAGTCAATACACCAGAAAAATCATCCAGACGCCCGGCAGACGGTAGTTTTCCAGCACAGGAAAAAAGGAGAAAAACAAATGGAATGAAAATGTAGCTAGGCTTCATCACGTCTGAATTCCTTTAATTTTTTCTGGAGTCTCAAAAGGATTTTCTTGTCTTCAACTGTCAGAAGCTTCTGTGAATCCAAAAGTTCAAGAGCTTTCAGGTAATTATCTTTCGCAAGTTCTTTTTTGCCGAGTTTTTCATACGCATCTCCCAGATGTTCTAAGATGGCCGGATCGGACGGGGGAATCTGAGAAGCGCGAAGCAGGTATTCAAGAGCTTTGGAAAAATCCCCTTTCTGGTAGTAAACCCACCCTAGACTGTCAATAATATAGGCCCGATCAGGAGCAAGTTCTAGAGCCTTGTTTATAAGCTTCTCCGCATAATCAAGTTTTTCTCCGCCCTCGGCGTAGGTATATCCTATAAAATTCATCGCATCGAAATTCTCTGGATTTCTGCTCACTATATTCTCCATTACCGAAAGTGCTTCCGATATACGGTCGCTATAGTAATAGGAAACGGCAAGAGAATACAGTACAGACTCGTCGTCAGGGTGTTTTTTAAGATATCTTTTGTACAAAGAGATTGAATCTTTCTGCCTTTCCTGTCTTACATAGAGATCCCCCAGAGAATTTACAACCTTGTTACTATATGGGTTTTCTTCATAAAGTTTTTCCAGAATCTCAATCGCTTTTTGCTCCGAGCCCTCAAGTTCGTGTATATGGGCTCCTAAGACGACTGCATCTAAGTGAAAATCAGAACCCTGGTGTATCGAGTCAAGCAGCTTTCTCGACTGAGAGTATTGTCCCAGTTTAGTGTAAGCGACGGCGGAGTAGTATTTTGCCCCGGAATGTGCCGGCAATTGGATTAGGGTCTGTTCTAATTTTTCGATAGCTTTTTCATAATTACCATTTTCGATGTATAAGAGACCGATTCTCAGCTTGATCTCAGGATTATTTGGGTCCGAGGACTCTGCATTGTTATATTGTTCAATAGCTTCTTTGATCCTCTGGTGCCGGTAAAGCATGTTCCCATAGGAAATGAAGACATCGCGGTAAGGAGAGAGGTTTCTGATTGCAGATTCATACTGCTCTATCGCTTCTTCAATTCTTTCCGCCTTTTCGAGAGTTTCGACAAGTCCGGCAAACGCAGGATAATATGTCCGTTGAATTTCAAGCGCCCTTTTGTAGTGATTAACCGCAATGTTGAAATTGCCTCTTTTGGCAGCAATGCTTCCAAGGTAGAAATGACCCAATACATCGGTTGAATCTATAGAAAGGCTTTTTTCGGCGTATTCTTCCGCCTTATCAAGATTGCCGGAATAAAATTCACTCGCACAAAGAAGTAGGTAAATCTCCTTATCCCCAGAATCAATCTCGACCGCCTTAAGAAGATACTCCTTACCTCTTTTCTTCATATTTTCATCCGTATCCGCAAGATAAATACGGGCAAGCTCCCTATAGGCAGGAGAATTGGAGGGATCAAGAATGATGGACTGTGTGAATTTGGCAACGGCCTTCTCACGCATATTAAGGATCGTATAAATCAAACCGAGGCGGTATTTTATTTCAGAAGATTGAGGATTTATCTGCTCGGCCTTCTCAAGATTCTGCAATGCACGTGGTATATCCAACTTTTCCAGATAAAGAGTCGAAAGCGCAAAATAATAATAGGCATCCGCCTGGGCTTCGCTCTCAAGACTTTTGTAGAGGACATTGGAAGGTCCCACGCCTACACAGGAAAAACAGAGGAGAATGGAAAAAAGAAAAAAAAGCTTTTTTTTAGGAAATTTTTTCAACCCACATACCTGAATGTAGATTTTAAGTTTCAAAATCTCAACAAAACTTAAATGATAAGGAAGAACCGAAACCGCATGGTACACTCGTTCTCACGCCACCACTCAAAACAGAATAACAAAAACAATTACTAAAATATATACTGGTCTAAAAACAACATAATAATAGTGTTTGCAGGGCAGCAATCATGAACTTAATCCCTCCGCGAATAGAGCAAAGAATTGACTTTATATACTCTATTGGCTTTATTTAATTTTCTCTTATGAATTCACTTGAGAACATTTACGCAAAGGTTTTTGAAGGTAAAAGGATATCTCCCCGCGAAGCCACCTTGCTTATCAGCAAAGCTGACCTGCTTCATCTCGGCTCTTTAGCTGACATCATAAGGAAAAGATTTAATCCAGAGAACATAGTTACCTTCGTAGCAGATACAAATCCTAACTACACGAATGTCTGTGATACGGAGTGTCTTTTTTGCGCTTTCTGGAGACCGCCGGGGGCCTACGACGCCTACACCCTTAGTGTCGACAAAGTAATTGAAATTATGCGTACCTCATATCACAACGGAGCTACTACCGTTCTTTTGCAGGGTGGTCACAACCCGGAATTGAAACTTGATTACTACATTGAAATCGTAAAAAGGGCCACGGAAGAAATACCAAATCTTCATCTCCACGCTTTCTCCGCCCCGGAGATAGCTACCATTGCCAAGTATGAAAACATTGAGACTAAAGATGTTCTACAAAGCCTTTGGGATGCAGGGCTTAGAACAATTCCTGGAGGAGGAGCTGAGGTCTTGTCTAACAGGACAAGGAGGGCTATAAGCCCCCTTAAAATAGACGCCGACGCTTGGATGAAAATAACCAGAGAAGCTCACAAAACGGGCTTTAAGACAACTGCAACAATGATGTTCGGCCACTTTGAACAGAACGAGGATATAATTGAGCATCTATCGAGGATAAGGGAACTTCAGGATGAAACAGGGAATTTTCTGGCGTTTATTCCGTGGACATTTAAGCCCAAAAATACCCTTCTTGAGAAAAGAATGAAAAATGAAGTCGGCGGGGAAAGATATCTAAGAGTCCTTTCAGTATGCAGAATATTTCTTGATAACTTCAAGCATGTGCAAG
>RKRQ01000045.1 GCA_007571325.1 Candidatus Dadabacteria bacterium
CTATTACTCTAGGGCTATGTACTTAATGTCCTTGAAGATATAGACTTGCTCCCTGAAAAATTCTGAGAACAGAGATAGTCCTGATTATCTCTGTTTAGTAGTTCAGCGATGACAGGTGGATATATAAAACCTGTTGAAACTGTCAAAAACTATGAACAAGAAGTAATTAGATTATTTTTTGTACAGGTTTGTTATTGGGAAACGGCGGTCCTTTCCAAAGGCTAGGGATGTTATTTTTACCCCAGGGGCGCTTTGTCTTCTTTTATACTCGTTTGAATTAACCATTCTAATTATTTTCCGTACGATGCTTCTCTGTTCCCCTAATTTTACTATTTCGTCAGTTCCGAGACCGTCTTCGACATAGGATTTTAGGATTCTATCAAGTGTGTCGTATTCGGGAAGCGAATCGGTATCTTTTTGACCGGGGCGAAGTTCGGCCGAAGGAGGTTTTTCAATTACCGATTTTGGTATTATTTCATTTCCCTTAAGGTTGTTGTAATAATGAGAAAGTTTATAAACCATGGACTTGGGCACGTCTTTTATCACAGCAAACCCACCGGACATGTCTCCATAGAGAGTTGAGTAGCCTACGGCGAGTTCACTTTTGTTTGAAGTAGCGAGCACTAACCATCCAAATTTATTTGAAAGTGCCATAAGGATGTTTCCCCTTATTCTCGCCTGAATGTTTTCTTCCGTCACGTCAGTCTTTGTTTCAGAGAAAATTTCAGCGAACATTTTTTCATAACACATAAAGGCGCTCTCTATGGGAATATTAAGAAGTTCAATTCCTAAATTATGCGCAAGTTCCTGGGCGTCAGTAACACTTCCCTCAGAACTGTACATAGAAGGCATTGAGACTCCGACTACTCTTGAGGACCCTATGGCTTCTGTGGCTATAGCTGTGGTAAGAGAGGAGTCTATCCCTCCACTTAAACCAAGAACAACTTTTTTGAAGCCGTTTTTCCTTATGTAATCCCCCGTGCCGAGGACAAGAGCGGAAAAAGCGCATTTTAATGGATCTTCCGTATGAGCAGTATTGGTTTTCTGCATTTTTGCTTTTCGCCTTGCCTCTGGAGTTTTAAGAGTAAACTTCTCTAGCTGTGTTTTCTCAAAGGAAAGATCGTATCTTGTTTTTCTTATCGTAGGTGTGTTAAGTCTTGATCTGTACACTCTCTCGGTGTTTATGTCACAGACCAGAAGATCTTCTTCAAAATTGCGTGCTGTGGCGATGATCTTACCTTTTTCGTCGATAAACATGCTGTTTCCATCAAATACAAGCTCGTCTTGTCCCCCAACCATATTGCAATAGGCTATTATTGTATTGTAGTCTACGGCTCTTGTTGCAAGCATTCTCTCTCTGGCAAGTGGTTTCCCCATGTAGTACGGGGATGCGGAAAGATTGAATATAATCTGAGCATTTCCAAGCAGCACTTGGCTTCTTATAGGTTCTCCAGGGTACCATATATCTTCGCAGATTGTGACACCAAAGGTCATTTTTCCCATTGTATATACGGGAAACCGTTTTTCCGATTGGAAATAGCGATTTTCATCGAACACTCCGTAGTTGGGGAGACGGAGTTTATGGTATATGTCAATTACTTCTTCTTTCTGTATTACGGCTGCGGAGTTAAATATATCGTCTTTCTTGTCGACAAAGCCTAATATCACGACCATGTTATCTGAACAATGTTTCTTTATTTCGTCTAGGGCACGGATATTGTCGTCGATGAATTCAGTTTTAAGAAGAAGGTCTTCTGGAGGGTAGCCAGTTAAAGCAAGCTCGGGAAAACACAAGATGTCTATATCAAGACCTCGTGCCACCTTGATTGATTTAACTATTTCTTTTGTGTTTCCGGTTATATCTCCAACGCTTGGGTTAAGCTGAGAGAGTCCGGCCCGCAACTGCTTCATTTAAAAACTATACTCACAACCACATTATATTTCGAGAAGCCTCCACCTCTATAATAGGGTATTGCAGTGCTACCAAAATAAATCCTGTCGTTATGATTTAGATTAGGAGATTCTGAAAGACAAGTAAACAATATTCGCGGCAAAATGAAAGAAAACACTTGACCATATGGTTCCGGTTCTCATGTAAAGGTATCCCATTACGAGCGAGGGGAAAAAGGTAAGGATATTATGGGTGCATGCTCCCCCTCCTGAAAACACACAAATCGCAAGAAAATGCGCAAGAGCGAAAAGTACGCTTGTTGCCACAACTGCCTTTAACCTGCCACCAAATTTTCTTTGGAGATATCCTCTAAAGAAAAACTCTTCAGGAAAAGCGATGGTTACAAGATGAGTTATAACAAAAAGCACTGTCGGTTCCGTGAACTTAACCGTCTGTCCCATGAGAGAGGAAAGAAGATATAAGCAGGCTAAATAGCAGAAAAGCACAGTAAAAGAAATTCCAGTTCCTAGTATTAACCCCCGCACATTCAATCTCAAAACATCAGCGGTGTTACGGTCAAGGAGAAATGGAACCCAGAGCATAACGCCTGCCGATAGTAAAAGTGTATGCTCGTGACTGAGTATGCTTCTTGAGATAATTATCGTCGCTACAACTGCAAAATAAGATGCAAGAGGTATGGTAAATTTTTTTGAAAGAAGGTATTTCATAACCGGGGGACAGGGTTTTTCTCTTGGGTCTGTATTCTGAATATAATACTTGAATATTAGGCAAGAGGTGGTTTGCCGCGCGTTTTTATGGAAATCTCAGAAATAAAAAAATATCTTGCGACCAAAATTGTAGGCGAGAAGATTTTTGTCTACGATGAGGTTGGTTCTACAAACGATATTCTACGTCAATTGGCGGGAGAGGGTACGGCGGCGGATGGGATGGTCGTGGTTTCCGACTCGCAGACCGCGGGCAGGGGAAGGCTCGGGCGAGAATGGGTATCCCCGGCCGGTAGGAATCTTTATCTTTCCGCATTGTTTTGTCCGGAGATATCCCCGCATGAATCTCCCGTTTTCACCTTCCTTGCGTCTTGTTCTCTTGTCGAGGTTCTCTCAGGTTATGGTGTAGACGCCACGATAAAATGGCCGAATGACGTTCTAGTTGGAGGAAGGAAAATTTCCGGGGTGCTTACTGAGCTTTGCGCTTCAAATGATGCGGTTGATTATATCGTAATAGGAATCGGAGTTAATCTCAATTTACCGGAGGAATTTATACGTAGTAAAATGGGGGACATCTATGAGAAAACAACCTCTCTTTCAATACTGCTCGGAGAAAATGTCAACAGAGAAAAGTTCTGTGCGAAACTCATTAATTCCCTTGACCATTTCTATGGAGAGTTTTGTCGTCATGGGACGCAGGCGATTGTAGATATGTGGATTAAGAGGTGGGGATTTCTGGGAAAGAGAATATCTCTTGATGTTTCAGGTAAAGTCATAACTGGAGTTGTTGAGCGTGTTGACCCAACAGGTTTTCTTTATATAAGAACGGATGATGGTTATCTTCGCAGGATTGTCGCGGGAGATACAGTATTTTAGAGAACACCGATTATTTCGTGACGTAGCTTGCGCATCAAATCCATCCAATTGTTTATCATTTCCTCGGTTTCGTCGCTCACGTCCTTTTTTATGACTATTCCGTAGATCTTGGGTTCAACAACGCATTTTCCATATTTTTTCGCTACCATGGAGCCAAATCTGTAAAGTATCTCAAGGGCTTTTCTGTCTTTTCCCTCAAACCTGCTTACGAGAATCATCTCGGACGAAAAACCCTCGAATATCCTGTTCCACAGGGTTGCGCTTGACTCCATGTGGAAAGAGAGGATTACGCTTTCGGGATCGTTTTTTCTTCTGCTTTTTTCAGAATTAGTCATTATTTCCTGCCATATTATTATAACCAGGGTGGTGTGTGTGCGGAGTTTGGGATTTATGTTATAATTACATGATGGTGTATGGGGAGGTGGTATACGCCGGCATTGATTCTCGCATTGTTTTTCATAACAACACAACAGGCAAATTAGTTATATGGGTTTGAAAAAATTTCCCGAAAAAAAAGGGCTTTATGATCCTGCGTTTGAGCACGATTCCTGTGGAATAGGATTTGTTGTCAACGTAAAGGGTATAAGGTCAAATTCCATCATCCGCCAAGCCATAACTGTGCTTGAGAATCTTGAACACCGTGGGGCCTGTGGATGTGAACCGAATACGGGGGATGGGGCTGGAATACTGTTTCAGAAGCCCCACGAATTTTTTGTCGATGCTCTTGGGGCTGATGGAATCACTCTCCCTGCAGAGCAGGATTACGGAGTTGGTATGATCTTTCTCTCGCCCGACTCGTCGGTTGAGAAGAATACAAAAAGAATACTAGAGGAAATAGTCTTTCAGGAGGATCAGACAGTTCTGGGCTGGCGGGTGGTTCCAACCGACAACTCCTCTTTGGGCGCTACCGCCCTCGGGTGTGAGCCGGGTATAAGACAGATATTTATTGGCCGTGGGGATGGAACAGCCACTGGAGATGATTTTGAAAGACAACTCTATATAATAAGAAAGCGTGCTGAGACGGAGATAAAAACCGCGGGGCACGACGAATATTTCTATGCACCTAGTTTTTCGGCCAGGACAATAGTTTACAAGGGGATGCTTGTTACCTGGCAGCTTACCC
>RKRQ01000031.1 GCA_007571325.1 Candidatus Dadabacteria bacterium
TGGAAAAGGGAAGTTTTGAAACCGACAGCCCATAGCGCGATTCAAGCTTAGCAAGGGAGTATATCTTGTAATTTCTGTCTCCAGCTGTAAGATCGCAAATAATATCAAGATTGTTAGTCAAGGTCACATCGCACCTCTATTACACGGTCCTGTATTTTGGGAATTAAGAAGTTAACTTTATATTTTACCAGAAAGAGCAAAAAATAAAATAACTCTTCGGACCGAATTCCTGAGTAAAACGGCTTCGGGAAAACGAAATATTTTCTGTAGGTAAAGAACGTCAGTCGAACTTCCCAAGCGCAACACTTACATTGGTTCCGCCAAAACCGTAGGAATTGCTTAGGGCCACTTTTATATCGCTTTCCCTGGCCGTATGCGGAACATAATCCAAGTCACATTCTGGATCGTTT
The DNA here is from genome assembly GCA_007571325.1 of Candidatus Dadabacteria bacterium. Lineage (GTDB taxonomy): Bacteria > Desulfobacterota_D > UBA1144 > Nemesobacterales > Nemesobacteraceae > Nemesobacter. The sequence goes on from RKRQ01000031.1 coordinate 411, forward strand.
TCAAAAAGGTTTATTGTCGGCGGTACAACGCCGTTTTTAAGCGCAAGTGCGCTAATTGACGCCTCTACAGCTCCAGCGGCACCCAGCATATGACCAGTTATGGATTTTGTGGAACTCACGGGAATTCGCCAGGCATCTTCACCGAATATCGTCTTAATTGCTTTGGTTTCATTAACGTCGTTAAGACGAGTAGAAGTTCCGTGGGCGTTTATATAATCAACATCCTCGGGATTAAGTTTTGAGTCCTGCAGAGCGGCACGCATGCAATTGGTTGGCCCCTCAAGCGAAGGAGCGGTAATGTGGTATGCATCACTGTTCATCCCTGAACCCAACACTTCAGCGTATATTTCAGCGCCTCTTTTTTTCGCAAACTCAAGTTCTTCAAGAATTATCACTCCGGCCCCCTCAGAAAGGATAAATCCGTCACGCCCAACCTCAAATGGTCTCGATGCGGTTTCCGGCTCATTGTTTCTTGTCGAAAGAGCCTTCATAGCATTAAAACCCGCAAATGTAAGAGGTATAAGCGGCGCTTCGCACCCCCCTGTTATCATAACTTCCGCCTTGCCGTCCTGTATAATTTTAGCAGATAGAGCGAGTGAATGACCGCTTGCGGCACATGCAGTAGTTGAAGAACAGTTAGGCCCCTTGGCATTGAACCTTATGGAAACGTATCCCGATGCCATGTTGGTAACCAAGTTCGGTATAAAAAAGGGAGATACACGGGAAGGACCCTTTTCGTGCAGGGTAAGAGCGCAATCGTAAAAAGCCTTCATGCCGCCGATACCAGACCCGATAAAAGTTCCGGTTCGCTCAGAAATATCTTCGGTAATTTCAAGACCGGCATCCTCAAACGCAAGTACAGCTGCCGCAAGAGAGAACTGAAGGAACCTGTCGAGCCTTCTAGTATCTCTTGGCTCCAGGTAAAGACTTCCGTCAAAATCCTTTATTTCTCCCGCAATCTGGGTTTTAAGATGAGATGGATCAAAAGATGAAACTCTACTTACTCCTGAAACTCCTTCACAGACCGAAGACCAAGTGGCATCCGTTCCTATTCCGACGGGCGTTATAAGCCCTATTCCTGTAATAACTACCCTTCTCGCCATTTTCCTCAGTTACCTTCCGAAGCGGATTTCATTGATCTCTGGATAAAATTGATCGCGTCCTGGACGGTGATTATGTTTTCCGCATCCTCATCTGAAATTTCAAGACCAAACTCATCCTCCATGGACATTATAAGCTCCACAAGGTCAAGCGAGTCAGCTCCCAGATCTTCTATAAAAGAAGAATCGGGCGTTATTTCCTCCTCGGATTTACCGAGATGGCTCGCTATCATCTCCTTAACTTTAGCTAAAACTTCTGCGTTATCCTTTGACATATTAGTCACAACCTCCTAATAAATTACATGTAAATTCCGCCATTAACCTTTACAACCTCTCCGGTTACATACGATGCCGTTCCGGAAGCCAGAAAGCATACAACACTCGAGATATCCTCAACGCGTCCGAATCTCCCGAGAGGTATGGCTTCCAGATATTTTTTTCTCATGTCTTCTGGAATATCCCTTATAATATCGGTTTCAACAAAACCAGGACTTACAGCGTTTACCGTTATGCCTGCAGAAGAGAGTTCTCTGGCCGTTGATTTTGTAAAACCCATAACCGCGGCCTTTGATGCCGAGTAGTTTGACTGGCCAGGATTTCCTACTTCCCCGGCAGTTGAAGTTATATTTATTATTCTTCCATAACCATTCCGGATCATTCCTCCACAAACAGCCCTGGTACAGTTAAACACTCCCTTGAGATTTATATCCATGACGCAGTCCCAGTCTTTTTCTGTCATTCTTACCAAAAGCCCGTCATTTCTTATGCCAGCATTGTTGACAAGTATCTGTATTCCACCAAATTCATCCGAGAGAGCTTCAATGATACTCTGGGTTTCCGTAAAATCGGAAACATCAAAGCCAACCACTCTGCCGTTTCCACCAGCCTGTTCTATCTCTTCTAACGTCTGTTCGGCTGCCTGCTCGTTATTTGTATAGTTAATAAACACATAAGCCCCTTGTGAAGCAAGCTTTTTTGCAACGCTTTTTCCTATTCCGCGCGACCCGCCGGTTATAAGCGCTGTCTGATCGGCAAACCCCTTTTTATCTTCTGACATTAAAAAGCAACCTTCCCAAGCTTCTACATATAAAATCCGCCATTAACCTTTATAACCTCTCCGGTTATATAAGATGCCCCCTCAGAAACTAGAAAACACACAACGGACGAAATCTCTTCAACACTCCCGAACCTCCCGACAGGTATCAGGTCAAGATATCTTCTTTTCACATCTACGGGAAGACGAGTCAGCAGTTCTGTATCAACAAATCCTGGACTTACGGCATTTACAGTTATTCCTCTGGCGCTGAATTCCTTAGCTGTTGATTTCGTAAACCCTATAATTCCGGCCTTTGAAGCTGAATAGCCCGCCTGTCCCTTTTTTCCGAATTCTCCAGAAAGCGATGTTATGTTTACAATTTTTCCGTAACGATTCTTCAACATGCCTCTGGAAACAGCCTTGGTACAGTTAAATATCCCTTTTAGGTTTATATCAAGAATATGGTCCCAGTCCTGTTCCCCAATACTTCCTATATCACAGGCGGCCATCTCTACGCCAGCATTGTTAATTAATATATGTATTCCCCCAAGTTCTTGGGAAAGCTCTGAAATGCTGCTCTGAACTTCTTTGAAATCAGAAACATCAAAGCGAACAATCCTGCCACAGCCTCCAGATTCTTCTATCTCTCCCAAGGTACGCTCGGCCTCGGTCTGGTTGTTAACGTAGTTAATCAGCACATGCGCTCCCTGGGAAGCAAGTTCTTTTGCAACGCCTTTTCCTATCCCGCGCGACCCGCCGGTTACAAGTGCTATTTGGTTATTGAATTCCATTCGCTTTAATATGATTTAACTCATCAGATTTTTCAATACCGGCACAACGCACACCCTCAAGAGTTCTTTTTACAAGACCGCTTAAAACTTTGGAGGGACCGATTTCAAGAAATTCCGAGACCCCTGAGTTTTTAAGAAACTCAAGCGATTCCGTCCATCTCACGGGACTTGTCACCTGTTCTACAAGTATGTCTTTTACCCTGGCAGGATCCGAATTGGCTCTGGCTTCAGTATTTGTAACCACAGGATATATAATGGGGTTAAAATCCAATTCCGCCAGAACATCTCGAAGGCGGGACGCTGCAGGCTCCATCAAGGAGCAGTGAAAAGGCGCACTAACGTCAAGTTCAACAACCCGCCTTGCCCCTTTTTCCTTAGCAAGCTGCGATGCAGCCTCAACAGCTCTAGCTTCCCCAGAAATAACGGTCTGAGTGGGTGAATTGAAATTCGCTGGAGATACCACTGCTTTTTCCCCAGCAATCTCAGCGCAGAGTTCGTTTACTTCATCGGATGCAAGACCCATAACAGCAGCCATTTTCCCGATTCCCCGGGGGACCGCTTCCTGCATAAATTCACCCCTTTTTCTCACAGTTCGCACCGCGTCACAAAATTCAATGCACCGAGAAGCTACAAGAGCCGTAAATTCCCCGAGGCTGTGTCCCGCAACCATGTCAGGTTTTATTTCCGTTTCTTCAAACACTACCCTCAATGCGGCAACGCTGGCGGTAAGTATTGCTGGCTGCGCATTTTCCGTAAGAGCAAGAGTTGATGCTTCGCCTTCAAAGCAAAGCTTCACAAGATCAATCCCCAGAGCGTCGCTTGCTTCCTCAAAAGCCTGCCTCGCAGTCTCAAACTTGGCGCATAAGTCAGCACCCATGCCTATGTACTGAGAACCCTGACCTGGAAAAAGAAAAGCTATCATAGATTCAGTTGGTTTTAATCTTCCGTAGTGGCTTCCGTATCAGGTGCTTGTCTGAAGAAATTCCTTCCCTTATAGTAACCGCAATTTGGACACGCCCTGTGGGGAGGTTTCATCTCATTGCATTCGGGACAGAAAGAAGCCCCCGGCAATGGTATGGAATAGTGCGTTCTTCTTTTTCTTGATTTTGATCTGGAAGTTTTTCTCTTGGGTAATGCCATATTGATCTCCTAGCTTAAAGCTATATTTTTATATCTTTAAGTACGGCAAAGCGCGAGTCTTCAAGGAGGGTTTCGCATTCGCATTGCCGCGCATTAAGATTACATCCACACTCACAGCAAAGCCCCTTGCAGTCATTCATACAAAGAATCTTGTAGGGAAGCGAAAGATTTACCTGCTGTCTCATGTAATCGTTGAGGTCTATCGTTTTTCCACGGTAAGTTTCATAATCTATGTCGTCGTTGGATTCTTCTTTCTTTTCCTTGTCAGAAGGCGATAGGAGAAGTTTTACCTCGAGATTCGTATCAACGCTTACGTCGTTAAGACAACGAGAACATCGGGAAACGGCTGTAAAATCTATTCTTCCCTGTACGCTGACCTCCCCTATTGTGCGTGTAAGATCAATATGAAACTCTATATCGGAACCCACGCTCGTTATTTCTGACCTCGCAGAATCACCAAGCCATCCTGGACTTCTCGCCAGACTAAGACTTAATCCTCCGTCTTTTATTTCAGATAAATTGAATATCATTGTAGCGGAATCCGCCCGGAAAAATTGCTCTAATATAAACCACAATGGCTTTATTGCAAGCAATTGAGAAAAAACGGGCCATCAAGTCTTGCTCAGACATTATGACAGGCGACACTCCTTCCCTCAGCACCTCTCTTCTCAAGCTGAGGAGTCTCCCTGCTGCACACTTCTGTCGCGAGAGGACATCTGGGATGGAAACTGCATCCCGAAGGAATATCAGCGAGACTCTTTATTTCTCCCGATATAGAAACTTCCTCTCTGCCCCCCTCTCCGGCTCTTTTTATCTCGGGAATAGCGGAAATAAGCATCCTGGTGTATGGGTGCAGGGGGGTTGAATAAACTTCGTCGCTTGAAGCAACCTCTACTATTTTTCCCAGATACATAACGGCCACTAAATCACTTACATGTTTTACAACGCGAAGGTCATGGGATATGAAGAGGTAGGAAAGACCATGTTTTTTCTGCAGGTCCTTGAGCAGGTTTATTATTTGGGCCTGGACGGACACGTCAAGAGCCGAGACAGGCTCATCACAGACAATAAATTTTGGGTGAAGAGATATGGCACGCGCTATAGCTATTCTCTGTCGCTGTCCCCCGCTGAACTCGTGGGGATAGCGACTCATAACATCGGTTCCAAGACCCACCTCGCTTAAAAGCCGGGCGACAAATTCGTGCCGTTTTTCTTTTTTTACCGTATTGTGAATGCTTATCCCTTCTGAAACAAGGGAACCTACATTCATCCTGGGATTAAGGGAACCATATGGATTCTGAAAAACCATCTGCATCTCTCTTCTGAGTAAACGAAGCCGGGATGAATCAAGTTCTGTAATGTCTTCCCCTTCAAAAAAAATCTTTCCGGCCGTGGGCGAAACAAGTCTCAGCACCGTTTTTCCAAGAGTCGTTTTACCGCTTCCACTCTCCCCCACAAGACCCACTGTAGTGCCTCTCTTTATCTCAAGTTCTACGCCGTCAACAGCACGGACGTAATCGGAAACCCTAGAGAAAATACCCTTGCGAACCGGAAAGTATTTTTTAAGTCCTCTTACGCTTACTATTACCTTATTCATATTCATAAATGTTCATGATTGATAAATGACATTTTCAGCTTTTTGTCCAGTTCTCGTTCAGCAGTACTCTAAAAAAACAGTAGGCGTTTAGTTTTCAGGGAATTATCCCGATAAGTATCAAAGGAACTGCAGGGACTCCCCGTCCTTGTCTAAGAACATTAAGTAGGTCTCTTTCGTAGTACGGAACACCAGAGGACATTTCCCGCTCCAGTTCCTTCATGGGAAGTATTTCAATCCCCATGTCAATAATGCCGGATACATAGAAGCTGAGATGCTTTACAAAAAGATCATGGGCAACAAAAGCGTATTTACCGAACTGTATTTCTAGTGCCACTCTATCTTTTAGAAAATCGGTCTGGTTGTAAGACATAATCGGTTCATACCCGGCCTTTTCAATTTCATGCCTTTGCTCACTTCCAGACATCCCTTGCACGTTGCTTAAAAGCTTTTCGTTGTGGGTTACCCAGAATTGTATTTTCCGCTGTCGCCATCCCCTTTTTTTCAAAACCATCCTTGAATCGCCTGTTCATCTCTCCTGGGGAAAACAATAACTCTCCCTTCCTGTTTTTTTCTTTGGAAACCTTGGTTCGGCAAGACTCGGCATCAACATCCGCTATGACGGCACGTATATCCGTCCACAGTTGCGGATGGTGAACTAGCATATATTCCTCGCCATTTAGATGTGAATAGCGGGATTTGATCTGCATCAATGCCCTCCCTTGGGCTTGTTTGGATCATAGACAGGTTTTCCCATTGGACGAGTGCGAAGATTACCCTCGCGTAGTTTGCCCACCCGCTGCCGAGCCATATCTACGTACTCTTGAGTAATATCACAACCATAGGCTATGCGACCGTGCATAAGAGCAGCAATCATCGATGATCCAACTCCCACATAAGGATCAAAAACCGAATCTCCCTTATTTGTCATTGAGAGAACCAAGCGTTCCACCAGTTCAACGGGAAACTGGCAAGGATGGACAGTTTTTTCCGGATGGTTATTCTTGACGTTCGGAAATATCCATACGTCGCTCGGGTTCTTACCCTTCGGGTTTCCCGAAAGTTTACCTATATTAGGACCTTTGAAATGGCGTTTCCCGGGGTATTTCGACGGGATCCTGATAAGGTCTAAATTCCACGTGTAGTCATCGCTTTTCGTCCACCAGTTGATAGTCTCATAGCGTCCAGATAGCCGTTTTGTACAATGCAAACCGTGCCCGAAGTGCCAGACGATCCGGTTGCGAAGCTTAAGTCCCTGATCACGAAACAGTGAATAAAGAGCCGTATCAAGGGGAACAATCTCCCCATCCTTTACATAATTGCCTACTTGCCAACAGATTGATCCCTTGGGATGGAGTATCCGTACGCACTCCCCGATTACAGACTCCTGCGACTCAAGATAGGCATCAAGCGAAGTTTTGTTTTCGTAATTCTTTCCCAGATTATACGGAGGCGAAGTAACAATCAACTTCATCTGTTCGTCAGAAAGACTCTTCATGAAGACCAAGTTGTCTTCACACGCCAAGACGAACTGGCTTCCAGGCAAGGTTTCTGGTTTCAGAGCGACTTCCATGGTACCAATTTTATCGTAATTACTAATTGATCCAAGAACAAATAGTGACTATCTTGCTCTACCGTTATTCTCTGAAGAATGTTTCATTCAGATTTCTTATTTGACTTCTAAATTACCGGACCCACGATTCCCGAAGTAAAATCCAATTATAGCTCCGGTCAGTGTTCCAAATGAAGCGAGTATTTTATCAAAATTTTCCTTTACTCCAGGAGTTTGAGAACCAAATATCAGAAACAAAAGGAAAGAACAAATACTAAGTAATGCAAACATACCGCGAATAGAGCCCTGTGGCATATTGAGTCCTTTCAGCGGTGCTTTCTCATCGTCTGATCGGCATTCCCCAACAAAATAAGAATAAATTGGGATAAATATGAGCACAATTAAAAACAGAACACCAACTGAAACAGGCAGTAAATTTAATTTGTCTAGCATACTTTGGAGTTATTTTACCAGTTATGTTTTGAGTATGGCACTGCCAAGGATTTTATTATATTTGTTGCATACATAATTCTAGGATCTAATCGTTTAATCGTTATTGTTCCGCGCTATTTTTCAAAAACTTCTCATACAGAAAACAGGCCGAGCCGTGAGAATCGGAAATACTGTAGAGGTCCGGCTGCGCCTCAAGACATCTGCTCTCCGAATACTCACAACGGTTACTGAATCTGCATCCTTCAGGAAATTCTCCCGGAGAGGGAATAGTGCCCTTTATCGAGTAAAGTTCTTCACCCGCCGACTGACCGGGAATCGAATTTATAAGCCCTATCGTGTAGGGATGGGCAGGGGCGGAAAAAAGTTTTTCCACTCTGCCCCGTTCAACCACCTTTCCCGCATAAAGAACATAGACTTCATCCGCAACATTAGAGATGACTCCTAAGTCATGCGAGATCAGCATAACCGCCATAGACAATCTATCCCTAAGGCTTTTTATAAGTGACAAAATCCCCGCCTGAATCGTTACATCAAGAGCAGTGGTGGGTTCATCAGCTATTAGCAACTCAGGGTTACAGGCAAGGGCCATCGCAATCATAACCCTCTGGCACATCCCCCCGCTCAGTTCGTGAGGATAGCTTGAGTATCTTTCTGAAGGAGAAGGAATTCCTACTGTGTCTAGCAGATCAATCACCCTTCTTTTCTCTTCCTTTCTTGTAACATTCTCATGGACCCGTATTACTTCGCCTATCTGGTCCCCCACTGTGTAAACGGGATTAAGGGAACTCATTGGTTCCTGAAATATCATCGAAATCCTGTTTCCACGATATTTCCTGAATTCCCGCTCGGTGAGCGAAAGAAGGTTTGTTCCTCTGTATATCACTTCCCCAGAATTCACTCTGGCTGGTGGTGCGGGCAAAAGTCCCATAACGGAAAGAGCCGTAAGAGTTTTTCCACAACCGCTTTCCCCTACAACGCCAACTATCTTTCCCTCTCCGATTTCAAGGTTAACATTTCCAAGAACCTCAAGCTCACCATCTTTTGAGGGGAAAGATACATTAAGATTTTTTATCTCAAGCAGTTTCGAGGTCGACATTCTACAATACTATCTTTCCTTCAATTTGGGATCTATTGCGTTTCTAAATCCTTCTCCGACCAGATTAAGAGCCGTAACCGTTGTGAAAATCGCAAGCCCAGGAAAAAGAACCAGCCACCACGCAAAATCCACGTATTTTTGGGACTGTGAAATTATTTCTCCCCAACTGGGCTCCGGGGGAGTTACGCCGAATCCAAGAAAACTCAGACTTGATTCAACCAGTATGGCTCCGGCCACTCCGAAAGTCGCACTTACCAAAACGGGCGCTAGAGCGTTTGGAAGCATATGTTTTAGTATAATCCTGGGGTCGCTACTGCCAAGTGCCCACGCCGCCTCTACATAATTTGTCTGGCGAAGTTTCAGAAACTCCCCCCGGACAAGTCTCGCCACCCCCGTCCATCCAGTAACACCTATCACTATCATAATGTTGTAAATGCTGGGTTCTGTAAAAGCGAGAATAGTCAGGATCAGGAAAAAGACGGGGAAAGTGATCATCACCTCTATTAACCTTGAAATAACAAAATCAATCCAGCCACCGTAATAACCTGCTACGGACCCTAAGATTATTCCTATCACCATGGCTATTCCGACGGCGACCACTCCTATTGAAAGAGATATCCTCGTTCCGTGAATCATTCGGCTCAGGACATCCCTTCCCCTATCGTCGGTCCCCAGAAAATGATTCCTGTCAGGAGCGGAAAGAACAGAAAAGAAATCACTTTCCGTCGGACTATATTTCACAGGAGGAAAAACCGCGAATGAATCCGAGTTATCAAGGTATGTAGCCCGAAAATCTTTCCCGCGAAACTCAGGATAATCTACAATGACAGGAAAATAGTACTTTCCCTCTTCTAAAAGAACTATGGGCCTGTTCCCGGCAAGGAAATTTTCAAAAATCGCCGTCACCGCGAGTAAAATTATAAAAAACAACGACACGTACGCGAGGAAATCTTTTCTGAACTCAATCCATACCCTCTCCCAGTATCCTATGCCAATACCCTGCTTCATGACTTCCTCTCAAAGCCTATTCTGGGATCAATAACGGCGTAGGTTATATCTGATATCAGGATGCCTATAAGCGTAAGAAAAGCAGAGATGGTGGCAACGGCCATTATGACCGGATAGTCCCTAGAAAGCACCGATTCAAATCCCAGCCTTCCTATTCCCGGAATCGAAAATATGGTTTCTATGATAACGCTCCCACCTATCATGGCAGGAAGAATTGAGGCGATTATCGTTATTATTGGAATAAGAGAGTTTCTAAGCGCATGCTTGAAAAGCACCCTGTTCGGCGAAAGCCCCTTTGCCTTTGCGGTCGTTATGTAATCTTCCCGGAGCACCTCAAGAAGGCTTCCCTTCTGAAAACGTGAAAGGGAGGCGAGGCTCGCATATGTTAGGCAAAATACTGGAAGAACAAGGTGCCATAAGAAATCAAGGGTCCTCTGGAAAAATGGGAGTTGCTCATACCCTCTTGAATGAACACCGTATATTGGAAAGATATCCCAGGCTCCCCCACCGCCAAAGAAATAGATCAGTACCACTGCCATCCAGAAACTAGGAATCGAGTAAAAAAGAAAAAGAACAAAAGTTGTGGCGCGCTCGCCAAAACTCCACTGGCGAACCGCAGACCATGCGCCGACTGGTATGGCTATCAGATAAACAAGGAAGATTGAAAGCACATTAAGTGTAAGGGTTATAGGAAGTCTCTCGGCTATTTTCTCCATAACGGGTCGGTGGTCCCTGTAGGAATTGCCGAAATCAAGCGTTACTATCTGGCGGAGCCAGATAAAATATCTCTGATGAACGGGTTTATCCAGACCATAAAGTTTTTTTGTTTGCTCAACTATCTGCTTGGTCACCTGATCGCTTTTTATTCCCTGATCAACAGACATTCTGCTTTCTACAGGACTCCCTGGAGCAAGCTGTATTACTAGAAAGGTGATAAGAGTTATACCGAACAGAGTGGGGACCACCAGCAAAAGCCTTTTCAGTATATAATCCTTCATTGGGAAAAAACCTCGGGAAGAGAAGATTATACATATAATCAAGTGGAAAAGTCAGAAAAACTTCAAGCACTGTGTTGAGAATTGTGCAGGAAACATCATCAACTCTAATATTTACGCAAATTCTCCGGGACAAACCACTCCCTGGTATCAAGTCCAAGCGGATAAAGTTTCACATTATGAAATCTTTTGTGCACGGCCACAGTAGATTTCCTTGCAAACAAAAAGGTGTACGGCTGTTCTTTATGCAGAATCCTCGAGAACTCTTCATATTTTTTTATCCGTTTTGACCGTGAGAATTCCTTTCTCGCCTCTTCAATTAAAATATCGGCCCGAGGGTTTTTGAATCCAACGAAATTGGAACCATCCTCGGCTTGGGAGGAGTGCCAGAGCTGATAGGGGTCGCTTTCCACTCCCAGGCTCCACCCCAAGGTCACGGCATCGAACTTCCGCTCGTTTATACTCTGGATGAAAACCGCCCATTCTATTTTTCTTATGCTCATCTCTATACCGGAACGGGAAAGTTCTTCTTTAAGTATGGTAGCTATTTTCTCACCAGTCTCAGAACCCGTTGGCAGCAAAAACTCAAAACGGAAAAAAATCCCATTTTTATCCCTTATTCCGTCACCATCGCTGTCACGCCATCCAGCTTCGTCAAGAAGTTCCCTGGCTTTCTTCGGGTCGTATGCGTAAGGTTTTATCCCCTGTGGGTATTCGGGACTATTTACGTAAAAAGTTGTGGTTACTATCTCCCCCAAACCCAAGAGAATTTCCCTCAGTATGGTTTGCCTATCGACAAAATGGGTCATCGCCTGTCTTACCCTTTTGTCCTCAAAAAACGGTTTTTTCGAATTCCATCCTATGTAGTTGTAACCAGGAGTGGTATAAGAAGCTTTATAGAATTTTTTTCGAAAAGATTCTCCACAGCTCTGCTTTGACCACTGAAGCGGAAGAAGGCTGGCCATATCAAGTTCTTGTTTTTTGAGAAGCTGAAGTTTGACTGTGGAGTCAATTACAATTTTGTATACCACTTGACTGAGCCAAGCAGGCTCCCCCCAGTAGTCCGGATTCCTCTTTACCCTTATCTCTCTTCCAGTCTCCCAATGCTCAAAAATGTATGGGCCGGTACCCACCGGTTTTCTGCCGGCGGGGTTTGTATTGAAGTCTCCTTTATTGAACAGGTGTTTCGGAACTATTGGAATTCCGCCACAGAATTCAAAAGCGCGGAAGTAAGGTCTTGCGTACTCGCATCTTACAGTGTGAGAATCAATTTTTGTATAGGACTTTACATCCTGATAATAACTTTGCAGATGGGCGGCGGCAACCTTCGGATTCCTTATGGAAGAATAGGAAAAAACCACATCATCTGCAGTAAACGGAGTGCCGTCGTGCCACTTTACGTCTTTTCTGAGGTAAAAAGTATATGAAAGACGGTCTTTTGAAACTTCCCAGGAGCTGGCGAGAAGAGGTTCAAACTCAAGGGTCTGGTTGTTTCTCCTTATAAGAGTCTCATAGATTCCGCTATTAACGATACCTTCATAAACATCCGTAGCTATAACGGGATTAAGGGTAGCTGGCTCTTCACCAAGTTCTGTAATAAGAGAACCCCCGGTGGAAAAAGGTTTTTGCTTAACATTTGCTTTAAGCAGGGCATTATCATTTTTATCCTGACAATCAGCGGTTCTTGTACATCCAGAGGGAAGAAGTCCCATGGATGCAACAAGAAATACAAGCACAAAAGAACTCAGAAGTTTATTCATAAAGGCTCTTAAATAAAGAGTTTCAATCTTTAAAACAGCTTATGAATTTGGCTTTTCGGCTTTCTTCGTAAAAGCTGAAATTACGTCAAGAGGAAGGGGCAGAATAATTGTGGAGGCCTTCTCTGAAGAAATGTCGTTTATAGTCTGAAGGAATCTTAACTGTAAAGAAACAGGGTTGGCAGCCAGTATGTCCGAGGCTTCGGCAATCTTGGTCGCCGCCTGAAATTCTCCTTCGGCGCTTATTACCTTTGCTCTCCTCTCTCTTTCAGCTTCCGCCTGTTTCGCCATGGCTCTTTGCATTTCCTGCGGAAGATCAACGTATTTCACTTCCACCATAGTTACTTTGATCCCCCAAGTGTCAGTCTGCTTGTCGAGAATCTCTTGAAGCGTAATGTTGAGCTTTTCCCTCTCCGAGAGAAGTTCATCCAGTTCCACCTGTCCCAGAGTGCTTCTCAAAGTTGTCTGAGCAAGCTGGGATGTGGCATATAGATAGTTCTCAACCTGCACAATGGCCCTGCTGGGCTCAACCACCCTGAAATAGAGAACCGCATTTACCTTAACGGAGACATTATCCTTGGTTATAACGTCTTGGGGAGGGACATCCATAGTCACGAGTCGCAAACTGACTCTCACCATCTTTTCAAGAAACGGGATAACTATTATGAATCCCGGGCCTCTGACTCCACTTATTCTTCCGAGACGGAATATCACTCCTCTCTCGTATTCATAGAGGATTTTAAGACCCGAAATAACTATAAGTAAAACAACTACGAGAACGATAATCCCGAACATAGACATCTTCTGTCACCCCTCGCCTTTGAAGGCTGAAATTTTGACGGTAAGTTCCCCGGTGCTCTCTATTACCTTTATTTTTTCTCCGGGTGAGAACTCGCGCTCTCCGGTCGCTTCCCAGTACTCTCCCCCGATGAAAACCTTTCCACTTCTGTGAGACCAGGAAACAACCTCTCCGTGTTGGCCCACCATGCCCTCGAAACCACCCTGAACGGGGACCTGGAACGACTTCATCCCTAAATATACAATAAAAACCGAGAGCAATCCAATTGTTACGGCCACCGCTGCTATGACTCCCTTGCTGACCCCCAAGTCCGAGTCAGGTGTATCGAAAAGCAACAGGCCCCCGAACACAAGACACGCAAGCGCCGCTAGACTTAGAAGACCGTAACTTACCACGTAAACCTCAGATATAAGAAGCGCCATGGCCACGAAAAGCAGTATTAGTCCAGCATAGTTGAAAGGAAGAATCTGCAGCGAGACAAATCCAACAAGCAAAGAGATAAGACCGGCGACACCGGGAAAAATCATTCCCGGATTGTAAAATTCAAGGAATATTCCCAGCGAACCCAAGGAAAGAAGCAAAAACGCTATGTCAGGAGTACTAAGGATGTTAACCACTTTCTGCCTGAGACTCATCTCGAGGCGCTGCGTACGAGCTCCGGCAGTCTCAAGACTTACGTTACGGTCACCGATTTTAACTTCCTTTCCGTCTATCTCGGAAAGAAGGGAAGGTATATCGGGGGATATAATATCGACCACTTTATTTCTAAGAGCCTCATCCGCTGTCACCGAAGCGCTTTTCCTTACGGATTCTACAGCCCACTTTGCATTTCTCCCCCTTTCCCGTGCAATGCTTTCAATGAAAGACGATGCAAAATTCTCGATTTTCTCATCCATAACATCAGAAGACTTATTGTCCTTTTCTTTCGCTTTTCCCGAACCCTTCTGATCACGTCCCAGCATTACGGGATGAGCGGCTCCTATGCTGGTTCCAGGAGACATGGCCGCCACATGCGCTGAAAGCGTGATAAAAACTCCCGCGGAAGTAGCCGTAGCTCCTCTAGGGTATACATAAACTATTATCGGAACTTCGGAATTGAGAAGAATCTTCACTATATCCTTTGTGGAATTGAGAAGACCTCCTGGGGTATCCATCAGAATGAGTAAAGCTCGTGCATTCCGTTGCTGCGCTTCTAAAAGAGCGGTTCTAATGTAATCAACCGTTGAGGGGTTTATCGAACCATTTATCTCTATTTCGACTATCTCTTTCGTATATTGGTAAGGCTCCCCGTCGACTGCAGAAACCTTGTAAGCCAAGGTCGCTAAAAAAAACACAAGAAAAACAAGAATGCACGGAGGCAGACCCTTGTCTGTTTGCGCCATAGAATTTTCTCGCCGGAATTTTGTAGACAGAGAAGCTATCCTTAAGCTGCATCGCATATAATTCCGCGAAAATTTTTGACATTGTCTGAAAAAACAACGTATCATCTTTGCTCAATAAATATCCTAACATAGATGATAAACCCTGGTAGCAATTTTAATCCAGGAAAGTTCAAATCTATATGACGGTATCCAAATGGCTTTTCACCATGATGAATAAAATAATCCTCGGGAAATACCTGCCAGATTTGCGCAAATATAAGGATTTACAGGCATGTCATCTTTTTATCAGGTAGGAATTCAGAATCAATGTCAAAAATAAAATATACGACAAAAGAACTTAAACGTCCCGATAGATTCAGAGAGTTTCTTGCGGAATCTCTAGAAGATCTTTCCAAGAACTTTAACAAAATAGTTGTCGGTATAGGAATCATAGTAGTGGGACTACTTTCGGCCTATTTCATTTCCTCTCAGCAGGAAGAAAACAACTTTCTAGCAAACGAACAATTTCAAAAAGCCCTTAAAAGCTACAACGAAGGAAAGATGGAGGATTCTCTTTCTCAGCTACAGATATTGCATGAAGAGTATCCCAAAACTGACTTGTCTGTTCTGGCTCTTTATCATATGGGGATGATAAGTTACAAGCTCGGAAACTATGCAGAAGCGATA
>RKRQ01000026.1 GCA_007571325.1 Candidatus Dadabacteria bacterium
CCTGCAACCTCTCGACAGTTTTCATCGTAATACTTAACAAATTGGCTCTTTGTGCAAAAAGGTTCATTGGCACGAGGACGGGAAGGATGTTTACTTTTTGTGACTTTTTCATAAAAAATCTTGCCTTTTTCTTCATTGGTTAATATAGTTTCATTGAAAATACGACGGAGTTCTTGTTCGGTAACAAACTGAATTTTTTTGTTAGGCATGTATCATGATTACCCTAGAAAGAATTGCATCTGAGTTTGAACGTTTTCTGCACGCGGAGATAAGTCTGCAAGATTTTGAGGGTTGGCTTGCTCTAGAAAGCTTAGACATGCATTTACAGAATGTAAGTGAAGAAGTCCAAGAAGTTGTCTGGTCATTGGAGTTAAACTTTGCTGAATATACTTCTGGCCACCTAAGCAGATATGAGTTGATTAATGAGGCGAAAGAGTTGCTTTCTTTTCCTTTGCAGAAGCAAGACCCCCTCTTTCCTCCTTTTTGGGATACCAAGACAGATAACTCTATTTGGCTTTCTACTATATTTATTCGTTTTACTCCCCAGATACCAATTGAGCCTGATGATAGACCACTTCGGTCGGAATTCTTGTCACCAAAGCCTGATTCAACTTTACGTCTAACCAGTAAATGCCTGGCTCCTGGATTACAAAGTCTTCTATTAACACGTTGATGAGAACTTGGTGGTTGGGTGTGTCTTGGAATTCTACATCGCAAGGAAACCGAGAAAGCTTTTCATTAGATGGACTAATAACTTCAATATAAATTCTGACTTTTTCCTTACATTCTCCAGCTATAGACCCCAAGAACACCCTAAAAGTTATTTTAAGCGGGAACATCTTTTCCGCTTTTCCCTCTATAGTAAGTCTGCTCAACAAACTGTCTATGGACACTTTCCTGTCTGGCGGTATAGACTGGCAAGCGAAGGCGATAAACAAATAAGGTCCTTTCATGATAAACTTAGTTCTAATTATTTAAGTTTAATTGCGGGAATTATACGTGACTCAAGGAGTTTATCAATGTTGATAAGTTTCCACAGATTATCCTTCACTAAACTTAGTTAGCAATGTATGTTGTTTCAGCTCTAGTATCTTGATTTTCCCGTAAAATCGGGCAGTTCGTACTCATCTGAAAATCTACGAAAGAGAGATCAATGGCAAGTAAGGTCACGTGGAACATGAAGGACGACAGAAAATTCTGAAGCGGAACTCAAGGCGAAGGAATTGGAAAGTCGACAGTAGGGTAAAGACTGGCAACAAGCCTTTACAGTGATATTTGCTCTGGGTTCTGTTCCGTTCGCGATAAGTTGGCTGGTAGCAGGGATAGCGAAGGCGATTATTCCCCTTTTTTTCTAACTGAAAGTGTTTTTTCCTCCGGCTCCGAGTAAGCTATTCTTATCCTTTTGAGCTAAGCATGAAACAGATGCTTTTTCTGAATAATTTTGCAGTATGGAAGTTTCCACCTTAAACTCCCGTCCACCTCTGATGAAAGGTACTGGAAGTTAACTAGTTGAAAAAAAGAGGGGAACGATTTCTCAGTCACTTCCCTCTTTATAACTAATAACAAACCAAACTATCTTGGGCGGTTTCTCCACAAAGCCAAGAAGAACATGCTAGATACTATTACAAACAGGTTCAATATAGCATTTTAGAATTTTTAGAAGTGTTTGATGTTATCCTTTTTTCTGACTGCTGGATGGTGGTGGGTCCGGGTAAAAACCAGAACCTAACACAAAGTCTTCACCGAAAAGTTTTACGTTTACGGCGAAGACAATTTTCCGTGAAGTTCCTGGGGCTTTTCCCTCTTCACTAACTTCGTCTCCAGAAATTGAAGGATCATCCCAGTTATACTCCAGAAAGCCGTTTCCTTTGTATACGGCTTTGTCAATTTCATGACCGATATCCTTACCGTCTTTGTCTATGACATGAAGCGTAGTGCCTTCAAGATCACTATTGTTTGCGTTAAAGACAACTATTTCACCATCCTCAGGTCCACTGGGGGGTTGCATTATAAACAGGTAAATAGAACCATTTTTCCATTTTGGATCGTTTCTGAATTCTCTTAACGCGGTGAAAAGTCCACTTACAGAACTGACATTATCAAGACGAGTTTTTGCACCCATAACAAAACTTTTAAGGGATTCTTTACTTGTTACATTGCCAGCCGCTGTCTGGGCCGAAGCAGGAACAGAAATAAAAACAATCGCTACAAGCAAGATAGAAAAGTACTTTTTCATGACGTATATATCCTCCAAATGTCTCTTATTATCTATTTTTTTCTCTTTCTATGTCAACAGGGGTATCAGGTCACGTTGCCGGCAAACTGTGGGACTTAGTCTGGCTATGTTTTTTTTCTGAGATTCGGGTTCATACCGTATCCATGGTATCGCATGAACTCAATCGAGAATACGAACATGGTTGACGAAATTTTATTCGGGGTTTGAGCATATGACAAGATGGTTTGAGGCTCTCGCTTCGTCAACCAGTTTTAGATAAGTATCAAAATACTCAATGTGATACCGTGTGTTTTCCTCTCCTTGCTCTTTGGCAATCATGGAGGAATGCTTCTTGTAGGCATCTCTCCATTTCTTAACCTGAACTCGGAAATCCGCCACGTATTCTGTTATTTCCTCTATACGGAAACCCGCCAATTTAAGTTTTTCCTTGTAACTTTCAAGAGAGTCGTAATATTGAGGGATAAGATAACCTCTTGCCATCTTCCGTTTTGTCTCTTCATCGCCTGATATTTCAAAGGTGCCGCTTAAAAACGCCCACCTTCCTGATGGTTTAAGTACTCTGCGAACTTCTTTGAAAAGCTCCGTTTTATCCTCAAAGACGTTCAGCACGTTAAGACTTATGGCAAGGTCAAACGAGTTTTTGGCAAACGGCATTTCCATTGCGTCACCCAGATGAAATTCCGTTTTCTTTTCAAGTCCCGAATTTTTCGCAAGTTTTCTCGATACTTCAACGCCTACTTCGTTTATTTCTATGCCGCAGACCTTACATCCGGTTCTGTCCGCTATGTATATTGCAGGGCCACCAGCTCCACTTCCTACGTCCAGCATTCGGGTTGTTTTCTCTATACTGAGCCTCGGGACCAGTTGATCAAGATAACGGGGGGTGATGAACGACTGCTGTCCTATGTCGTCTTCTATCCCCCATATAGATTCTCTTATGAGTCTGTTTGTGGGACTGTCAAGCTGGTGAAGCTCGGAATAGTCTACCCCTATGCGTTTTTCATTCATCTGCAGTATGATCCCTCCGTTTGGATTTTTCGGGAAATCCCTAATTGAATCTACACTTTAATTGCCTAAAAACAATGTTTTATGTGTTCGGGGGAAGGAGTTCTTAAAGTTATAAAGCTAATTGAGAAAAAAAGGGGATATAATTGAAGTTTTTTTCCAAATATATCCCCTGGAATTTTGATCATTGCAAAGCAGTTGGGATAATCCAATCTCCAACTCTTTAAATTCGTTGTTGACTAAAAGATTCTTACATCAAAGTCATAGCGGAAACCAAGACTTACGGTGTTGACCGCGTTGTCCTGATCAAAATCCCTCAGTACCCATTCGACGAATATGTCTGTGCTTTTATGTATTTCTTTAATCAATGTAACGTTGTAGCCAAACAATTTGTCTGAGCTGTCTTTTTGCTCATCGTCATCATAGGCGAAAAACCCTGCAAGCGCCTTGATCCCGTTACCGAAGGAGAAAGCTCCTACTACATCGAGAGTAAAGGGAGTTTTCTCGGAGCCATCATCATAATTGTCTTTTATGTATTGGTAAGTAAGGCCCAAGTATAGGGCTTCGTTTACTTTAAAGCTCGCGCCGACGCCGAAGAAGTTTCTCTCAAGGTCATCGTCATTCTTGTTCTGTCGAAGATACGATATACCTACATAAGCCGGTCCCCCTCGGTAACTCACGCCGACTGAAGCCGCGTCGACATTATCGGAATCGCTACTTACGGAAGAATTGGTGCGGAAAAAGCGTGTATCCCCCGTGCCATTTTCCGGCGAACCGTTTACCTGCATACCTGTATCTATGCTTAGGCCTCCCACGCTGTGTGCGTATCTGACGAGGTTGTTACTGCGGAAAGGACCTATGTAGTCATATCCGAATGGACTTGACCTGTGATAAAAGATGTCAGTTACTTCGGCTATGACATTAAAATGCGGGTCCCACTGCTTACCGATAGCTATGAGACCAAAATCGGAGCTTTGAAGACCTACATAGGCCATACGTGCGTCGCCCAAATCCCCGTTGGCTTCTATATCAACGTCCCACTCTCCGTGCAAAGTCGCAGCAAGAGTTTCGGTTATCTGTGTATTTGCTAAGATGCCGACCCTTGAAAGCGCATCGGTTATGTCGGTTGAAGATTCTCCGTCAACGTCTTTGTAAGTAAGCTTTGGCCAGAATCTACCATAAATTGAGACGTCGGTATCCTTAACAGGTACTTTGTCAACTATACTT
>RKRQ01000058.1 GCA_007571325.1 Candidatus Dadabacteria bacterium
GCGTGACTCGTGTTTCCCTCTTCCCAGCTGTAGCAAGAAAAAATTATTTTTGACTCAAATAGTTTTTTCAATACTATTAAAAGCGAAAGGGTACATTTTTGCTTGGGGAACTGCACAACTTAAGTTAACAAAAACCATATCAGGAAGAAATTTCATGAAAACCTTTCCCTCAGTGGGGATTTTTCTTTGCATTCTGGCGTTTATATGCTTTTTTTTAGATGCGCGTACGGCATCAGCACACGGCAAACACGCCAATAACAGCAAAGAAACCGTAACAGCCAGCGGAGCGAGAGATAGCCGAAAAGCTCTGCAAGAATTCGTATTGCATGCAAAGGCGCATTGGGAAGTTCCAGTTTCATACAAAAAAAGCCTTGATTTCTGGCGGCAAATTCTCCGTGAAATACAAAACGAAGGAAGCTGGAAATCCGGCACCAAATACCTCGTTCTGGTCGACAAACAAGGCAGAGTCGTAGCACACGGATACTATCCGTCTACCCACGGCAGAGATTTAACTGTTCTACGGGATGGCAAAGGAACCAATGTAGTTCAAGAACTCATTGAAGCGGCGGGAAACAGTAAGGAGGGAGGATTTGTCGATTACTACTCGGGTGAATCCAAAACCCAAACCTTTTCTTATTACGGATATGAAGTCTTGCCCAAGGCAAGTTATGCCGTTAATTACACAGTTAAAGCGCTCGGACTGGACCTTGTCCTTATAGGAGGATTTCATCATGAGGAATTGATCCCCTCCATGGACAAAATCTTGAGAGAATACGTACCGAAAGTAAAGGCAGATTCTGTAAGAGACAGAGATACGCTCAGAAACTTCGTGGAACAGACAGCGAGATTCGTTAAGCATGTCTATAAGTCTACGGAAGGCAATATGGACATAGCAGAACTGCTGAGAGTCAGCAGCAAGAAAAAGGCTTGGAAGGACAGGGAAATCTATCTGTTCGTCATTACAAATCAGGGGCTTGTGGTGTTCAACGGCAACAATCCAGATTTCGACCAAGCATCCTCCATAAACGTCGTAGACAAAAACGGAGTTAACATCGGGAAACAGATTATCAAAGCGTCAAAAAGCGGAGGAGGATTCCTTTCTTATCTCTGGGATAATCCTATTGTAGAAGGGGATGAAATAACAGAAATCGGAAAAGCAAGAGGAACCTCGCTGAAGCTAAGCTACGTAAAGCAAATACGGCTTGGCGATGACACTTATATTCTCGGGTCGGGCATTTATCCAAAAAAAGAGTATGTCGTAAAAAATTCCCTGGAAGATTTGCTAGAAGATCCCCCATACATACCCTACGTGCAAGCCAGCGATAAGGTTTCAAGTGCAGTCATCGTCATAAGCATAATCTCGCTGCTCATGTTCTTGGCAACTTGGTGGAATATTCGTTCAGGGCAGAAAACAGGCTAGGATTCAAGATATTACCCCCTCTTTTTTTACCAGACCGCAGAAACAATGTGGCGGGGGACACCATCCGTCGCCACAAAACCATATCGCCTAAGTTGACCGAACAACCTGCCGTATATGCGTGTTATAATTTGTTAACGCAATGAAGGCAATGGTTCTGAAAGGCACTTACGATCTACTTGAGAAAAATATTCCTCTCGAACTGCTGGAAATCCCAACCCCAAAACCAGCTGAAAGAGAAGTACTGATACGTGTTTTGGCATGCGGAGTTTGTCATACTGACATGGACGAGGTGGAAGGAAGGGTTATGCCTTGCTCTTTTCCAATTGTTCCGGGACACCAAGTAGTTGGAATTGTTGAAGAATCCGGCCCGGGAGCAAAGAATTTCAATGCAGGCGACATGGTAGGAGTTGGGTGGATAGGCGGAGCTTGCGGAGAGTGTGAACATTGTGGAAGCGGACGGGAGAATCTTTGCGGTAACTTCATTGCCACCGGCAGGGATAGAGATGGTGGTTTTGCCGAATTCATGGCCGCAGATTCGGGGTTTATTCATCCCATACCGCAAGGAATGGACCCGGTTAAGACAGCTCCTCTTCTTTGTGCGGGAGCTATAGGCTACCGCTGCGTTGAACTTTCCGGAATAATAGATGGAGATACGGTAGGACTTGTGGGGTTTGGAGCTTCAGCGCACCTGGTTATAAAGCTGCTCCGCAACTTATATCCTCTGAGCGAGGTGTTCGTATTCGCAAGAGGAGAACGGGAAAGAGAATTCGCCATAGACCTTGGAGCATCCTGGTCAGGCGGAATTGAAGAGCGCGCGCCAGAACAACTTTGCACTATAATTGACACTACTCCCGTGTGGAAACCAGTTTTGCACTCGCTTGAAAATCTTGCTCCTGGAGGAAGACTGGTAATAAACGCCATAAGCAAGGAAAGCTCAGATATCGACTCACTGCTGAGTCTTGATTATCAGTCACACCTGTGGCTTGAAAAAGAGATAAAAAGCGTAGCGAACGTTACAAGAAAAGATATATCTAGCTTTCTTTCGGTTGCCTCCACTCTGGAAATAGAAGCCGAAGTCACCGAGTACGAACTTAAAGAAGCGAACACGGCGCTTTTGGAAATCAGAAAGGGTGGAGGAAGAGGAGCAAAGGTTCTAAAAATAGCCAAACGGTAAATTTTTCATAACCCGGTTTTCAAAAAAAATCTGAATCATCGTTTCTCCTCAAGCCATCGCACAAGCGCTTTCTTCGGATCGGTTATCTCTTCCACAGAGCAATAAAGATAATCTTCCCAGCCTTTCTCGGGTATGCCGGTGAACAGCATCAGGTTAAGCGGATAGACTTCGCTGTCGGTGCAACGCCGAAAGTCATCTCTGAACAGAAATACGGGCTTGCCCCAGGCAATAGCCATTCCAAGTTCCACCATAACTCCTTCGTCAGGCGGACAACCGTTTACCACGGCGAACAATCCATCAGCCTCGCGTACATCTTTAAGGTCCGACTGTCCAACACCGTAGGCCCAGCCGGCCGTCGTCTTGTCAATCTGATTATTCCGAGCGAACGGCTCCCACACCTCAGCTCCCAGTGATTCCAGAACCTCTACAAGAACAGCCAGAGGCCCTTTTCGCTGCTGTGAGGAAAAACCGTACGGATTAGCTAGATACAGGATCTTTCGTTTTGTCATATTCAAAAAGGTATTTAGCAGTTGGCAAGAAACACTTTAAGAGTCATGTAGTTATTCGCAATCTGTCTCAGATCCAAGGCACCCAACGCTTTTGAGCCTCTCACGAAGTTCCGAGCCGTCAAGCGAGTCAAAAGGAATAGCCAGAAACGCAACAATTACGCTCTTTGAGCAATTTGTATGTTTTCTCAAAAGCTTCACGTCTTCTCTCTTCGGTTCCCTCAACGCTTGCGGGATCATCATAATCCCCAGTGAACAGTCACGGGTCCGCCCGGCCACACGGGACAAGCTTCATTAGCAGCATTGTCACACACAGTAAAGATAAAATCCATCACAGTGCTCCAGAGGTGGACCCCTCAAATTCGTCCCAGGATTTGGAACGCAAACTCTCGGTATCATGCCCCTGACTGAGTAAAAGCTCAAGAGCATAAGGATGAACCTCTCCCCGCGGGTCACCTCCCGCTCTGTAGCCAATAAATCGCCCGCCGCCATTGTAATTTAAAAGAGATTCTGCGATGATCGAGCGGGCGGAGTTACCCGTGCAGAGAAAAAACGCTCTATAGATTCGTTCCAATGAATTCCTCTTTTTATATTCGTAGTCTTAAATGTTTGACAATTATACACTGAATAAAACGCAGTTGTGCTGAGCATAAAGAAAATCTCAATTACGGGTTTGGCGACATTTAGACACCAAGTTTCGTTAATATATAATTTTGCGATGGACGAGAATAAAGAGCTTTTAGCAGAAATCGAAAACTCCGTATGCACCCTAACAATCAACCGTCCGGAGAAAAGAAACTCCCTTACCCAGAAAACTCTCGGACTATTAACAGAAAAATTTGCAAGACTGAGAGATATCTCCGACATAAGATGCGTCGTGATAACGGGAAGAGGCAACAGAGCCTTCTGCTCGGGATATGACATAGCCTCAATATCCGACGAAGAAATCGCCATAGGAAATGAACATCCCCTTACCGAAGCCATGAAAGCGGTAAAATCCTACCCACTTCCCGTAATAGCAATGATAAACGGTCATACTTTCGGGGCGGGTCTTGAACTTGCGGTCAACTGCGATATAAGAGTGTGCGTCTCCGGCGCCAAACTCGCAATCCCTCCCGCAAAACTCGGAGTCACCTACCATTACGGGGGAATAAAGCAATTTTTGAACTTGGTAGGTCCCGGATTTACAAGAGAGCTTTTCTTGACGGGAAACTCCGTCAGCTCAGAAAGAGCCTTGGAAAAAGGACTTGTAAACCATGTGGCAAAAAGAGAGGAACTTAAAAAATTCACTTACGCTCTCGCAACGGCGATAAGTGAAAACGCGCCGCTTTCCATGATATCGATGAAGAAGATGATAAATAT
>RKRQ01000018.1 GCA_007571325.1 Candidatus Dadabacteria bacterium
AGAAGTAGTAAAACTGCTAATGGACAAAGGGGCCAGTTTTACTGCTGAAACCAAGGATGGCTATACCCCGCTGCATATAGCCGCTAAGAATGGACATACGGAAGTAGTAAAACTGCTAATGGACAAAGGGGCCAATTGTTAGTCAAGAGAGATGGACCAGTACTTTTCTAAAAGTTCAAATCTAGCACAAAATTATATGTAGATAAAGGTCTTGTAGTGTTCCTATGCATACTCGAATGTGTAATTACAGTCACTTACGATACGAATGTGCGGAAGTCAAAAAAGGAAAACGGAATGATAAAAGCGGTCATATTTGATTTTGACGGAGTGATAGTCGATAGCGAGCCACTGCATCTGAGAGCCTTTCAGAGAACCGTGGAAACTCTTGGATTGAAACTCTCGCCCACCGACTATTATTCACAGTACCTTGCGTATGATGACAAAACTTTTTTTAGGAAATTCCTTGAGGATAACGGACAACCGGGCTCGGAGCGGGAGATTGTGCGACTTGTCAGGGAGAAGGGAATCTTTTTTGAAAAAATGATGGGGGAGGATATAAGAATTTTCCCAGGGGTCATTGAATTCCTTGAAACAATTCAGGGCAGATTTCATATAGCGATTGGCTCCGGTGCGTTAACCGAAGAGATCAACCTCATACTGAATAACAAGGCCCTTTCTGAATTTTTCGGTTTCATAGTAGGAGCTGATGATACGGAGAACCCGAAGCCATCTCCTGAGGTCTACCTTAAATGTCTTGAAAAATTCAGAAGAGATTACGACCGTACTATAATTGCTGGGCAGTGTGTTGTGTTTGAAGATTCCCCCCACGGTGTCTTGGCGGCCAGGAGGGCGGGGATGAGATGCGTCGGGATTACCAATTCCTGCGGTGGTGGGGAACTTGAGCTTGCCGACCGGGTATTGGGGAGCTTTTTCGACATCATAGGTAATTTCCCTGATGGATTCTAGGTTGACACCTGTTTTTAAATCAAGGCTTTTGTGTTTATAATTTCATATTATGAGTGGGAAGTTGTTTGTGGTCTCCGGCCCATCGGGAAGTGGGAAAACAACCCTTGTTACTCGTATTCTATCGACTGTTGAGAACCTGAGTTTTTGCGTTTCCTACACTACGAGACCGATACGTGAAGGAGAGGTTGACGGAAAGCACTACAGGTTTGTATCCAAAGAAAAATTTCAGAATATGATTGACCGGGATTTGTTTACCGAGCAGGCAGAGGTGCACGGACATTCTTATGGCACTCCGAAGTCTGATATCGAAAAAGGTATCAAAACCGGTGTTGATATTATTCTGGATATAGATGTCCAAGGAGCAAAACAGGTAAGAGGAATATTTGATGACTCGGTATTCATATTTGTCGTTCCTCCGTCTCTTGAGATTCTTGAGCAAAGACTCAGGGACAGAAAATCAGAGGAAGACGAAGATATCTCCGTCCGTCTGGGAATTGTAAAAGAGGAAGTGGCCTGCTTAAAGTTCTATGATTATATTATAATTAATGATGATATGAATGCTGCGGCAAAGAGAATGGAGGCTGTTATACTTTCGCAAAGAGATGAGAATGTAGAAGGGGTGCGACGCAATATGCTTGCTGTTGCCCAAGATTTAAAAAGGGAGAATATATACGCTCCTTCTTTCCTCAAAAAATTTGGGCTCAAGTGAGGTGTTTGCACTTCTGTGATCAGGCTAAACAATATCGTTGACAAAGTCAGTGCCTACTCAAATATTACTAACGAAGATCTTGACTTCATAAAAAAAGCCTATGTGTATTCCGCCAAGGTCCATTCTGGCCAGAGAAGAGTTTCTGGAGAGCCTTATCTGAGTCATCCTCTTGAAGTCTCCTCCATACTAACAGACTTAAAACTTGACATTCCATCCGTAGTTACAGGACTTCTTCACGATACGATAGAAGATACCCTTGCAACCCGTGAGGAAATTGAGAGGCTTTTTGGAAGCGAGATAGCTTTTCTCGTTGATGCCACCACAAAAATAAGCCGTCTTCCCCATGTTTCCGATGTGGAAAAACAGGCCGAAAGTTTCCGCAAATTAATACTTGCTACAGCAAAAGATATAAGAGTTGTTTTTATAAAGCTTGCCGACAGGCTACATAACATGAGGACTCTTGAATATCTTCCTGAAGAAAGGCAGAAGAGAATTGCCATCGAGACTATGGAAATTTACGCGCCACTTGCTCACCGCCTTGGAATAAGCTGGGTCTCGGTTGAACTTGAAGACTTGGCGTTTAAGTTTTCTGAGCCGGGTGAACACGAGCGTATCTTCAAAACCGTATCCACAAAGAAAAAGGATTGGGAAAAATACACACAGGAAATAGTCTCTCTTATAATCGCCAAGATGAAAGAATTTAAAATCCAAGGCGATGTTTCATGGAGATTTAAGCATTTATACGGAATCTACAGCAAGATGAAAAAGGGGAATATAAGCCTGCACAACATTTATGATATACTAGGCTTTCGTATTGTCACAAGAACAGAAAACGAATGCTATCAGGTTCTGGGTGCGGTACATTCCTTGTGGAAACCAATTCCTGGAAGAATAAAAGACTACATAGCTCTTCCGAAGGCCAACAACTACCAGTCTCTTCATACGGCAGTTATAGGGCCGTTTGGAGAACAGATGGAAATTCAGATAAGAACGGAGCATATGCACCGGATTGCGGAATATGGGGTTGCTGCTCACTGGAGGTATAAGGGAGGAAGATTGCCAAGCAATGGAAACGAAAAAATCTACTCAAACCTTCGTCATCTTGTTGAACTAAAGGACATAAAAGATTCAACAGAATACATAGAGGCCATAAAAGACGAACTCATACTGGATGTGGTATATGTCTATACTCCCAATGCGGACCTTATTGAATTTCCCGTGGATGCGACTCCGGTTGACTTTGCCTATTCAATTCATACTGATATAGGAAATCATTGTTTTCAGGCTTTTGTTAACCGTAAACTTGTTCCTCTTGACTATAAGCTGAAAACGGGAGATATGGTGGAAGTTGTAACTTCGAAGAATAAGACTCCTAACAGGCAGTGGCTTGATTTTGTTGTAACCCCGAAGGCCAAAAACAAAATAAGGAGCTGGATGAGACAGGAGGAAAACCTCAGGGCTGAACAGGTGGGAGAGACTATAACCCAGAGAAAATTTGCAAAGAAAGGGCTTAACCTAAGTAATATGCTGGAGAAGAAAAAACTTGATGACCCTCTAGCAAAACTCCAGTTTACGGGAATAAAGGATTTTTACAGGGCTGTAGGGTTCGGCAACGCCGCGGCGAACGATCTTCTCAAGGTTATTCATCCCAGAAAATTCGCTGAAGGCGTAGAGAAGAGCAAAAGAATAAAAAACATAATAAACAGAATTTCCAAAGACGAGTATAAAGACGCGGTACTCGTTAAAAGATATGACAACATACTTATAAAGTTCGGCAAGTGCTGTAATCCGGTTCCGGGGGAACAGATCATAGGTTTTATAACGAGAGGCAAAGGTATAACCGTACATGTTTACAACTGCCCTAGACTGCTTGAAGTCTCTCCTGAAAGAAGAATAGAAGTTGCCTGGAATGAAGAGTATTCAGGACGAATACCAATCGGTCTTTCTGTAAAGTGTGAAAACAAAAAGGGCATGCTCTCCGAACTGACCAGTATGGTCTCAGGTCTTGAAGTCGATATTATAAGGGCCGATGTAAGTGAGGATAATATTGGGCAGGGGAATGCACGGTTCGATGTAACTGTTGAGAATATCGCTCAACTTGAAAAACTTATTGAATCACTTAAAAACCTTGGTGGAGTGATCTCGGTTAAGAGGTTAACCGAATCATCGCACTCAAGAGCAAGTGACCTGAACTGATACGGTTCCTTTGTGTATTTCTGACGTTTTTGCCATGATTATAACCTGGGTCAAAAAAAAGCTTGCCATAAGAAGTTCAAAAAGGCTTATAAGAACCGTAAGGGGCATAATACGGAAAAAAGGGGAATTTCTGGCTCCCAGAGAAGCTGACCAGGCCCAGGTAAGGATAATTGCATGTGAAAAAGCTATAGAATTCGGCTCCCTGCACGAAATAAGAACATCAAGAAAAGCGCTTAAGATTTTTTTCGATGATAATCTTAGATCCTACGGCAAATCTGCGGTACGGCAGAATATAGAAGCCTTAGTGATAGCCGTAGCGCTTGCGCTTGCCATAAGAGCTTTTGTGGTTCAGCCTTTTAAGATTCCTTCCGGTTCGATGCTCCCGACACTTCTTGTAGGTGACCATATTCTTATAAATAAATTTGTTTATGGAACCAGAATTCCTTTGACAAACAAGGTGTTTTTTCCTTTTTCCGGAATTGACCGAGGCGACATCGTGGTTTTCAAACTCGGCGGAGATGTTGCAATGGGCGATATGCCCGACAAGGAGGCTTTTTACATAAAAAGAACCGTTGGAATCGCCGGGGACGAAATAGACATACGCGGTAGGGATCTTTTGATAAATGGTAGGGCTGTGGCTCAGGTGTACTCCGGAGATTATGAATATACGGATCATAAGTTCTTTTCAGTTGCGGACAGATACGAACAGTCGCTTTCAGGAAAGAAATTCAGCGTCATATATAGAAAGGGAACCAGTTCAACAACTAAAGGCAGGATAAACTTTCCCCTTATTGTTCCCAAAGACAGGATTTTTGTTATGGGTGACAACAGGGATAACAGTTACGACAGCAGATTCTGGGGGTTCGTACCGGCGGAAAATGTCTATGGCAGGGCCTTTATGATTCACTGGTCATGGAATCTGTCTAACCCTGATTTCGTAAACAAGGTGAGATGGCAAAGAATTTTTTCAAAAATTGAGTGAACTTGCCGGTTGTTTTCTAAAAAAACAGTGCTAAGATGTTTTTCAGCAGATTCTGCCAGGCTTTGGATTGTGTCTGTGCGAAAGTTTCACTTTTAATAACTGCTCTACGGTGTATTCTCTTTGCCGATTATGGCGACGAAGAAAAAAACACAACCACTTAAGAATAAAGTCGAAAGTTTCTTTTCCAAAATCGTAGACGACATACCGTCTGACAAGCTTAGTAGCCTGATTGTTATAGGAATAAAAACCAGAGGAGAACATCTGGGAAAACGGCTTGTTGCGCGTATAAGCGAGCGCAAGGGAAAGGATGTTACGTTCGGGACAATCGATATTACTCTCTACCGGGATGATTTTGAGAACAGGAAAAACTGGCCGCAGCTGGGCAGAACCAGCATTCCCAATAATGTTCAGGGAAAAAACATAATACTTGTTGATGATGTCCTCTACACGGGCCGCACGGTACGGGCCGCAATAAATTCAATCATGGATTACGGAAGACCGGCATCAATCAAGCTAGCTGTGCTTGTAGATAGGGGAGGAAGGGAACTTCCTGTGCAACCTGACTATCTGGGTATCAGCATCAAAACGCTAGACGATGAGATGGTCAACGTTTACCTGGAGGAAGTTGACGGAAGAGAGGAAATTGAAATAATCCAAAAAAATGGCGTTTAGCAAAAAGCATATACTGGGTCTTGGAGACCTGTCAGCTGAGGAAATCAATATCATTCTCGATACCGCGGAATCCATGAAGGAGATTTCCACCCGGAACGTGAAAAAAGTTCCGACTCTTAAGGGGAAAACTGTCGTTAACTTGTTTTTCGAACCCAGCACCAGAACTCGCTCGTCGTTTGAAATCGCGGAGAAAAGACTCAGCGCGGATGTTCTTAATTTTTCCGTTTCACAGAGCAGTGTCGTAAAAGGGGAAAGCCTTCTTGACACTGCCAGAAATTTTGAGGCCATGGGTGCAAGTATAGTCGTTGTAAGGCATGGGATGTCTGGTGCGCCTTTCGTCTTGGCTCGTGAGATAAACGCCTCGGTAATAAACGCGGGAGACGGCGCTCACGAGCACCCCAGCCAAGCTCTTATCGATATTTTCACTATAAGGGAGAAAAAAGGTAGGATTGAGGGTCTTAATGTTCTTATTGTCGGGGATATTCTCAACAGCAGGGTAGCCAGATCCAATATTTTCGGCCTTCGCAAGCTCGGGGCGAAAGTGAGGGTGGTTGGACCGGCAACCATAGTTCCAAAATATTTTAGCGAAATGGGAGCGGAAATCTTTTACTCGCTTGAACATGCGATTGATAATGTGGATGTGGTGATAATGCTGAGGGTGCAGAACGAGCGTAAGACTCTTGAATATTTCCCCTCACTAAGGGAGTACTCAGGGCTTTACGGACTTACCAAAGAAAAGCTGGAACTTGCAAAAAAAGATACCATAGTGATGCATCCGGGTCCCATAAATCGAGGAGTTGAACTTACTTCAGAAATAGCGGATGACCCGCACGCCGTCATACTTGAGCAAGTGGCAAATGGAATTGCAGTCAGAATGGCCATGATATATCTCGTTGCCTTGGGGGAGAGCTTGTAGATGGGAGTACTCATTAAAAACGGACACGTTATTGATCCTTCACAGTCCCTTGACATGGTTTCGGACATATATGTTCAGGGGGATAGGGTGAAGGAGATATCAAAGCGTATAGATACCCCCCGTAAGTCAGACATTGTAATAGATGCTAATGGACAGATTGTCGCCCCAGGATTCATAGATATTCATGTGCATCTAAGAGAACCGGGCTATGAACACAAAGAGACGATAAAGACGGGCTGTCTTGCCGCCGCCGCAGGTGGCTTCACCTCAGTAGTGTGCATGCCCAACACAAACCCTATAAACGACAATGCTTCGGTGACGGAGTACATACTCTTAAAAGCCAGAACCGAAGGCATAGTGAATGTGTTTCCTATAGGTGCGATAACCAAGGGAGAGAAAGGAGAGGAACTTGCCGACATAGGTGAAATGTGTGAGGCGGGATGCGTGGGAATCTCTGATGATGGAATGCCGGTTACGGACTCCGGACTTATGAGAAAGGCTATGGAATACGTGAAGCCTTTTGGGATTCCGGTTATCACGCACGCTGAAGATCTCGGGCTTTCTGCGGGTGGCGTTATGAACGAAGGTTTTGTTTCAACTGAACTGGGTCTTCGTGGTATCCCAAGTGCCTCTGAGGAAGTTGCTGTGGGAAGGGACATAATTCTCTCTGAACTCACGGGCACTCCTCTTCACATCTGTCATGTTTCTACAAAGGATTCAGTAAGATTAGTGCGGGAAGCGAAAAAAAGAGGAGCGAATGTCACAGCGGAAGCAACCCCTCATCATTTCACTCTTACCGACAGGGAAATATACGGTTATAACACTAACGCCAAGATGAATCCGCCGCTGAGGACTCAAAAAGATGTGGATGCCATAGTGGAGGGTCTTGCCGATGGAACTATCGACGTGATAGCTACAGATCATGCTCCTCACAGCCAAGATGAAAAAAACGTTGAATTCGATTTAGCCCCTTTCGGGATAGTAGGTCTGGAAACAGCCCTTTCTCTCTCTCTTAAGCTAGTGCACGAGGGGATTATTACTCTTGATGAAATGATAAAAAAACTTACCATCGTCCCTTCTGAGATACTAGGAATAGAAAGAGGAACGCTTGCGCCTGGTTCAATTGCGGATATTGTGGTGTTTGATCCTGAAAAGGGCTACACTGTGACTCCTGGAGAGTTTTTCTCAAAAGGAAGAAATACACCGTTTTCTGGGTGGGAGCTAAAAGGGATGGTAAGCAATACGATAGTTTCGGGAAAGATTATTTTTAGTTGTAACTAGTTTTTAAGCGCCCCCAAGTACAAGACAGCATCTTAGCCTGCATTTCCGTAATAGAGTAGAAATATGGGGGTATTTGAGACGTAACGGCGTAATCATTCACTTGGGTTCAAGACCGAGGTGGCCTGGCAGCAATCATAGAGAATAATAAAGAAATTACAGTACGATGGAAGACAAACAGTTTGAACTTAGAAAATTAAAGCTCAAAGAGTTAGAAGCGATGGGTATTGACCCTTACGCAAATGGTTTTACCCCGGAGCACACGACCAAGGAATTAGTCTCCATACATGCTTCAAAGTCTCCTGAAGAACTTGAAGAAATAGAAGACGTTTTCAGCCTAGCTGGAAGAGTAGTTTCGAAGAGGGATTTTGGGAAAAGCGCTTTTTTCCATCTGTCGGATCGAACCGGGAAGATTCAGGTATTCATACAGAAAAACTCCGTTGACGAGAAAACCTTTGCGCTATTCCGCAAACTCCTAGACATAGGAGATTTTACGGGTGTCCGGGGAGAGCTGTTTAAGACTAGAACAGGAGAGCTTACCGTAAGGGTCAGGGAACTTTTTTTTCTTACAAAGACCCTCAGGCCCCTTCCTGAAAAGTGGCATGGTCTCCAAGATGTGGAAACAAGATACCGCCAGCGTTATCTGGACCTGATTGCTAATCAGAGAACCAGGGAGATCTTTCAAAGAAGATCAAAGGTGATAAACCTAATCAGGAGATTTTTTGACGAAAGGGATTTTCTAGAAGTAGAAACCCCCATGCTTCACCCTATTGCTGGGGGTGCGGCCGCTAAACCTTTTGTTACCCATCATAATGCTCTTGATATGGATCTTTACATGAGAATAGCACCAGAGCTTTACCTAAAAAGACTTGTCATCGGAGGACTTGAGAGGGTTTATGAACTTGGAAGAATGTTCAGGAACGAAGGGGTTTCCACAAAACACAATCCTGAATTCACAATGGTTGAATTCTATCAAGCCTATGCAACTTACGATGACCTCATGGATCTAATAGAGGACCTTGTATCCTATGTAGTGAATAACACTGTCGGAAACACCCTGGTTGAGTACGAAGACAAAAAAATAGATTTTAGTAGACCTTGGAAAAGAGTCAACATATATGAAACTCTGCGGGAAGAGTTTGGTCCTAGCATAATAGAAGATGATAAATTTCTCTTCTCAAAGGCCGATTCAATGAGAATAAATCATAATGGAATCAGGGGAAAAGCGCTGACAGAGATTTTTGAGGCGCTTGTGGAAGAGACGCTGGTTAATCCAACTTTTGTTTATGGGTTTCCTCTTGATGTTTCCCCTCTTGCAAGGAAAAATGATAGCGACCCAGAAGTGGTTGACAGGTTTGAACTTTATATCTACGGAAGGGAGATAGCTAACGCTTTTTCCGAGCTTAACGATCCGATTGATCAGAAAAAACGGTTTATGGATCAAGTCGAAATGAAAAAAAAGGGAGAAGAAGAATATCACGAAATGGATAACGATTATGTGTCTGCCCTTGAGTACGGAATGCCGCCTACCGCAGGAGCCGGTATAGGAATTGACCGTCTTGTTATGCTGCTTACAAACTCCTCTTCCATAAGAGAAGTTATTTTCTTTCCCCACCTAAGATCTTAGGATTTGTGTTAATTAATACAGTTCTTGTGTTGAATAAAAACCAAAAAAGCATTTGATGAGTTACGAATCACTAATTTCCCTTAGATACCTCAAATCGGGTACTGGTCGGGGATTTGTTTCCCTAATAGGTTTTATCTCTGTTCTAGGTGTTTTTCTGGGAGTGGCATCGCTTGACGTAGTACTCTCGGTTATGAAGGGCTTTGAGGATGAACTCAGAGACAAGATAATCGGCGCAAGTTCCCATGTGGTGGTAATGAGCTATGAGGGAGACTTTGAGGATTTCACGGAAGTGGAGAAGAAGCTTGCTCAAATTCCAGGCGTAACTTCGACAAATCCCTTTATTTATAACCATGCCATGCTTGTTAGCAAATATGATGTTTCTGGTTCTGTCATAAGAGGAATAGATCCGAACAACTCTGCATCGGTAGCAGCTATAGCAGAGACGGTGGGGAAGGGAAGTCTGCCTGCGGCAGGAAGAAACCGCGACCTGCTTTTCCAGGAAGGTGAGAGGATTGTGTCGGGACTTCTTGGCAAATCAGCTTCTGGTGACCCTCCAATCATAATAGGCAGGGAACTTTCGAATCTTATTGGTGTAACAATGGGGGACACAGTCAATCTAGTTTCTCCTTACGGTAAAATCGGTCCTTTCGGTCCGACGGCCAAAATAAGAAAATTCGGAGTAATAGGCATATTTGATTACGGAATGATTGAATATGATTCATCTACTGCCTATATTTCGCTTGACGATGCAATGGATTTTTTCGAAACTCAAGGCAAGGTAACCGGCATAGAAATCAGGGTGGAAGAGATATACCAAGCACGCAAGACGGGAGGTGAAATAGCCGAAACTCTAGGTTTTCCTTTTTACGCGAAGAACTGGGAGGATTCAAACAGAAACCTTTTCAAAGCGCTTCGTCTTGAGAGGATTGCTATAGGGATATTTCTTGGTTTTATCGTTCTTGTAGCTGCTTTGAACATAGTCAGCACTCTTACCATGCTTGTCATGGAGAAGAAAAGAGATATAGCTGTGCTTATATCCATGGGGGCCCGAAAAAGCGACATAAGAAAAATATTTGTTTACGACGGAATGATAATAGGGGTTCTAGGAACTTTTCTTGGTACCCTTTTTGGATACCTTATCTGTCGCTTTCTCCAAACTAGCAATTTTATAAAGGAAATGATTCCTTTTGACGATAACGTATATCCCATTTCTGAATTTCCTGTTAAGATAGAGCCGGTTTATTTCCTGATCGTGGCTGTGTCAAGCCTGCTTATATGTTTTCTGGCAACTCTATACCCATCTTACAGAGCTTCAAGGGAAAATCCTGTAGAATCATTAAGGTATGAATGAACCGCTATACAGAGTCAGAGGACTTAAAAAGATCTTCAACAAGGCAGATAGCAGGGTGTGTGCTCTTGGGGGAGTGGATATGGACATTTCTGCGGGAGAAACCCTAGGAGTTATAGGAGTATCGGGTTCGGGGAAAAGCACGCTTCTTCACATCCTGGGGACTCTTGAGTCGCCAACAGAAGGTTTGGTTTTCTACAGGGGAAAGGATCTTTTCAGAAGGCCCGAAAAAGAGCTTTCAATTTTTAGAAACTCAGAGATTGGATTTATTTTTCAATTTCATTACCTTCTTATGGAGTTTACGGCCCTTGAAAACGTGATGATGCCGTGCCTTATAGGCAGGCAGAGCTTCTCCGTGGCTAAAGAGAAGGCTTGTCAGGTGCTTGAAAAGGTGGGTCTTTCAGAACGTGTTTACCATCTTCCCGGAGAGCTTTCTGGGGGAGAGCAGCAGAGAGTCGCTATCGCTAGATCGATTGTCAGGGGACCGAAAGTAATTCTTGCTGATGAGCCCACGGGGAATCTGGACAAGAAAACGGGATTCTCGGTTCTCGATCTGTTCTGCGCTCTTAACGAAGATTACGGTGTTACCGTTGTTATGGTGACTCACAACAGTGAGTTTGCGAATAGAATGAAAAAAACTGTTAGAATATCGGACGGAATGGTTTGTAATGCTAATTAATGGATTTGTTTCTTATCTGACTGCTTTCTTTCTCGTGGTGGTGTTATCGTCTGCATCTTCTGTCGCGCAGGAAACCCTTTCTACAACCGAACTTGAAAGAATTCCATCCTTTAAGGGTAGGGTTGCCGAGGTGGTGGTCTCTGGAAACAGAAGAACGCAAACCTCTCTTATAGATCTCAATATAAGAACCAAACAAGGAGAAAACTATTCTCCACAGATTGTAAAAGAAGATCTCAAGAGGTTATACAAGCTTGATTTCTTCCAGCAGATCGTTGTTGACGTAAAACAAATTGGAGATCGTCTCAGGGTAGAGTTCATTGTTGAAGAGAACCCGATACTTGCTGATATTAAATTTTCTGGAAACGACAAGTTAAAAGAAGATGATATGAAAGAAACTTTGGCTTTTAGAGAAGGACGTATTGTAAGTCTGAGAAAGATCACAGAGGGTACGGAAATAATACTCGCTCTTGCTTCTGATAAGGGCTTGGTCAAGACTGAAGTTGAATATGAGATTGAGCCTAGAGGAGATGGTGTCGTAGACGTTGTATACAAAATTGAGGAGGGGGAAAGAAAATACATAAAAAAAGTTGAGCTTATCGGA
This sequence comes from Candidatus Dadabacteria bacterium, assembly GCA_007571325.1. Lineage (GTDB taxonomy): Bacteria > Desulfobacterota_D > UBA1144 > Nemesobacterales > Nemesobacteraceae > Nemesobacter. Next base: position 11,975 of record RKRQ01000018.1, read on the forward strand.
AACAGTAAGATTGACGAGAAGAAAATCAAAAAAAACATGTATTCCAAGCCCAAATATTTCCTCTCTTTTATAACGAAAAGAGGACTTTTCAAAATTGAAGAAATAAAAAGGGATTCTGACAGGATAAAAGCGACCTACATTGATAAAGGATATCTGGACGTGAAGGTCTCTGAACCTGATATCAGTTACGATGAGGAAAGAGACGGCTACGTGGTGAGTTTCTCAATAGAAGAGGAGGCTCAATATAAAGTATCCAGGGTAACTTTTTCTGGGGAACTTATGGAAAATGAGGATGAAATCCGTCCAGAACTTGCGCTTTCGCCAGGCGTTGTTTTTAGCAGTTTTGTTCTCCAGGCCGACATAGGAAAAATAACTGATTTCTACGGAGACAAAGGATATGCGTTTGCTAACGTGACTCCTGAAGTGCGGCTTGATAAAAAAGACAATCTTGTAAACATCGATTACTCAATTGAAAAAGGCAAAAAGGTATACATAAGAAATATAAATATCTTGGATAACTCTAGGACCAGAGATCATGTTATAAGAAGGGAGATTTCACTCCAGGAGCAAAACTTATACAATGTTTCCAATTTAAGAGCCGCCCGCTACGAAGTTGGTCGTCTTGGATACTTTGAGGATAATATTGAGGTAGTGACCCAGAGGGTTAAGGGGACTGACGATCTTCTGGATGTTGATATAAAAGTCGAAGAGCGTCCCACCGGGTTTTTCAGCTTTGGTGGAGGAGTGAGTTCTGTTGAAAACTTCCTTTTCGCGGGTCAGGTACAGGAATCTAATCTTTTCGGCTACGGTAAAACTCTTTCTCTCGACGCTCAGTATGGAGGCGTTACAAAAGTCCTGAGCCTTAACTACCAGGACCCCTATCTATTTGGCACTAACTGGCTTTTAGATGTCAGTATTTACGCTCAGGATAGGAATTACAGGGATTTCAATAGGCAAGCCCGGGGTATTTCGGTGGGTGTGGGAAGGAGGATAAAAAGATATTTCCGGGTGCGTGTGTTCCAGGAATTCTCACAACAGGATGTAGATAATGTGCGAGGTGATGCGCTGTTGGTCATCTCAGAGACGGAAAGAACGATAGTTTCCACAGGACTGGGGGTGTCTTGGGACAAGAGGAACAATTATCTTGATCCTACAAAAGGTTTTCTTTTGAGTACCGGGGTTGAGTATGCGGGACTTTTTGCGGGCAACACTGAATTTGTAAAGTATAATGCAACGGCCAAGTCATGGATACCATTTTTTAAAAGCACATATTTTGCCGCAAAGGCGAATTATGGTTTGTTGCATCTTATAAATGCTGGAGATGATCTCGTCGTCGAAGAGAGGTTTTTTCTTGGAGGTCCTAACACTCTGAGAGGTTTTCGCTACAGAAGAGTAGGTCCTAGGAGACCTACTGAATCTGGAGGATATGTTATAATCGGAGGAGTTCAGCAGGTTCTAGCGTCTCTTGACTTTGTTGTTCCTTTAAGCAAGAATGTCGGACTTAAGGCCGTTGCTTTCTTTGATATAGGTAATTCTTTTGATAAGGGCGAGTTCAGCGTTAATCCTTCAGACCTTAAAAAGAATTATGGTTTCGGTTTCAGATGGATATCTCCTTTGGGACCAATGAAACTTGATATTGGATTCCCGATAGGTGACCGTCTTACAGATGAAAACAGGTATGAAGTACAGTTTACTATTGGTAATTTGTTTTGATGAGATAATTTATTTCTACAGGAGGCATTGGATTAAATGAGAAGATATTTATTTTTTGCTGCCGGATTTTTAATCTTGTCGGCATTCTCTGCTTCTGCTTATGCTCAGCAGAAAATAGCTTATATAGATATCAAGTTAGTTATCAGGGACTCGAAGGCTGGAAAAGCTGCCAATGCTTCATTTCAGAAGGAAGTTGAAGCCAAAAGGCTCATAATAGAACAAAAAAGTAAAGCTCTTGAAGACATGAGGCAGGATGTTATAAAGAACGGGGCGGTTATGAGTGAGAGCAAAAGAAAAAAACTCGCGGAAACTATAGAAAAAAAGCAGAAGGATCTTGATAGAACCAGAGAGGATATAAGGGTTGAGCTTCAGAGGAAGGATCTTGAGTTAACACAGAAAGTTCTTAATGATATAGAAGCTATTGTTAACAAAGTGGGACAGCAGGAAGGATTTGATCTTATAGTTGAAAAAACCGAATCAGGCATTTTATACGGCAGTTCTGCATCAGATATAACTAATAAAGTCATATCTATTTATGATAGCTCCAGATAAATGAAGTTAGATACGGACGAAATAAAGGAACTTATTCCTCACAGGGAACCCTTTCTGTTTGTTGACTCTGTTGTCGAGATTGAAAAAGGTAAAAGGATTACTGCTGAGAAACTGTTTTCTCCTGCGGAATTTTTTTTCAGGGGACATTTCCCCGGCAACCCTATAGTCCCGGGAGTCATAATTACCGAAGCGATTGCCCAGGCAGGCGGAGTTTTATTTAACTACTCTTTTAAAGATGAACTAAAACAAGAAGGCTTTAACAACGCTTATCTTATGGGACTTGAGCGCTGCCGTTTCAGAACTCCGGTGGTTCCTGATGACCGAGTGCTCCTTGAAGTTGAACTCGTTAAAAGAAGATCGAGAATAATATTTTTTTCCGGTGAAGCTTCTGTCAACGGAAAAAGAGTGGCGGCGGCGGAAATCTCCGCTTGCTTAGTATAAATTTCAGTTCAGTTTCCTATGTGGCATTTCCGTCTTTGATTCGCTGCTTATTGACATTTCCGTTTATAGCAATATCATATATTGTTTACTGTAAAAAGGGTTGTTTTACCCAATTTTATATCGGTCAGGCAAGTGAATCCAGAATTCATAGAAATAAAAAGCTGGCGTAGCTCAGGGGTAGAGCAGCTGATTTGTAATCAGCCGGTCGGGGGTTCGAATCCCTTCGCCAGCTCTCCGTTTGATGAATATTTCGGGGAGATGGCTGAGTGGACAAAAGCAGCAGACTGTAAATCTGCCGGCGAAAGCCTACGTAGGTTCGAATCCTGCTCTCCCCAAGAACTTTGCGCGGGAGTAGCTCAGTTGGCTAGAGCATCAGCCTTCCAAGCTGAGGGTCGCGGGTTCGAGCCCCGTCTCCCGCTCATTTTTTTGAGCGCCCACGTAGCTCAGTCGGTAGAGCACGTCCTTGGTAAGGACGAGGTCGGCGGTTCAAGTCCGCTCGTGGGCTTGATGTTTAACGATATGCAAAACATTTACAAAAGATTGGAGGTTTAGCAGAGATGTCAAAGGAGAGATTTGAGAGGGGGAAGCCGCATTTAAACATAGGGACGATAGGGCATGTGGATCACGGGAAGACGACGTTAACGGCGGCTATAACGAGCATATTGTCGAAGAGGGGACAGGCGGAGTATGTGGAGTTTGAGAACATAGACAAGGCGCCCGAGGAG
>RKRQ01000055.1 GCA_007571325.1 Candidatus Dadabacteria bacterium
CCATGATTTCAAAAAGGATCTTTTATTAAACTTGTTCTGATATGAAACCAAAAAAATATTAGGAGTATTTTTATGACAAAACCGAAAGTTTTTCCGCCCTCAGAGGTTGTCATTAAGCAAGCGCTTGTAAACAGGGATACATACAACCGTATGTATAGCCAGTCAATTGACGATCCGGAGGGATTCTGGAGAGCTCATGGCGAGCGGATTGACTGGATCAGACCCTATACCAAAGTAAAGGATGTGAACTATGGTCCTGGGCAAGTACCTATCAAGTGGTTTTACGATGGGACGCTTAACGTTTCGGCAAACTGCGTCGACCGCCATGCGGAGAAAACCCCGGATAAAATCGCGATCATATGGGAAGGTGACGACCCGGGCGAGGACAAAAAATTCACTTACAAGGAGTTAAAAAGCGAAGTTTGCCGCATGGCAAACGTGCTTAAGTCTCTGGGCGTTTCCAAGGGGGACCGGGTAACCATATACATGCCAATGATACCTGAAGTTGCCTTCGCTATGCTTGCGTGCGCACGCATCGGCGCCATTCATTCGGTAGTGTTCGGAGGTTTTTCACCGGACGCGCTTGCGGGGAGGATTCTTGACTGTTCTTCAGAGATAGTCATAACGGCGGACGAAGGGCTTCGTGGCACTAGAAAGGTACCTCTTAAGGTAAATACCGATAAAGCGCTTGAAGCAGGGGGCGATTCTATTGTCAAAAAAGTTCTGGTGGTGCGCCGTACCGGGGCGGATGTTCCATGGTACAGAGACCGGGACGTATGGTATCATGAGGCTGCCGAAGAAGTTTCAGACGAATGCGCGGTTGAGGAAATGGCTGCCGAAGACCCGCTTTTTATTCTCTACACGTCGGGTTCTACTGGAAAACCTAAAGGGGTTCTGCATACAACCGGCGGCTATCTTGTCTACGCTTCCATGACTCACCAGTACGTGTTTGATTACCATGACGGAGAAATTTATTGGTGCACGGCCGATGTTGGATGGGTCACCGGACACAGCTATATCGTCTACGGACCGCTTGCAAACGGGGCTACCACCGTGATGTTTGAAGGAGTGCCGGGTTATCCGGACATATCACGCTTCTGGAGAGTTTGCGATAAGCACAATGTCAGTATTTTCTACACGGCTCCCACGGCTATCCGAACGCTTATGCGCGAGGGTGAGGGACCGGTCAAGGAGACCTCGCGAGCCTCGCTTCGCATTCTGGGTACTGTGGGTGAACCGATCAATCCCGAAGCCTGGATGTGGTACTACGAGGTGGTAGGTGACAGTCGCTGTCCGATAGTGGATACGTGGTGGCAGACCGAGACCGGAGGGGTTCTTATAACGCCGCTTCCCGGTGCGACAGATCTCAAGCCGGGTTCGGCGACGCTGCCGTTTTTCGGGGTGAGACCGGAACTGGTCGATTCTGAAGGTAATGTTTTAGAAGGCGCGGCGGAGGGCAATCTATGCTTGGCGGATTCGTGGCCGGGACAGGCGCGTACCGTATACGGCGATCATGAACGCTTCGTCGATACTTATTTCAGCGCTTATGAAGGCAAATACTTTACTGGTGACGGGTGTCGTCGAGACCAAGACGGTTATTACTGGATCACCGGGCGCGTCGATGATGTTATAAACGTGTCGGGTCATCGTATGGGAACTGCTGAAGTGGAAAGCGCTCTTGTAGCTCACGGAAGCGTAGCGGAAGCCGCGGTGGTAGGATATCCGCACGACATAAAAGGGCAGGGGATCTATGCGTATGTTACGCTTAACGCCGATAGTGAGCCCTCGGAAGAACTTCGCAGCGAACTGGTCAAGTGGGTAAGGAAGGATATAGGACCGATAGCTTCACCCGATCTTATACAGTGGGCGCCGGGTCTTCCAAAGACCCGCTCGGGCAAGATCATGCGAAGAATTCTGCGCCGTATCGCCGCCAACGATTATAGCGATCTTGGCGATACTTCGACTCTTGCCGACCCGTCGGTGGTCGACGACCTGATTGATAACAGGATGAACCGCTGAACCGCTTCAGATAAGGAATTCACTAAGGACCTGACTACATGGGTCAAGTCGAAAAAAAATTGTGACAAGAGCCTCCTAACCTGTGTATCTTCTTGAAATAAGAACTATTGAGCACATGAAGTGGAGGCTGGCGGGGTTCTGATCTCTGGAGTTTGGTCATATGAGGCTTAACAGATTTCTTTCCGAATGCGGGATAACATCAAGAAGAAAAGCTGATACACTTATAAAGGCGGGACGGATAAGCGTAAACGGTGAGATTGTTCGCACTCTGGGTTCCGTTGTGGATGAGGTCGCCGATACTGTGCTTCTTGATGGAAAACCCGTTTGTAAGGAGAGGAAAAGGTACCTGATGCTGAACAAACCGCCTTTTTTCCTTACTTCCCTTAAGTCCATGGAAGACGGAAAGAAAACGATAATGACCTTTCTTGGGGATATAGAGCAGAGAGTTTATCCCGTAGGGAGACTTGACTACGATTCTGAGGGACTTCTGATTCTTACAAATGACGGAGAGTTTGCAAACAGAATACATCACCCCAGGTACAAAGTGGTAAAAACTTACCTTGCTGAGATTTCGGGAAAAATACCGAACGATCTTGAGCAGATGCTGAAAGAAGGAAGGAACATTGAAAAGCGGTTTACAAAACCGGACTCATTGAACGTTCTTAAGGTGTCTGCGCGCGTTGCCCGGGTAAGTATTTCCTTTCATGAGGGAAGAAAACATCTTGTAAAAAAATATTTTGAGGGCTTCGGTCTTAAAGTCACAAGACTTAAGAGAATTTCATGCGGCAATGTCCGTCTCGGCAAACTTGGGAAGGGGCAGTGGCGCGACCTTAGCTCCGCGGAAGTTAATGGTCTTAGGAAGACAACAGGACTTCTGCCCTACAGCGAGAAGAGAACGGCCGGGAGTGCGGTATGAAAAAATTCATCACGTTTGAGGGGATAGACGGAAGTGGCAAGTCGACTCAGGCTAAGCTTCTTGCCGGCTATCTTTCGGATAAGGGGAACAAGGTGTTTTTCACCAAAGAGCCGGGAGAGGGAAAGCTCGGTGAGGTTATAAGAACCGAGATTCTCGACCGCAGGGATATAAATATTGATCTTTACGCCGAACTTTGTCTTTTCTGTGCGGACAGAGCTCAGCATGTAAGAGAACTCATACTGCCGAAGTTAAGAGATGGTTACACGGTCATCTGCGACAGGTACTATGATTCAACTTTGGCTTACCAGGGCTCGGGTAGAGGAATTGATCCCGATCTGGTTTTTCGCATGGCCATGGCCTCAAGCCTTGGAGTTGAACCTGACATCACGTTTTTTCTTTCAATACCTGTGGAGCAGGCGCTTTTAAGGCTCAAGAACCGCGGAGGAAGAAACAAAATGGACGAAGAACCGTTTGAGTTTCACAGCAGAGTGAACAAAGGTTACAGGGAACTGATTGAAAAAGGCATCTCGAGAATCAGGGTAATAGAAGCGTCTGCTTCCCCAGACAAGATTTACTCTGATATAAGACGTTTTTTCGAGTGACCCGATTACTCAGACGGAATCTTTTGTCCTCTCGACAAGCTCTTTTACTCTTGGATACATGTGGATTTGCAGTACCGTTGCTGTTACCGAAAAAGGGATTATGTCCATAGGATTTTTGCTCAGAAACGAGAGTACGAATCCTAGCAGAACAACGCTTTCGTTTATTCCCCAGGGAACCACGTGCGGAAGTAGAAGACGGTTGGAAAGTTCTTCAATCCTTTTTTTCTGTTCTTGGTCCTGCGTTTCTAGGAATTTTTTCCGGAGCGATCTTTCCGAAAGGGAAAACCTGTATATGAGAAGGGAAGCTATTGCCAATACTGCTCCTCCAGCAAGAAAAGCTATTCTTGCTTCTTTTCCGAGATCCGGCGGCTCAGATGATCTGAAAACAAAAACCACCGCCGTGTAGGCAAACATGGCGAATAGCAGAGCGATCCAGACTACTTTCAGGGCTCTCTGGTTCTTTGCGACGGATGAAACGCGGCTTTCCATGGCCATAGTTCTTTATGAGAGAGGAATTGCGTGATCAGGACGTGATCTTGGCAAAGAGCACGCTCAGGATTATCAGCGCGACCAGAATTCCCATCATGTAAAAGGGCGTGCTTGAGTTATATCCTTTCTCTATATTGGGCACTCTCTTCTGAGACCAGATTACTGCAGCCTCTTTGTTTTCATCCGCTGCTTGCTCTTCTTTCTGGTCTTTGGTGTCTGGCATTCTGAGGTTTCCTTGAACTGGGTTTGCAAAGAAATTATCACGCAACCCGGTTTGAAAATCAAGTTTTTCTAGGGAGTGAGTTGGTTCCCGGGCACTTTCTTGAAAACCCGGTTCCGTATATTTATAATTACCTAAATACTATAAAAGGTCTCACTTGCGTGCGGCCGAACGGAGGTTTTAACAGATGGCAGATTACGCAAACCCGGAAGTTCTGGTGAGTACGGATTGGGTGCAAGAGCATATTGACGATCCAGGCGTTGTTATAGTGGAATCGAATGAAGATATACTGCTCTACGAGATAGGACATATAAGAAATTCAGTGAAATTCGACTGGCAGACCGAACTCCAGGATCAGCTTATAAGGGATTGTGTGAGTAAAGAGAGTTTTGAAGCTCTGCTTTCTGAAAAAGGCATTTCCAACGATTCCGCGGTGGTTTTCTACGGAGACAGAAGCAACTGGTGGGCCTGCTACGCTTTATGGACCTTTAAGGTTCTTGGGCACGAAAAATGTCTGATAATGGATGGCGGCAGGCAGAAATGGGTTGATGAAGGAAGGGAGCTTGTAAAAGATGTCCCAGAAAGAGCGAAGACGGATTACAAGGTTTCGGCGGTTGATGAGTCAATAAGGGCTTTTCGTGACGATGTTCTGGAGCACATGTCCTCTGGGGAATCGCTAGTCGACGTCCGTTCTCCGAAAGAGTATTCGGGAGAACTCCTTCATATGGAAGCGTATCCACAGGAAGGAGCCCTTCGCGGAGGACATATTCCCGGTGCGGTAAACGTTCCCTGGGCTACTGCAGCGAACGAGGACGGAACTTTCCGCTCGGCCGATGAACTTGTCGAAATATATGAAAAGGGGCAGGGACTAAGCAAGGATAAGAATGTTATTGCCTACTGCAGAATAGGCGAACGTTCCTCTCATACTTGGTTTGTCCTGACTTATCTTCTTGGATATGAAAACGTCAGAAATTACGATGGTTCGTGGACCGAGTGGGGAAATCTTGTGAGAGCTCCGATAGAAAAATAGAAGAAGATCTGTTCTTTGTGAAAATGAAAAGGATGTGGTCTTGCGGGTCCGCATCCTTTTTTTTGTCTGAGGCGGTAAGAACGTGACCAGCATAGACGAGATAGTAAGGGAATTTCAGGATGCGGATCATCAGGAAATGATAGAACTGCTGATAGATTATTCTGAAAGTCTTCCTGAGATTCCGAAAAGGTTCTCCGAAAGGGTAGATAAAGATCTAAACAGGGTGCACGAATGTGAAACCCCGGTTTTTATCTGGATTGAAATAGAAGATGGCAAGGTGAATATATTTGCCGACGTTCCAGAACCGTTTCCGACCGTGAGGGGGCTCGTGTCGATTCTCGTAAGCGCTTTTGACGGACTTAGTCCAGAGGAAATAGAATCCGCTCCGGTAGATTTTATTTCCCGCCTGGGACTGGCGCAGAAGCTCGGTATAAGAAGGGTAAGAGGTCTGAGCGCGGTGTACGCGAGGATAAAAAACGAGGTCAAGAAGTACAGTGAGGTCACATGATTGAAGAAGATAGGATGAAGATGATCATGGATCATTACGAGAATCCAAGGAATTTCGGTCCCCTCAAGAGTCCCACAGTGACTCTTAAAGGAGGGAATCCAAACTGTGGAGATGAAATAAATATCTATATACGTTTAGAAGCGGAAAACGTGATAGAAGATATAAGTTTTGACGGAAAAGGCTGTACGATAAGTCAGGCCACGACTTCTGTTCTCACCGAATTTTTAAAGGGAAAGACCGTAGGGCAATTAAGTGAACTTAATTCTGATTATATAAAAGAGTTTCTGGGAAAGGACATCATGATAACTCGTCCGAAGTGCAGCCGCCTTGCTCTTGAAACCCTTAAATCCTGGGTAAGGACGGATTTTGAAAAGGGTAAAACCGCCTGATTTCATGTATAATCACTTTACTAACTACTACCAGAAAGGAGATTTAAACGATGAAAAACGGCAAACCCGAGAAAGCAATTCTAGATGAGAGGATTGAGGAAGCTCTCAAATACCCTCTTTTTGATTCCATATTTAATAGGCGCTCAAGAAGGTTCGGTCTTGGAATGGAGCTTAAGGACAGTACCCTTGAGTTTAAGTCCAAGTATGATCCTGTACCGCTAACCGAGATTGAAGAAGCTCTTCTTGTATGGGCCGGGACTGGTCTAACCGGACTTTGTCTTGCCGATCTGCCTCCTGAAAATGGTATAGATCTTCTGTGTCAGTGGACTGGAAGAACTTGGCCTTCAGCGTGTAACAACCACGGAACGGAACTTTTTTTCACGAACGATCAGGGGCTCTACCACGTGGATGTGAAAAACATGCTCCCCAAGGAGAGCGAGATTGATTTGTTTTTTCAGATGTCCCGTGAAGAGAAAACTGCAAGAGTCCTCGAACTTTACGGAGAGAGCCTTAACAAGCTTGAAGATGGAAGGGCCGACATGCCTGATAAGATGCCGGGGCTTTTTGAGTTTAACCAGTGGAACACCAACAAGCCCGGCACCACGCTTTTTGTCCCCGTCACGGACGTGACCGAGGAGTACCTGAATCTTCTCACCCTCTACTGCAGTCACAGCTACGGATTCACTATTGTTGATGATCTTACAGGGAAGCCTGCGGGCGTTGAGAAATGGGTGGAGAAGGGGAGGCTCAAAGGGGAGATCAAGCTTTCTCTGTTTGATCTTGAAGTAAGAATTCTTACGGGACTTAACGTTGAGCAGGCGTTTATAACGCAGAACATGGCGCTTGCTCTTCAGCCCCTAGGGCTTGCGGGATGGGCATTTACAGGCTTTATACCAAGGTTTGCCATGGGAGCCGCTCCGAATCTGTTCAAAGGGCTTGGTTTTCGTTTCATCCAACCGAAAAAGGGTTCAATTGATCCTCCAACCACGGTCCCCGTAGGCAGGGACGGGGTCTTTGAAGCCTATTGTCCTCCTTACTATAAGGATATGGACGACGCGATTGATCATTTCCTGGCCCACAAGTGGAGAGCGTGGGAATCTGACAAGCCTTTTCCTTATACTGAGCCTGACAGGCATCTTATGAAGGCTCCACGACCTACGGAGACCACTATACAGATCGTAAGAGACGTTGCAAACTATATTCATGATACTTATGGCAGATTCCCCGCATTTGTTGATCCAATGTACATGAGACTCGTTTTTCAAGCTATGCACATAGATGTAGACTTCTATGATCAGTATTATCCAAAAGGCTCTTATTCTGACAGGCATCTGGAAGCTTTTCTTCAAAACAATCCGGATCAGAGAGAGCGATTTGAAAAATAACATATGCGTTGTGAGGATAATTAGCTTGTTACTCAATAAGAAAGGGATCTATCTATGCGCGTAGTTATTATAGGGAACGGGGTGACTGGGGTTTCAGCCGCCCTGAGCATACGCAGACTACAGCCCGACTGGGAAATCATAATGATCTCCGGGGAATCTTCCTTTCACTATTCCCGCCCGGCGCTCATGTACATATTCATGGGACACATGAGCTACAAGGACACCAAGCCTTACGAAGACAGCTTTTGGCAGAAGAATCGCATTGATCTGGTACGGGGCTGGGTTACCGAAATTGATGTTGCCGGGAAAAAACTCATCATGCACGAAAAGGATCCTATCGCGTTTGATAAATTGCTTCTCGCCACGGGATCAAAGTCCAACAAGTTCGGATGGCCCGGTCAGGATCTTGGAGGGGTTCAGGGTTTCTACAACCTGATGGATATCAGGCTTCTTTACGAAAACGTAAAAGGCGCTCGAAGCGCCGTTATAGTCGGAGGAGGTCTCATCGGAATAGAACTTGCCGAGATGCTTCACTCACGCAATATTCATGTCACTTTTCTTGTCAGGGAGTCGTCCTACTGGACAAACGTTCTCCCGATTGAGGAATCACAGATGATAAATCGGGTGATCCTGGAACAGGGAATAGATCTAAGGCTCTCAACGGAGCTTAAGGAAATAGTCGGGAACGATTCGGGGAGAGTCAGAGGGGTAGTTACTAACAGGGAAGAATTTATAGAAGCCCAGGTCGTCGGGCTTACCGCCGGGGTAAGTCCCAATATAGCTCTTGCCAAGGCAAGCGGCATACAGACAGGAAGAGGGGTTCTGGTTGACTGGAGCTTCAGGACCAATATCCCTGATGTATTTGCCGCGGGGGACTGCGCTGAGATAATCACCGAAGGAGAGCAAAGGAACCTTATTCAGCAGGTTTGGTACACGGGCAAGAGTCAGGGGAAGGTTGCGGGAGAAGTCATGGCTGGCAAAGAAAGCGTATATGATCCCGGTATATGGTATAACTCCGCTAAGTTTTTCGATCTTGAATATCAGACTTATGGCACGGTGAGAAATGTTTCCGTTGAAGGAGAGAGCAATTTCTACTGGGAGCATCCTGACGGGAGTCGCTCGGTAAGAATCGTTACAAGAGGTGGAGCGGTTTGTGGCATAAATATCATGGGGCTTCGCTACAGTCACAGAGTTTGCGAGAGATGGGTGGCGGAAAAAAGGTCTCTTGAATATGTACTTGATAATCTTGCGGAAGCCAATTTCGACCCCGAGTTCTACGAAAAGTGTGAAGAGCAAATAATAAGGGAGATAAAAAAACAGGCCGCCTAATGGAACAACGTACGATAAATTACGATTTTGACGAAGAACTCTTGGGTTTTGAGGAACCGGAAAAGGCTCCGGAAGAGCCGCTTGGAACCGCAAGAAAGCTTTCTCTTGCGGTTTTGGGGTTTGGGATACTGATGTTTGCTCTTCAAGCCATGGGTATGCCTCTAAGCGGCTCATGGACGGGATTCCTTCTGGCGTTTCTTCCAGTTCTTTTTGGTACGGTGTTTTATTTTTACATTGACTTTAAGGGTACAGTTCCGGGGATCAAGCATGATAACATTTACTTTAGGGGAATAACTTCTAAGGGGGCTTTGGGGTGGCTTGTCGGCGTGGTTTTTACCGGTTTTTACATAGCTCTTTACTGGTTTCCTGAGTATCTCTCCGGAGGAATAAAGATAGTAAACCCGCTTTCAGTGGCTCTTTCGGGTTCTCCTGCTAACAACTGGTTTTTCTACGGTTTTCTCTACACTTTGGCCGTCCTTATATTCGGCGTAAGAATGTTTATGAAATACAGACATAACCGTTACCAGAAAATCAGGACAGCCTCGGTGATGTTTTTCCAGCTGGGGTTTGCTTTTCTTATTCCGAACATTCTTATGTTGTTTAACCAGCCTGAGTTCTACTTAAGTTACTTCTGGCCTCTTAAATACGATTATTTGTTCCCGGGCACAGTTAGTTACTTAGTGAATCATCCCGGTGGTTTGGGAATGTTTCTCATTTTCTGGGGAGCTGTTATGTCATTTATAGCTACTCCGCTTCTTACCTACTATTTTGGTAAGAGGTGGTACTGCTCATGGGTATGTGGCTGCGGAGGACTTGCCGAAACCATGGGGGACCCTTGGAGACAGCTTTCGGATAAATCCAAAAAGTCTTGGCGTATAGAACGCTGGGTCGTGCATTCCATACTGGTGTTTATCGTCGTTACAACGGTTCTTCTGTGGATTAACTCCGCGACTTCTGGGTCTGTGTTCGGCGAATCCTCAATGTCTCTTAAGAAATGGTATGGATTTTACATAGGTGCTATTTTCTCTGGGGTTATAGGAGTGGGTTTCTATCCGATAATGGGAACTAGGGTGTGGTGCAGATTCGGTTGTCCTATGGCTGCAGTGCTCGGAATTTTTCAGAGATATTTATCAAGATTCAGAATTACGACAAACGGCGGTCAGTGCATGTCGTGTGGAAACTGTTCCACTTATTGTGAGATGGGAATAGATGTAAGGGCTTATGCGCAGAAAGGAGAGAACATAGTTAGAGCGTCGTGTGTAGGATGTGGCGTATGCTCGGCTGTGTGTCCTAGAGGAGTACTTAAGCTTGAAAACGGGGGCACTTTCAAGGACAGGTTCTCTGGGTCTGATAAGCCTCTTGGAGCACTTATCGATTCACTTAAACATGTCTAATCCTATATAGAAGCCGGAACAACTTTACTTTACATTTGTATAAATCTCTATAGAATCAATTGTCATAAATCTATAATTTAGAGGAGGAATATAATGAAAAGAATATTTCTGTTAGTTGTTTTGGTTCTCGCTGTGGCAGGTGGAGCAACTTTTGCCATGGCCGATAGTAAGGGCGAAGATTGCCACAAGCGGCATTCTAAGATGTTTGAGAAAAAAGACGCGAATTCTGATGGTGTTGTTTCCAAAGCGGAATTTATTGCCCAGGCGGAGAAAAAGTTTGCTAAGTTGGATTCCAATGGCAATGGCGAAATTAGTGAAGATGAGGCTAAGAGCTATTGGGAGATGAAGAAAGGCAAAGACGAGAAAAAATCGGGGCAGTGTAATGGTAAATAAGTAAAAGGCAGTCTTTAGTCCACAGTTAAATACCAAAAGACTGTACAGCTACGGAGTCCCTAGGCGACTAGAGCCTTTTATTTTGAAGTCAATATAGCTAACTGATGGTGTATTGCATTGGGCTTGGCACCTCTCTGATAAGAGGACGCACCGAATAATATGATCGTTTTGCTTAACGTTGCACAGAAAGGTGCTGGTCCACCTCTCAATTCAGGCTTTTATAAACTCTATGGACTTCAGGCTTTCTTTTTTCCCGTGATCAACTCTTTCAATTAAATCGCCACTTTTTGTATCAAAAATAAAACATGATATTCCAGAGAGTATCTCTGTATTGAACTCCAGAAAATTATTTATGTAGACTTTGGAGTCTTCAATAATTTCTTCGCGATTGGCTTTATCGGGGTTTCTTACGAGAATAAAATATGCACACAGAAAATCGGGGAGGTCAGGGTTGTGGGCGAATACAGCTTTTGAATCGTATTTCAGGATTACGTTTTGGTTAAAATAGCGCTGATATCCTGCGATGAGTGGCTGGTTAAGGTGAGACAAAGCATAAACGATCGCGCAAGCGATCTGGCTCTGGTTTTCAACCATAAAATCAAGGACTTCCTTGTTAAATCTTTCTAGTGTTTTTTCTGTTTCCTCTTTCCTTCGTTCCGGCATTTCATCCTCCTTGCGAGATCGCATCTCCCGGTTTTTCCTTTTTAAGTGGTGGTCTAATATACCATAAACCTTGAAACATAAATGGATTCGCTATGAAGCATAAGCTGTTGCTCTGCTTTCTCTTATGACCATGATTTTTATCTGTCCTGGATAAACAACCTCTTTTTCTATCTTTTTTGCTATCTCGTGTGAAAGAATTGCCCCTTCCTCGTCGCTTATCTGCTCGCTTTCCACTATAACTCTTATTTCTCTTCCAGCTTGGATAGCGTAACATTTCTCAACGCCTGGGAAGGAGCTCGCGACGCCTTCTATACTTTCAATTCTTTTCACATAGTTTTCATACGTTTCCCGTCTTGCGCCGGGTCGGGCAGCCGAAATGGCGTCGGCCGCTTGGACAAGGAGCGGTAAAATTCCTTGGGGTTGGGGATCGTGGGTTTTCTCAAGAGCATCAATGATTTCGGGAGGTTCGCCGTATTTTTTGACTATATTTGTTCCTATATCGACATGGGAACCTTCAATTTCATGATCAACCGCTTTTCCTATATCATGGAGAAGTCCGGCTCTTTTTGCCAGTTTTTCGCTGTAGCCGACCTCGGAGGCGAGCATTCCGCAGATAAATCCTACTTCAATTGAGTGATTGAGTATATTCTGGGAGTAGCTTGTTCTGTATTTCAGCATTCCGAGCTTGTTTATCAAATCCGGATGCATACCGCCTATGCCTAGGTCAAAAAGCGCTTTTTCCCCTTCTTTCTGTATTTCCCTTTCTATTTCTTTTTCTACCTCAGCAACGACTTCCTCAATTCTTCCAGGATGAATTCTTCCATCCGCTATAAGTCTCTCAAGCGAGATTTTTGCCACTTCACGTCTTATGGGATTAAAGCATGAAATCATGACTGTCTCGGGCGTGTCGTCAATAATGATATCCACCCCGGTACAAAGTTCTATGGAGCGAATGTTACGTCCTTCTCGTCCGATTATTCTTCCTTTTACGTCATCGCTCGGAAGGTTCACGACCGATACTGTTTTCTCGCTTGTGTATCTACCGGAATATCTTTGAATGGCAAGAGATATTATATCTTTCGCTTTCTGCTCAGCAGAGGAGTTGTATTCTTCTTCAATATGCTTGAGTCTTTTTGCTGCTTCATGTCTTGCTTCGTCTTCTATTAGGTTTACAAGTTCTGCTTTTGCCGCTTCGCGGCTCAGCTCAGATATCTCCTCTATTTTCTTTTTAATGTCCTCAATGTTCTCATCAAGAACCCTCTGCTTTTCTTCAGTAAGCAGATTCTTGTTCTCAAGTTCTGCTTGCATCTGTTCAAGTTCCGCCTTTTTTTTGTCAATCTTTTCATATTGCTTGCTCATATCTTCTTCTTTCGCTTTGAGCTTCTTTTCAATGGCGGAAAATTCCCTGCGTCTTTCACTTGACATTTTCTGCATCTGAGAATTTTTATCCTTAACGAGTTTTTTTGCTCTATTGTCCGCCCTGTTTTTTATTTCTCCTGCTTGTTTTTCAGCTTTCTTGACTATGATTCTGGCTTGATCCTCGCTTTTCTGGATCCTGTTTCTTTCCATAATCATCCTGTATATGAAGTGGGTGGCGAATCCAAGCCCGAAGAGCAGCAGTAAAAGCAATATTGATTGTATTTGCATTTTTCAGTCTCCTTCTTTTCCTAGACAGTCAATGGCTCCGTCTTCTGTGATTAAGCGGCCCATCCTTACATCGGTTTCGTGCGAATTTATGTTTTTAAGCACCTGGAACCGGTAGGCCAATCCGAAGCTTATTTGTCTGGGTATATCTTTTAAAAATCTGTCATAAAAACCTTTTCCGTACCCGATTCTGTTTCCAGAAAAATCAAAAGCCACTCCC
This sequence comes from Candidatus Dadabacteria bacterium, assembly GCA_007571325.1. Classification (GTDB taxonomy): domain Bacteria; phylum Desulfobacterota_D; class UBA1144; order Nemesobacterales; family Nemesobacteraceae; genus Nemesobacter. Next base: position 13,202 of record RKRQ01000055.1, read on the forward strand.
GGTACCAAAACAAGATCAAGTTCATCCCCACGGGCGTGTTCGGCTTGCGAGTCAGGCTCAGGTATGGCAAAAGCTCCAGGGGTAAGCTCTTCTATGTTCCTTGTTCTTAGGAAGACGAGATCGGAACCTCGAGGCTTCGGAAAAAAGACCTTTTTTTCAAGATCAATACATTTTCTGAATATTTTATGGGTGTCGACTTCGCCGTTTACAGGGAAGTAAAGGGCGATGCTTGATGCGTTAATGAAAATCTCTTCTAAAAGAAGAGCGTTAAAGATCAGTTTAGATTTTTCTTGGATTAAAGATTGCGGGAAGCTTCTTCTTTTCAGAAGAAGTTCTTTTCTCAGCTTGTCTTTTTCCTCAAGGATAGAGTCCTTAGGATTGGTTTTCTGGTAGCTGTTTACAGATATTGAACTTGAGCGGGTTTCACAAGCTTTTTCCTCTTGATCTGAAAGGGTCTTCTGTGCTTTCTTCAAAGAAGAGAGGTTCTTCTTGGCTTCCGGATGATTCAAGTAGGTAGACCAGCTCTTTTGTTTTTCTTTCCGAGGTTTTCTTAAATTCATCGAATTCTCTCTTTAATGCGAAGAAATCATCAACGATTTCAAGAGAAGCCAGAAAAACCGGAGGGGGGATAGTTACAGATACAGATCTGCTATCTTTAGCTGCCTTGGTAATTTTTTGTTCAAGATACTCTACAATTTCCATAAGATAATCCTTTTCAGCATCTGTAACGACTGAATACTCCTTTCCAAAAAAAGCTAATTTTATCTTTTCCTTCATGCAGATTCTTTACCAAGATGCTGTTCAATTGTCTGTATCATGTCGTTAACATGTCTTACAAGATGCTCCTTCTCAGCTTTGAGTGAAGCTACATTTTCTCTAAGCACCCTAATTTCTTCAATAAGCCTGCCGTGTTCTTCAGCCGTCTTGGTGTTTTTATCTGCAATTTCTCTGATTTTTCCCTCAAGGATCTTTAATGATTCCATAATAATCATAAATTCTATATTTATCTTGTAATTATTTCAAGAACTCTCCTCTAATCATCGGGAAACACCGGGATTTCTCACATTAAGGAAGCGGTATAGCCTTCCAAACTGAAGCCGAGATCGGATGGATATCTTGCATCCGATCTCGGTACTGATTTGTATTTAGACGGGTTCAGAATCGAAACTCGATTCTCATCTGCATTAAGTTTTCCGACTCGTAAGCCCATTCACGAGAATAACCTATGCGTAAGCTCCAGGCATCAGAACTACCTTTCAGCATAGCGCCTAAACCAAGTTCAGTTCTGCTATCGGGCAATCCCTTTATTCTCCCTTCCCTCTCGTAGGACATCACATCGGAAACGTCCGTGGTAACAATTATACTGTCGGGTTTCTCTGATCTAATGCGTCCGTATCCGACATAAAAATCAGGTCTCCACGCCAAATCATTTCCAAAGCTCTGCCATTCCGTTACAGCATCAAGCCTTCCTTCAAGTCCTCTATAACTATGCTTAAAACTTGGCACATATACCTCTATTGCTTCACTCCGCGCTGTATATGCCCCGTTATATATTGATCCCACAAACCCTGATAGTGAAGGAGCCAATATCACTTCCCCCATTGCAATCTGATACCCTACTGTCCCCTTGGAATGGTTCTGCTTCAAATTCATCTCTTCGGAGGAGAAACCTACCAAAGTGTTGTCATCTCTTAAGGATGCTCGTCCATGTGCCAATGATATATCTGTGAAGAATCCGTTACCAACCCAACCTATGCTACCTGCAACCACATTTCCCCAAAAGCTTATCTCACCTGATCCGTCATCGACTTCATAAGAGGTTCTACCAACAGGGGCGAAGGACCAGCCGAGACGGAATCCATTGTCAAAAGCAACACCTGCGTCAATTGAAATAGCTCTGGCCGGTCCTTTCGATACAGCTCGAACTCCCACTCCCAGAGGATCATTCAAGCCCATTCTACCTGAGACTTTGCCGTTCAACACGGGGTTATGATCCAACACAGCTTCTACGAGACGCATCATGGAGTACGAAGAAAGTCCGTATACAGGGTCTTCTGTTACCGGTTCCTTGTCATGCGGCGGTTCCTTATCATGCGGCGGTTCCTTGTCGTCCGGCGGTTCCTTGTCGTCCGGCGGTTCCTTGTCGTCCGGCGGTTCCTTGTCGTCCGGCGGTTCCTTGTCGTCCGGCGGTTC
>RKRQ01000087.1 GCA_007571325.1 Candidatus Dadabacteria bacterium
TCAGAAAATACTTGTTGTAAATCTCCCTGATATCCCCAGTCACGCGCATGTATTCAGTTTTAAGAGAATCTCCTCTGCCCCCGAGACCAAACTCAATAGCCATACGATTAAAATCATCCTCCGCAATCTCGTTTTTAGCCCTCTCGTTTAACAGGCTTAGGAGATTGCCCATCCTTCTGAGAAACAGATAACCTGCGGCAAGTGTCTCAGACTCCGTGTCTTCAATCAAATCTGACCGTGCAAGGGCTCGGATGGTTTCCATGGTATTTACCGTTCTTATCTCGGTATTTTTTCCCCCGTGGGAAAGTTGAAGCATCTGGACTAAGAATTCTACATCAACCAAACCTCCCCTGCCCGTTTTCAGATTGAACTTTGATTGCGTCTCATTTGCAAGCTCTTTTTCAATTCTCCCTCGAAGTCTGTATATTTCCCTTGAAAAATCACTTGGAAGCTTTTTTATGTAGACAAAATCCTCAATGATTTTCATTACCTTATCACCAAGTGCATGGTCTCCGGCGACCGGACGGGCCTTTAAAAGAGCCTGCCTCTCCCAAATATGCGCACTTGATTTATGATATTCCTCAAAAGCCTCAAGCGAAGTAACCAGAGCTCCCGAGTTTCCCGATGGCCGCAGTTCCACATCCACCTTGTAACAAAAGCTCTCGGAAGTGTAAACCGAAAGATTGGATATAAATCTCTGACCATATCTGGAGAAAAGCTCATGATCCTCTCCCTCGTAAATAAAGATTATATCAAGGTCGGAAGCATAGCTCATCTCCCTTCCTCCGAGCTTGCCGAGTCCCAGAACAACCATGTTATCAAGAAGTTTTCTCTTCTCTACAGAGCACCTAACAGAATCCTTGGCAAGCTCAAGGCTTGAGTCCATTACAACGTCGGCCACCATAGACAGATACCTTCCCACGTAGATAGGGTCTAAGTCTTCTGAGAGTTCCCTGAAGCAAAGCTTAAGGGATTCAATATGCTTGAAGCTTCTGAGGGCATTTAGCTTGTCTTCAAAAAACTCTTCTTGCGCGACGGCTTCGGTAAGAGCTTCGGCAAGAGATTCTTTCGAATCGTAGAACCGCGTTACGTCCTTTAGGATGATTGAATCAAGATACTCGGGGTGCCTGATAAGAAAATTAGACAGCATGCCGCCTCTTGAAAAAAGCTTGGATAAGAGTGAAATGATTTCCGGGTTTTCTGACAAAAGCGAGTAGACCGACATTTTGGACCCCAAGCCGGAAATGAATCTTTCAAGATTCATCAGCGCTGAGTCGGGGTCGCTTAACTTTATTATGTTTGACAGAAAAGCCGGCACTACCTTTTTTGAAAGTACCCTTCCCCTCTCCGTAAGTCCGGCTCTTCTAGGGTCCATTAGACCCGATATAACTTCAATGGCATCATCAGGAACCGAAAAACCCAGATTGCCCAGAGTCAAAATTGCTTCCTCATGGTTTATGTCTCCCTTGGTCATGAAATCGGCTACTTCCCAGAATTCTTTACCTTTTTCTTCAACTTCCATACCAGGGTCAAAGAACAAATTTCTATAGTTTTTCACAACAAGCGAAGTTGTCTCTTCATAAGCAGCCTTGAAATCCTCTGTGTTTTCGAAACCCATTCTTCTCGAAAGTCTGGCAAGCGAGTTTTCTTCTGTGGGGATTCTGTGAGTCTGACGCTCATCCCAAAGTTGAATCGAATGCTCCACTTTTCTCAGAAAAAGGTAACAGCGCGCCATCTCTTCCCTTACCTCTTCAGTTATAAAACCAGTTGTTGCCATGGCTCCGAGGCCGTCAAGAGTATTCATAAGTCCCCTGAGCTTTTTCACCGCTCCTCCACTCATAAGCTGGGTTGCCTGTACGAAAAACTCAATATCTCTTATTCCGCCTATGCCGAGCTTTACGTCGTTCTCCTTCCTTATGCTCTCAAGACGAGCCTTCATGTCTTTAAGATCTTCTATGGATTCGTAGTGAAGAAACTTGTGATATACGACCGGTTCAAGCTCAGCCAGAAACTCGTGACCGAGTTCCAAGTCCCCGGCAATCGGGGTCGCTTTTAGCAGCGCGGCTCTCTCCCAAGTTTCAGCCCAGTGGTAATAATGTTCAATCGCTACATCGGATGAAATCGCTACGGGACTTCTGCTGCCCCCTGGGCGCAGACCCAAATCAACCCTGTATAGAAAACCACCAGGGGATACAGAACTTATCGTTCTAGTAACTGATGAGCAAAACGCAAATATATGTTCGGGGTACTCCTCGCTTCTGTATAGATAGACGAGGTCTATATCGGAACTAAGATTAAGAAGTCTTCCGCCGAGTTTTCCCATACCCAGCACCACAAATTCAAATTCATCCCCGCCTTTTAGTCTCGACCTGTAAAAAGCAAGCACCGCCCTGACCAATGCAATGGCAAGGTCCGAAATTTCCTCTAGAGTCTGCCGAAACGTGCACAGGTTTAAAATTTCTCTGTAGATTATTCTTGAAAGTTCTGAGTACTTGTACTCTTTGAGCTTTTCCGAAAACTGCTCTGGATCCTCTGAATTTCTTACAATTGAAGCCAAAGGATTTTTGTGGGAAGAAAGAATTCTTTTCCTGCCAAGGGCTTTTTTATTCGCAAGAACTTTTAGGATGCGAGGATTTCTTATGATTGAGTTGCCCAGAAACCTACTGTGCGAAGAGATAGTATGGATGATTTCCTTCTCTTCTGTGGAAAGTCCGCCGTTTATTTCCCGAAATCTTTCTACGGTTAAATGCGCATTTTCTTCATCGGGAAGAAGAACTTTCTCTTTCATCATACGGTTTCACATAAAATCATAAGGGTCAACATCCAATAGAAGCCTAATTCCCGAGTCGTGCCTTTTCAACGAATCATAAAGTGCTGAGGCGTAGTCTCTAAGTAGTCCCAGATTTTTTGACGCCAGAATAATCTGCCACCTGAACCTGTTCCTCATCCTGTATATGGGCGCTTCGGAGGGACCCAGCACTCTCAGGGAACCGGGGGGAAGTTTAAGGAGGAAGTTTTCCGCCGTACGTTTCATTTTGTCGACAAATTCTTTTGTTTTTTCCTCATTTAATCCATTCGCTCTAAGAGATATAAATCTTGTGAAAGGAGGCTGATCAAGAGATTTCCTAAGTTCCAGTTCTTCTTCCAGGAACCCTGAACTGTTATGCGTAACGGCAAACTTTACCGAAGGATGCTCGGGGTTATGCGTCTGAAGAACAACGGCGCCGGGCTTTACTCCCCTTCCCGTTCTGCCAGCCACCTGAGTCAGAACCTGAAACGTCTTCTCTCCAGAACGAAAATCGGGAACCCCAAGCATATGATCGGCGGAGAGAACGCCGACCAGCGTAACTCCTGGCAAATCATGTCCCTTGGCTACCATCTGGGTACCGACAAGTACGTCCACCTCTCCGGATTCAAGTTTCCGGTAAAGATCTAGAAGCTTGGTTTTGCCCTGGGCGTAATCCCTGTCCATAACAAAAACCCTGGCGTCAGGAAGAATGCTTTTTACCTGTTCCTCCACCTTCTGGGTGCCCAAGCCCTTTCCCATGTATTTCGCACCACAGTTAGCGCAGATGTTTTCAAATTCCTGCTTGATTCCGCAATAATGACATTTGATTGAATTGTCTTTTTTGTGAAAGGTAAGGGTTATTGAGCAATTGGGACATTTGAAAAGTTCACCGCATTCCCCGCAGACCAAAAAACTGGAAAAACCTCGTCTGTTAATAAAAAGAATAGTCTGTTCTCCCCGGCTGAAATTCTCTACCAGAGCATCCTTGAGATGTGGAGAGAAAACAGTCTCGTTTACGTTTTTCATGTCCACGAGTTCTACGTCGGGAAGTCTGCTCGTACCCACCCTTGCGGGAAGAGAAAGATATTCATACTTGCCTCTTATAGCGTTTGCGTAAGATTCAAGAGAAGGAGTAGCGGAACCCAGAATTACGGGACAGTCGTATACGGTACCAAGCAAGACTGCGGCGTCACGGGCGTTGTAGCAGGGCGACTCATTCTGCTTGTAAGAAGATTCATGCTCTTCATCCACCACCACCAGACCAAGATTCTCAAGCGGGGCAAAGACCGCGGAGCGCGCGCCTATTATCACTCTCAACTCCCCGCTGCGGGCCTTTCTCCAGACATCGAACCTATCGCCTTCGCTAAGTCCACTGTGAATCACCGATACAGCCTTGGCAAAACGCGAACGAAACCTTTTCACCAAAAGCGGAGTAAGAGCTATTTCGGGAACAAGAACTATCGCCTGTTTTTTCTGGGCTATCACTTCGCTTGCGACTCTTAGGTAAACTTCGGTTTTTCCACTTCCAGTAACTCCGTGAAGAAGAAAACAGCGATACTCTTCCCTTTTAACATAAGGAAGGATTTTTTTCATCGCCATCCGCTGATCCTGAGTAAGCTCCTTCGGCGTCTCCTCTTCTCCCCCAAATACACCGTAGGGATCTCTCCCTATCTCTCTCAGCTCCAATGAAACCAAGCCGTTATCCACAAGCCACTTAGCATGAGCCGTGAAATTACCAAACACCTCCTTTAGTTCTGACTGGGGAACAGAGCCCAATCGACTTATGAATTCAAGTATGGCTCCCTTGGCCGGCTTTTTCTGCTTAATCTCAGAAACGGTACCAGGGTCGCAGGAGATGCCGTAGATCTTCTCGTATTTTATCTTCTCATTGCTTATGAGCCTGTAGTCAAACTCAATAAGTTGCTTTCTCTGAAGAGAGTTAAGATTTTCAAGCGATGTTTTGCTGCTGAGCTCCAAGAGTTGTTCCGAAGCGAGTTCTCCTTCAAAAAAAAGAGTTTCAAGTATCTTCTTCTCAAGATCCTCCAGGCCCTCTTGCCGAAGCCGGGTCTTCCCCTTTTCCGTGATCCGAACTGTTTTCCCTACGCTTTTACCGAGCCCCAGGGGATGAGCAAGCTTAAGCACAACTCCCAGAGGCGCCATATAGTAATCGGAAACCCGGCGAAAGAACTCCAAGCGCCTTTCATCAAAAAGAGGGGATTCATCGAGAATGTCGATTATACTCTTTAACTCAAAATCGACTTTCCTGTTCTCTTCCTGCCCTACCACATACCCTATGGCCTTGCGGCTTCCCAAGGGAGTAAACACCCTCTTTCCCGTTGCGATGCTTTCTTGAAAACGTTCCGGAACCGAATACAGAAAAATTTGTTCGGAAGAAATCGGGAAAGCTACCTGAACGATTTTTCCTGAATCCATAGCGATACCAGAAGACCCGAAGATGCAGTCTCAGGAAAAGTATATATTAAAGCGGAAAAAGAACCTTAAGCTTACACCATTAAGTGGCGCACGATATCAGGCAAGGTCAACTGGCATCATTATCATTTCATCCATTGTGCCGCCGGGAGCTATCATTGGATAAACCATTTCCGTAGAATCGACCTCTATTTCCATAAGAACAATGCCTGGAGTATTAAGACCTTCCCTTAAAGTGGGCTCAAGTTCTTCGGGTTTTGTCGCCTTAAGACCTCTCGCACCGAAAGCCTCGGCAAGCTTTACGAAATCCGGAAGCACTTCAAAGCGCGATGCGGAATAATTGCTCTCAAAGAACATCGTCTGCCATTGCCTTACCATTCCATGATGACGATTGTTAAAAACAATAATCTTAAGATCCAGATTGTTCTCAACCGCCGTGGCGAGTTCTTGAAAATTCATCTGGAAACTCCCATCGCCGGCAACGCATATAACAGTCTCGTCAGGTCTCGCGTACTTTGCCCCCATAGCGGCGGGGAAACTGAATCCCATGGTTCCGAGTCCCCCCGAGGTAAGATGGGTTCTGGGCCTTTCAAATTTGTAGAACTGAGCTACCCACATCTGATGCTGTCCGACGTCGGAAACTATTATGGCCTCTCCTTTCGTGATCTTGTAAAGAGTGTCTATGGCGTAGGTGGTAAGAATCTTCTCGCTTCCCTGATTGTAAGTGAGCGGGTGCCTATCCTCCCAATCTTTTATCCTTCTTAGCCATGATTCCCTCCCCTCAAGGTCAACTTCTCCGGGAAGAGCGTCAAGTATCTGGCGCAGTACGACCTTAGCGTCCCCTACTATCGGACACTCAACCGTTATGTTCTTGTCTATTGAAGAAGGATCTATATCTATATGTATAATTTCAGCGTTGGGAGCGAACTCTTCAAACTTTCCTCCCGTAGCTCTATCGTCAAACCGCCCGCCGATAGAAATAACCAGATCCGATTCGGTCACAGTCATGTTAGCTGCGTAAGAACCGTGCATCCCGAGCATGCTTATGAAAAGCGGATCGCTCGCCGGATAACCTCCCAGCCCCATAAGAGTTGAAGCTACGGGGATCTGCAGCCGGTGGCAAAGCTCAAGCAATTCAGCGGTAGCCTCAGACCAGATAACTCCTCCTCCAGAATAAACAACTGGCCGTTTCGCGGCAACGAGCATCTCGACTGCCCTTTTTATCTGCGAGGGATTCCCCTTAATGGTGGGCTTGTAGCCTTTAATGTCTACGCCCTCCGGAATGACGAGTTCGTCTTCTCCTATGAGAACATCCTTAGGCATATCGACCAGAACCGGGCTAGGTCTTCCAGTGCCGGCTATGTGAAAAGCCTCTTTCATTACCCTGGGAAGATCCCGGGGTTCTCGCACAAGATAATTATGCTTCGTGCAGGGCCTCGTTATACCGATGTGGTCGGCTTCCTGAAACGCGTCACTTCCAAGGTAATTGGTAGGAACCTGCCCCGTAAAGATAACTATGGGAGATGAATCCATCTGCGCCGTTGCTATACCCGTAACAGTGTTAGTTGCCGCCGGACCCGAGGTACAGAGCACCACTCCCGGTTTTCCGGAAGCTCTTGCGTATCCGTCGGCCATGTGCGTAGCTCCCTGCTCATGCCTAACGAGAACATGTTTTATCCTGTCGGTATAATCGGTCATCACGTCGTAGACCTTGAGAACGTAACCTCCCGGCAGTCCGAAGACCACGTCAATACCCTGGTGAAGAAGCGTCTCAAAGAACATCTGCGCGCCGATCATCTTGGCCATTTTATACTGTCTCCCTTATTGGTTTCTAAAATTCGGAGTACGGAAAAACCCACTAGCTTAATCTATACATTGTAAAGATAACTTCAAGACCAGGAAGGGAAAAAGATTCCTACTGGCGCTCAGGAGACGCTGCCTTGCGTTCCGCCGCGGAGCGGCGAAGATAGAAGGGAGTCAAAGTGAAAGGATCATCCTTTTTTCCGGAAAGGATTTTCCGTCTGCCCAGAAGCGCGCAGCCAGATGCTCTCGGGGCGTTTAAATTCTCAGGTAAAAGCGCGGCGTTCTTCCCCAAGTTCTCTCTTATAAGTTCTGCGTGCATAAGAGCTCCGCTGCCCACAAAAACGGTTTTTTTCTCTATCCCGGCACATACAGACTCAGGGTCAACAATTTCCGCATCGGTCATCGTTTTACTCTCTGAATCATAAAAAGAAAAGAAAACCTCTCCTCTTCCAGCATTGGTCATAACGCATATGTCGTTTCCCGACCAAGTCACGTTCGAGGCAAGAACCTGAAGAGACGGAACTCCCGCAAGGTCAGTTCCAAGGGAATAGCACAAGGCTTTTGCCGTTGATACCCCTATACGAAGCGAGGTGAAGGAACCCGGTCCCGTCGATACACATACTGCATCCAAGTCTTCTTTTTTGAGTTCACAGTCGGAAAGAAGCCGTTCAATGGTTGGAACAAGCACTTCATTATGTCTCGGCCCGGTGTTAAAAACATATTCGCAAAGAAGCGCCTCATCATCAGATACTGACACGCTTCCAGAAAAAGTAGAGGTTTCAATTCCAAGAATTTTCATCCGTATCGGACCACTGTAGTAAAAAATCAGATACAATGAAGTTTTTTTATTAGTTCAGGTTCAGTGAACTCGGCATACTGAAAACTATTTTTTGGGCTTTTCTCCCTCTGCTTCCTCAGAAGAATATATTCCCGAAGCTTCCAGAATTTCACTTCTTATCTTTTCGCGGATTTCCGGGTTTTCGTGCAGAAACTTCTTGGAATTCTCCCTTCCCTGACCCATTCTTTCCCCCTCGTAGGAATACCAAGTCCCACTCTTCTTTATCACGTTGAACTTGTTTCCCAGATCAATAAGCTCCCCGAGCTTCGATATTCCCCTACCGAAAATCACCTCAAATTCCGTTTCTCGGAAAGGAGGAGCGACTTTGTTCTTGACAAGCTTGGCCCTTACCCTGTTGCCCACTATACGGTCTCCATCTTTAAGAGATCCAATGCGCCTTATGTCAATTCTCACCGACGAATAGAACCGAAGAGCATTCCCCCCTGTGGTCGTCTCGGGATTCATGTAGGCAGGAACTCCAATCTTCATTCTGAGCTGGTTAACAAAAATCACTATAGTCTTGGAACGGCTTACGTTAGCCGTTATCTTGCGAAGCGCCTGCGACATCAGTCTCGCCTGAAGCCCCACGTGAGTATCTCCCATTTCCCCCTCAATTTCGGCGCGCGGGGTAAGTGCCGCAACCGAGTCAAGCACTATGAGGTCAACCGCGCTGCTCCTGATAAGAGTATCAACGATCTCAAGCGCCTGTTCTCCAAAATCAGGCTGGGAAATAAGAAGGTCCTCCACTTTTATACCAAGTGCCGCCGCATATGTTGTCGAAAGAGCATGTTCGGCGTCGACAAAAGCGGTGATTCCACCAGCTTTCTGCGCTTCGGCAATGGCATGGAGAGCTATTGTGGTTTTACCCGAGGCCTCAGGACCAAAAACCTCAATGATTCTCCCCCTGGGAAAGCCTCCAACGCCAAGCGCTATGTCAAGCCCCAGAGAACCCGAGGTGATAACCGGAATGTCCGAGAGCCGAGCATCTTCCCCAAGTCTCATTATGGAACCCTTTCCAAACTGCTTCTCTATGGTGTCGATAGCTACGTTTATGCTCTTGTTTTTCTCATCAATATCGCTCATTGAATTTCAATCTCCATTCTTGTTAGTCACGGTTCAGAAAACATTATGCTACATAATCAAGGCAGAACTTCCTAACAATATCAATTGCAGTCGCGGCAGCAAAATTTTTTATCTCATCCCTCGTACCCGTAAAATTCCTTTTTTCACAAGAAGTCCCCGACAAAACGTGAGAGAACCCGAACCATACAGTCCCAACGGGTTTCTCCAAGGTTCCACCCCCAGGACCCGCAATCCCGGATATTGAAAGTCCTATATCGCTTCCGAAAAGAGTCTTTACGCGGTAAGACATCTCAGCAACCACTTCCTCGCTCACCGCGCCGAATCTCTCAAGAGTCTCAGCGCTTACCCCGAGAAGCTTCTCCTTGGAATCGTTGCTGTATACCACGGTTCCACCAAGAAAATAAGCAGAACTCCCCGCAACATCCGTAAAACGGCTTGCGCAAAGCCCTCCAGTGCAAGACTCTGCAACAGATAGGGTCAGGTCTTTTTGAAGTAGCAAAGACGCAGTTGCTTCCTCAAGGGTCTCTTCTTCCTGTGAAAACACAAAACCCGTCAGTCTTTTACTCGCTTCCGTACAGGCGTTTTGCAGAAGCGACTGCAACACCTCACTGTCATAGCCCGAAGCCGTAAGTCGAAGATGAATTTCAGGAAGGCGAATCCTGTATCCAACATTTACCCCTTCAGGAGAAAAATCCCCCAGTTTCTCAGCCACTTCGGACTCACCCAGTCCAAAGATCCGAAGGACTTTCACGCACAGGCTTTTTCCTTTCTCCAGAGTATTGACTATGTCCGGGAAGACATATTCTGAGAACATACTCCTGAACTCCCTGGGAACACCTGGAAGAAAATAGAACTTCGAATTGCCTAAAAGAAAACTGAAACCGGCAGACGTACCGACGGAATTTTCGATAACCGTTGCTTTTTCGGGAAACATTGCTTGTTTTTTATGATAACTGTTGGGTTCTCTTCCCCTTTCCGCAAGCTTTTGAACAATATCGTTATATGCTACGGGATCAAAAACGAGGGGAGTTCCCAGAAATTTCGAGGCGGCAAGCGCGCTTAGATCATCCTCAGTGGGGCCAAGTCCTCCCGAAACTATGACAAATCTGGATCTTTTCGACGCCGTCTCAAAAGAAGCGAGAAGGTCCTCTAGATTATCATTCAGCGTGCAATGGTATCTAACTTCAATACCCGATGAAGATAACTTGGCCGCAGTCCAGTTGAAATTCGTGTCCAGAGTAAGACCGCTCATTATCTCGTTTCCGGTCGCTATCAGTTCAACGCACATCGCAAGGTAATTTTAACCGGTAAGAAAAATAAAGGCCTGAAGACAGAGGTTCCCATAAATTCCAGCCACTAAATCATCGGTAACGATACCGTACCCGCCGGGAAGTTTCTCGATTTTTTTTATCGGAAACGGTTTTGCTATATCGAAAAACCTGAAGAGGAAAAAGCCAAGCGCAAGGTTAATCGGGTCTGGCGGAATGAAAAACATGCATATGAGAAATCCGCATGCTTCATCAACGACGATTTCCTGCGGGTCTTCCCTTTTAAAAATCGATACGCAACGGCCGGAAGCAATGAAGGAAGCAATAATAAAGACGAAGGTGAACACCGAATAAAGAATCACGCCTCCCGTCAAATCAAGCAGATATACTACCCCCACCGCTGCCAGCGTCCCCACGGTTCCCGGGGCTCCCGGAATATATCCCAGTCCGAGAAAAGTCGAAAAAACAGTACATATTCTGTTTACCAAGTTAGTCATTCGGAAAACGTCTTCACCACAGAATCAGGAAAGGTACAGGATTCATTTGACTGATAACAGTTGCAAGTTTATCATTTTTTTATCGCCAAATGTCAAAAGTAATATGCGTGGTCAATCAGAAAGGAGGAGTCGGTAAAACCACAACTACGGTTAACCTTTCTGCTTCTTTATCTGCGGCAAATCGCCGTACGCTTATCATAGATCTTGACTCGCAGGGAAATGCAACCGGTGGACTTGGCGTAGACAAAGAATTGATCAATTCTAAAAACATCTGCAGTGTCATACTCGAAGAAATAGCACTATCGGATACAATAATCGATATCTATCCGGATATTCTAAACGGTCATCTTCAATTATGCCCGGCAAATCATGAACTTGCCGGGGCCGAGATACACTTGGTGCAAACGGAAAACAGGGAATTCCGTTTGAAAACAGCACTTGACGAAATAAAAGCCGGATATGATTACGTATTCATAGACGCTCCACCGTCTCTCAGCTTGCTTACCATAAATGCGCTTGCCGCGTCCGACCGGGTACTTATACCCGTTCAGTGTGAATACTATGCGCTTGAAGGCATAGTACAGATGCAAGCGACAATATCCCTTGCCAAGCAGAGGCTCAATCCCCTGCTTGAAGTGGAAGGCTATCTTCTGACTATGTTTGATTCCCGGAACAACATATGTCACTCCGTGGCCAATGAAGTAAGAAATCACTTCGGCGAAAAAACCTTTGAAACAGTTATAAATAGAAACGTGAAACTCGCAGAAGCGCCAAGCCACGGAAAACCGCTTATGCTTTATGAAATAAAGTCGACCGGCGCGCAGAATTACATGGATCTTGCAAACGAAATAATAGGCAGAGAGAAAGTCAACTGATATGAAAAAACGAAGTCTGGGTAAAGGGCTTGATTCACTTATTCCGAAGAACCTAGAGACAAAATCCGAAGAGTATCAGATGATAAGCCCGGGGCTGTTGCGCCCGAACGCATCGCAGCCGAGAACCCGCTTTGAACAAGACTCTCTTGAGCAACTTGCAGGGTCCATAAAGGAAAATGGAATTATACAACCGCTTATAGTCAGGAAAAAAGACGACGGCTTTGAAATAGTTGCCGGAGAACGCAGATGGAGAGCGGCAAAAATAGCAAAACTCGATAAAGTCCCCGTTGTAATAATAACCGCCACAGACCAGGACGTAGCGGAACTTACTTTAATAGAAAACATACAGAGAGAAGACTTAAATCCTATTGAAGAGGCAGAGGCTTATGAAAAACTCTCAGAGCGCTTTGGACTTACACATAGTGAAATAGCTAAGAAAACGGGGAAAAACCGATCGGTTATAACAAACCAGTTAAGGCTTCTCAGGCTTTCTGAAAACGCTAAAGAAGCTCTTGTTTCGGGAGCTATAACCACGGGACACGCAAGAGCACTTTTGGGCGCTGTTTCCTTTGAGGAAATGGATTCTCTTCTAGGTGAAGTGCTGAGAAAAAATCTTACGGTAAGACAGACGGAAGAACTCGTAAAAAAGTGGGATAAGAACTCTCAATTCTCCCCCAAATCCACCTCAAGCAAAACTGAAGAGGCGGAAGATATTTTTACCAAGGAACTGACCGAAGAGCTTGCGGGAAGATTTTCGACCAAAGTAAAAATAAGCCGCAACAGAACGAAAGGGAAAATAGAAATAGAATATTATTCCCCCGAAGAACTTGAAAGAATTGTCGGCATACTACTCTCATACGATTAATATGCCACAGAACCCATATTCGGAGTAAAAATCAGAGATGAAACGGTTTTCGGTCAAAATAGAGGTCAAGCTTAAGCCCGTGGTGCTTGACCCTCAAGGTAAAGCTATACTAAATGCGCTTAGCGGACTCGGATTCAGTGGAATTTCCAACGTAAGGGTGGGAAAAGTCGTGGAACTTAATATGGAGGGTAAATCTGCCGAGCAGGTAAGCCAAAAAGCATATGAAATGTGCCGGAAACTACTCTCCAACCCAGTAATTGAAGATTCTTCAGTAGAGGTAAAAGAAAAGTAAAATGCCGAATTTTGGAATTTTGTTTTTTCCGGGTTCTAATTGCGACCACGACTGTTACCATGCTATAAGAAAAATCCTAGGGCAACCTTGCGACTTTATATGGCACGAGGAAATTTGCCTTGAAGGAATCGACTGCGTAGTGATACCTGGGGGATTTTCCTACGGGGACTATCTTCGTGCGGGAGCCATATCACGGTTCTCCCCGGTCATGAAACCTCTTGGGGAGCTCGCCAAGCTCGGAGTCCCGATAATAGGAATATGTAACGGGTTTCAAATTCTGGTTGAATCAGGTCTTCTTCCCGGAGCTTTTATACACAACTCCTCCCTGAAATTTGTCTGCAGATGGACAAACGTAAGAATTGAGGATCCGGATACCCCTTTTACTTGTCTTTTAGATAAGGGACAAATACTGAAGCTTCCTGTCGCAAACGCCCAAGGCAACTTCGTTCTGTCCCCGGACAGAGACAATATAGAAGAATGGAGAATAGTTTTGCGATACTGCGGGGAGGACGGAGAACTAAATGCCGAGGCAAATCCAAGCGGCGCTGAGGACAATATAGCGGGAATCACAAACAGCCGCGGTAACGTACTAGGAATGATGCCTCACCCGGAGCGCGGTTTCGAGAGCCTTTTGGGTTCAGAAGACGGCAGAAAAATGTTTGAATCCGTAATATCGTGGATAGATTCCCGAAACGTCGCCGGAAAAGCGGTTTGAGTAAAACACATACTATGTTAATCTTAACGTCAAAACCGCGCACAAGGTCTTTGGAATGAACAACACGCAGAGTAAGGAAAAAATAGATATAACGGGCGATATCTGTCCAATGACGTTTGTCAAAACCAGACTCAAGCTTGAGAAAATGGAGCGCGGAGAAGTGCTTGAGGTCAAGCTCTGTGAAGGGGAACCACTTTCTAATCTCCCGAGAAGCGTGGAACAGGAAGGTCACAAAGTTCTGGCCATAGTAAAAGAAGAAGGCCGTTACCACAAGGTAATCATCGAGCGCTGCTAATGTATAGACCCGAAGCCGGGACCTCTACTAAAAGAGGTTCAAGAGTCGAATCGGTGGTTGACCTTATAGGCAACACCCCCCTTCTGAAACTTTCTGAAACAGCAAAAGAATGCTCCCCGGGAGTCAGTATTTATGCAAAAGCTGAGTGGTTTAACCCCGGAGGTTCAATAAAAGACCGTCCCGCCCGTAAAATGATCCTAGAGGCCATCAGTTCAGGCAAACTCACAAAAGACAAGGTAATTATGGATTCCTCTTCCGGAAACACTGCGATCGCATACGCCATGTTGGGAGCGGCGCTGGGATACAGAGTCGAGATCGTAACACCCGAGAATGTAAACACCGAAAGAAAAAAAGCGATCGAAGCCTATGGAGCGAAAATAATTTTCTCAAACCCTCTTGAGGGTTCCGACGGAGCGATAAGAATGGCTCATAGGTTGAAAGCTGAAAATCCCGACAGATATTTCATGCCGGACCAGTATAACAATATCAACAACAGTCTTGCTCATTATGAAACGACCGCACCGGAAATCTGGGAACAGACAAAAGGTACCGTAACCCATTTCCTCGCGGGACTTGGCACATCGGGAACCTTTATGGGAACCGGAAAAAGACTTAAGGAATACAATCCTGAGATAAAAACAATTGCAATCCAGCCCGAAGAAAGCCTTCACGGACTTGAGGGAATGAAACACATGCCCTCTTCAATAGTTCCCGGCATATACAACGAGGAAGCCGCCGACGAAGTTGTCTTCATCTCAACAGAGAAAGCCTATGAAATGATGGAACAGTTGATGGAAACTGAAGGGATATTCGTAGGTCACTCGGGAGGAGCTGCAGTTTGCGTAACACTTAAATACGCAAAGAAACTAAAAGAGGGAGTGCTCGTAACTATTCTTCCCGATTCGGGCAGAAGATACCTGAGCGAAGAACTCTGGTGGTAAAAATATATAGATCAGCTTATCTGGGCATGACACGGGACGCTGAATCCGGTTATCCTTACGAGGTGTGCGGAGTGATGGTCGGCAAAGGCGATACCGTTACTCACTTTCGCAAATGTGCCAATTTGGTCGCCGATGACAAATCGGAGACAGCATTTAAAAAAACAGGAGATATTGACAGTAACCGGTTAAAAGACCGTTATGAACTTGATCCACGTTCCTATATAGAAGCGGATTCATGGGCAAGGGAAAATGGTCTTGAGATCCTCGGCATATACCACTCGCATCCGGATCACCCTTCAGTCCCTTCAGAAACGGACAGACAGGTGGCATCGCCTGAATGGGCATATATAATCTTTTCGGTAAACCGTGGAGAATTTTCCGATGCGAGAATATGGTGCATTGACGAGCAGAGCTTCCAGTTTGAAGAAAGGAAGTTCGAAATAGTCAAAGACCCGCTTGAAGAAATGAAAAAGTCTGGAGCAACACAACCATGAGTATTCAAGCTTTACTTCAAAGCACGCTGGTCATACTTCCGGAGTGCATACTTGTGCTCACCGGAATACTCATACTCGTCTGTGCCCCCATACTGAAACAAAGATGGACAAAACTGCTTTTTCTTCTAGCAGTTTCAGGTGCAGCAGCCTCCTTTATCCTTAACTTCTCCAGGTTCTCAG